>NZ_JBIUCF010000002.1:276065-655773 GCF_044593615.1 Nonomuraea sp. NPDC051941
CGCAGGAGCCCGCGGCGCAGGAGCCCGCGGCGCAGGAGCCCGCGGCGCAGGAGCAGGTGGCGCAGGAGCAGGTGGCGCAGGAGCAGGTGGCTGTGGGGATGGGGCGGGTGGTGAGTGCGGCGGGTCGAGGGGCAGGAGGGTGCGATAGGTGGGGGTGCGGGGGAGGTGGCTGAGAGAGGGTGGGTGGGAGGTGGGGAAAGGCTGGGCGGGGGTGGGGCAAAAGGGTCTAAGCTCTCGTGGCATGGTCGCGACGCTCCTGCATGAGATTCCGTTGCAGGGCGGGGACGTGACTGACGGGGTGGTGCGGGTCGGGGACACCGTGCGTAGACCGGCCAGTACGTCGACACCCGCCGTGCACGCCCTGCTCCGGCACCTCGAGGCCCGTGGGTTCGGAGGGGCGCCGCGGGTGGTGGGGATGGACGGGCTCGGGCGGGAGATCCTGACGTATCTGCCGGGGACGACCGGGTTGCGGCTGGAGAGCGTGAGTGATGAGGCGCTGGCCCGGCTTGCGGTGCTGCTTCGGGAATTTCATGACGCGACCGTCGGGTTCCCGCTGTCCCTGGAGGGGTGGGAAGGCGGGTCGAATGATGACAAAGCGCCAGAAATCATCGGACATTGTGATTTAACGCCAGCCAACGTGATCTTTCGCGAGGGCAGGCCCCACGCGCTGATCGACTTCGATCTTGCGCGCCCCACCACGCGGCTGTTCGACATCGTCACCACGCTCCGCCACTGGGCTCCCATCGCCGACCCCGTGGACCGGTCCCCGCTGCTCCGCAACCTCGACGTGGGCGAGCGGCTGAGGCTGTTCTGCGACGCGTACGGCGTGCCGCCCCGCGACCGCCGCCGCCTCCTCGAACTGGCCAGGCTCCGCTTCCACCGCTCCTACGACGTCATGCGCACCCGCGCCTCGGCGGGGGGCAACTGGGCGAAGATGTGGGCGGGCGGCGCCGGCGAGCGCATCCGCCGCGCGGCGGCCTGGCTGGACGTACACGAAGACGAGCTCCATGCCCACCTGGTGTGACCCGCTGGGGCTCGCCCTCGGGGTGGCCCTCGACCGGCTGATCGCCGACCCGCGGAGCGCCGCCCATCCGGTCGCGGTCTTCGGGCGTGTCGCCGCGAGGGTGGAGAAGTCCCTGTACGCGGACAAGAAGGCGCACGGAGTGGCACATGTCGCTATCTGCGTCGGCGGCGCGACCGCGCTCGGAGTACTCGCCCAGCGGATCCCCCACGCCCGTACGGCCGTCACAGCCGTCGCCACCTGGGCCGTGCTCGGCGGCACCACGCTCGCCCGCGAGGGCGAGTACATGGCGGACGCCCTCGAAGGCGGCGACCTGGAACGGGCCAGGGCCCGCCTCCCCCACCTCTGCGGCCGCGACCCCTCCCACCTCGAGGCCAAGGAACTCGCCAGGGCCACGGTCGAGTCGCTGGCCGAGAACACCTCCGACGCCGTCGTGGCTCCGCTCTTCTGGGGCGCGGTGGCGGGCGTGCCGGGGCTGCTGGCGTACCGGGCGATCAACACGCTGGACGCCATGGTCGGCCACCACTCCCCCCGCTACGAACGCTTCGGCTGGGCGGCGGCCAGGCTCGACGACGTGGCGAACTACGTACCGGCCAGGGTGACGGGGCTGCTCACGGTCCTGACCGGGCCGGACCCCGGCCGCGCGCTGGCGGTGCTCAGGCGGGACGGCCACCGGCACCCCAGCCCGAACGCCGGCAGGTGCGAGGCCGCCTTCGCCGGGGCGCTCGGCGTCACCCTGGGCGGCACGAACGTCTACCAGGGCAGGACCGAGCACCGGCCCACCATGGGCGACGGGCCCGAGCCCGACGTCAAGGACATCCGCCGTGCGGTACGCCTTACGCGCGCCGTCAGCCTGGCCGCCGCCGGAGCGGCCGTGCTGACGGCTTGGGCCCTGCGAAATCGCCGCAAATAGGCCATCGGGAGGATTGCGGACGGCCGCGCAATTGCGCGGTAATCAGCTATTGATTGCTTTTCACATTACGCGGTTGAGGTTGAGCACCAGCCAGACCACGAATATCGCGAGCAAGCTGATGCCGATCATCGCCTTCGCGGCGCTGTTCGCGACCGCCTTCCTGGCTGTGACCTGCTTGGCGCTCTGCTTCCACACCTGACGCATGATGATCATCGTCTGGAAGCGGCGGCCGAGGGCGAACACGGCGAGAGCGATGATGATGAATAGAATGACGCGACCGTCTGCAGGTTCCACGGAGATCCCCCCTGTGGGCCGTGAAGCTACTCAATCCCCCGAAACATTTGAGAAAACAGGATACTCGGACGGACGCGGTTTGTGATTTGAATTATGGTCCGAGATCAACGACGATCGGGGCGTGGTCGGAAGGGCCCTTGCCCTTGCGGGCCTCGCGATCGACGTACGCCGACCGCACCCGCCCGGCGACGTCCCCGCTCGCGTAGACCAGGTCGATGCGCATGCCCATGTTCTGGTGGAACATCCCGGCCCGGTAATCCCAGTACGTGAACGGGTGCGGGCCCTTCATCGGCGTCGGCACCACGTCGTGCAGCCCCAGGGCTCGCAGGTCGGCGAGGGCCCGGCGTTCGGCGGGGGTGACGTGGGTGGCGCCGACGAACAGCGCGGGGTCCCATACGTCGGCGTCCGTGGGGGCGACGTTGTAGTCGCCGCACACCGCCAGCGGCATGGCCGTCTCGGCCGCCAGCGCGTCCCGGAGCGCCGCGAACCAGGCGAGCTTGTACGCGTAGTGCGGGGAGTCCACGGTGCGGCCGTTCGGCGCGTACAGGGACCAGACGCGCAGCCCTGCGCAGGTGGCGGCGATGGCGCGGGCCTCCGGGGCCTCGGCTTCCACGCCGTTCAGCTCACCGGGGAAGCCGAGGGTCACGTCGTCGAGGCCGACCCTGGAGAGGAGCGCCACGCCGTTCCACCGGCCGTCGCCGTGGGCCGCGGCGGCGTACCCCAGCTCTGCTACCTCCGCCGTGGGGAACGCCTGCGCGGAGCATTTGGTCTCCTGGAGGCAGAGGATGTCGGGTTTCGCCTCGGCGAGCCATTCGAGCAGGCGGGGCAGCCGGGCCTTGACGGAGTTCACGTTCCACGTGGCTAGGCGCATCCTTCCAGCCTGCCACTCTTCCGGAGATCCAGCTTTCCCACTCACGGCGGGCCACCGACCCGCCGCACGTGGTGCTCTCCTCCAGCTTTTACGCTTACGGCGGGCAACCCACCCCCCGCACGTGGCCGGGCTCTGTCCAGGGAGACGGTCACGAGGTGTGCGGGGCCGGGCGCCGTTACGCCGCCTTCTGGGCCATCGGATGGGAAAACCCGTGACCGCCGGACAGACCCCCAGAAGGCGGCGAGATCGGGATCGGGTCAGCGGCTGGTCCAGAGGGGCTTGTTGTCGTGGGAGTAGATGATGATCCGCCCGTCATCGCTGACCGCCAGCCACGCCCCCGGGTTGCCGGCCGTCTTGGTGGTCCACAGGGCCTTGTTGCCGCTGTCCACCACCACCCAGTTGCCCTCCGCCTGCATGATCGACCGGGCGCCGGGGTGACCGGCCGTCGGCGTGGTGAACAGGCTGCGCTGCCCGTCGTACAGCACCGCGTTGCCCTCGTCCTGCTGGATCAGCCGGTAGCGGCCGTTGCTCGACTGCACCGCCTGCCCCGGCCGGAGCACGTGCCCCGAGGGCAGCTTGCCGATGTACGCCTTGGACGACCACAGCGGCCGGTTGTCCCGGCTGTAGATCACCAGGTTGCCGCTCTCCTTGGGCAGCAGCAGGTATGCGCCGGGGTTGCCGGCGGTCGGCGTGGACCACAGCGGCTTGTTGTCGGCGCCGTAGATGACGAGGTTGCCCTCCTTCTGCATGGTCGCGCGGGCGCCGGGCTTGCCCGAGGTGGGCGAGGTCCACAGCGCCTTGGTGCCCTCGTAGAACACCAGGTTCCCCTCCGCCTGCTGGATGAGCTTGAACCGGCCGCCTTCCGAGGTCAGCGACTGCCCGGGGAGCAGCCACTCGCCGGGCCCGAGCCGGTCCTTCGCGGCTGCGGTGTGGGTGCCGGTGACGGCGCCGGTGATGGTGGCCGCGCCCGGCTGTGTCAGGGCGACGGCGGCCACCGGGCCCGCCAGGAGCGAGCCGGCCAGCACGGCGATCGCGGCCTTCTTCGTGATCAACTTGGGTCTCTTCCTGTGTAGGCGTAGAGCGTGAGTGAAAGACCCTGGCAGAGCCCGTTGGCGTTCTGTTGGTGCGGGTACGGCGCCGTAACCGTCTTTAGCGGGGTTTTAGCGCTTCCGGGCATCCTGGGACAGATGGATCACTTGGAGTACTGCCTGCTCGGGTCCATCGACGCCTGTGTCGGGGGACGCCGCCTGGAGATCGGGCCGCGTAAGCGTCGTTACGTACTGGCCGCGCTGCTGCTGGACCTGAACCGTCCGGTCCCGGTGGAGCGGCTGGTCGACGCCGTATGGGAGGGAACTCCCCCAAACAGCGCGCGGATGACCGTGCAGGGACACGTTTACCGGCTGCGCCGGACGTTGCCGGGCGTGCGCCTGGAACGGGACGCCTCGGGGTACGTGCTGCGCGCCGACCCCGAACGCGTCGACGCGCTGCGCTTTCGCCGCCTGGTCACGGAGGCGGCGGGCCTCGGCGACGAGGCCGGGGCCGAGCTGCTGGACGAGGCGCTGGCTCTGTGGCGCGGCCCGGCGCTGGGCGGCTCGGGGGGAGGCAAGGCGCTGGAGGTGGCGGCGGTCGAGCTGGACGAGGCGCGGCTGGCCGCCGTCGAGGAGCTGGCCCGCAGGCGGCTCAGGACTGGCCGGCCGGAGCTCGCGGTGACGCCGCTGCGCGCGAGCGTGACGGCCGATCCGCAGCGGGAACGGCTGGTGTCGCTGCTGATGACGGCCTTCTACCGGCTCGGGAGGCAGGCCGAGGCGCTCGAGCTGTACGAACGCACCCGCCGGCTGCTGGCCGACCAGCTCGGCGTGGACCCGGGGACGGAGCTTCAGGCCACGTTCGCGACCCTGCTGGCCGGCCCACCCTGACCCGGGCCACCCCGCCGGTGAGCCGGGCCACCCGCCGGTGCGGCAGGTCAGGTCTGGTCGAGCACCGCCAGGGCCGCGGCCTCGTCTAGGCGGTGGCCGAACTCCCGGTGCACCTCCAGAGCCCGCCTGGCGCAGTCGCGCCCCTCGCCCGCCGAGCCGTCCCGTACGTGGAGCCGGGCGAGCAGCGTGAGCGCCTGGCCTTCGAGCAGCCGCAGCCCGTACCGCACGGCCGCCTCGCGCGCCTGCCCGGCCACGGCGGCGGCCTCGTCCCACCGGCCACCGTCCACCAGCACCTCGGCCAGCCACACCCGGGCCCGGGACTCCAGGTAGGGGTAGGTGCGGTCCCGGTAGACGGCGAGCACCTCGTTGAGCATGCCGACGCGCTCGCCGAGGTCGAGCGACTCGTCCACGCGGGCGAGCGTGCTGCGCGCCTCCTCGTGCTCGTGGGCCGGCGGGCGCACCTGGGTTATGTCCACGGCACGCCGCGCCAGTTCGGCGGCACGGGCGCCGTCGCCACGCAGGTGGTGCGCGAAGGCCACGCTGGACAGCGTCGCGGCGAGCTGGAGGTCCTTGGCGACGGCCAGCGCCCGCTCGAAGTCCTCGACGGCCGCCCCGAGCTCGCCCAGCGCCACGCGGATGTCGCCGAGGATGGTGTACGCCCTGGCCTCCCAGGGCGGCTGCCCGCCGAGCTCCTCCCTGATCCGGACGGCCCGGAGCTGCCGGTCCAGCGCCTCGCGGGGACGCCCGGCCCACAGGAGCTTGATGGCGTAGTTCTCCAGGGTCACGGCCAGCTTCGTGGACGGCTCGAACTTCTCCCACAGCCGGATGATCCGCTCCTGGCTCTCCAGGCTCTGCTGGAGATCCCCGAGGCTGGAGCGTGCCACCGCAAGGTTGGTCAGCGTGAGCAGCGTGCCGGTCCCCCAGCCGACCTCCTCATAGAGGTCGGAGGCGAGCTCGTAGTGCCGGACGGCCGGCCGCGGCTCGTTCAGCGCGAACATGGCGTTGGCCAGCGTGTGGTGCATGCTGGCCTGGCCGGCGCGGTCGTCCGCCCGCTCGGCGGCGGCCAGGGCGCGGCGGGCCGCGGTGATGATCACGTCGGGCTGGTAGGTGCCGTACATGAAGGCGCGCAGGGTCTCGGCCAGCCGCCAGAGCAGCCGCCCGCGGGCGTGGTCGATCACGGTGAGCAGGTTGTGCTGCTCGGCCTGGAACCAGGCGCGCGCCGCGTCGGCGTCGGCGAACTCCTCCGCGTCGCGCGGCGGGTCCTCGCCCGTCAGCGGGAGCAGCTCGATGGAGGGCGCCAGCAGCGGCGCGACGGCCCGCGCGGTGTGCAGGTAGTACGCGTGCAACGGGGCCGGGTCGTCGGCGGTGTCCGTGCAGTGTTCGCGGGCGTAGAGGCGGACCAGGTCGTGCAGGCGGTAACGGCCCGGCGCGTGCTCCTCGACCAGGTGGGCCGAAGCGAGCCTGGCCAGGAGCCGCTTGGCCGTGCCGGGATCCGTACCGGCGAGCCTGGCCGCCGAACTCGCGGTGAAGTCGCAGCCGGGGACCAGCCCGAACCGCCGGAACAGCACCTGGGCGTCCGGCGTCAGCGCCGCGTACGAGCCGGCGAAGGCCGTGGCCACGGTCGCCTGCGCGTCGCCTTCGACGGCCAGCGTGTTCAGGCGGTCGTCGAGGAGCTCCGCGAGGTATTCGCGCAGGCCGGCCCGGCCGATGAGGTTCGCGCCCGCGATGGCCAGCGCCAGCGGCAGGTGGCCGCAGAGCTCGGCCAGCTCGGCGGCGGCCGCCGGGTCGGCCTGGATCAGGTCCGGGCCGACGAGGTCGGCCAGCAGGTCGCGGGACTCGCCGGGGGTGAGCGTGCCCAGCCGTACGGTCTGCGCGCCCTGCAGGGCCAGGCCGCGCAGTGTGTCGCGGCTGGTGACGATGACCGCGCTGGAGGAGCCGCCGGGCAGCAGCGGGCGTACGTGCTCGGCGTGGGCGGCGTTGTCGAGCACGACCAGCACCCGCCTGGTGGCCGTCGTCGAGCGGTAGAGGTCGAGCTGCTCGGCGGCGCCGCTGGGGGCGGGCACGCCGAGGGCTCCGAGCAGGCGGGGCAGCACCCGCTCGGGCGGCAGCGGCTCGCCCTGGCCGTAGCCGTTGAGGTCGATGTGGAGCTGGCCGTCGGGGTACTCGGCGGCCACCTGGTGGCCGACGTGCACGGCCAGCGCCGACTTCCCGATGCCGGCCGCGCCGGTCACCACGGCCACGCGGCCGCCGTGCAACAGGTGCCTCAGGCGCTCGGCCTCGGCCTGCCTGCCGACGAAGCAGGGGACGTCTCTGGGGAGCTGGCGCGGCACCACGGGCCGGTGGCCCTCGACGATGCGCTGGTGCAGGTCCCGCAGCCGCGGCCCGGGATCGACGCCCAGCTCCCCCGCCAGCAGCCGTTGCACGTCGTGGAACAGCTCCAGCGCCTCCGCCGGCCGCCCGTCGTGCCACAGCGCTGTCATGGCCAGCGCGTGCGGCGTCTCCCTGAGCGGCTCCTCGTCCCTGAGCTCCTGCAGCAGCGCGGGGACCTCGCGGTGCCGGCCCAGCTCGATCAGCGCGGCGGCGTGCTCCTCCAGCAGGTCCCACCGCTCGCGCAGCAGCGGGCGGCGCACCCGCCGCTCGACCCAGTCGGTGCCGAGCCCTTGCAGCGGCTGCCCGCGCCACAGCCCCAGCGCCCGCTCCCACGCGCCGGCGGCGTCCCGCGGCTGTGCTGCCCGCCCCTGCGCGGCGAGCGTGCGGAACCGCCCGAGATCGACCTCTTCCTCCGGTACGGCGAGCGCGTAGCCCGCCGTGGTGCTGGCGATGCGCCCGCCCAGGGTCTTGCGCAGCTGCGACACCTTGAGCTGGACGATGGTCCTGGCGGTCTTGGGCGGGTCGCGTTCCCACAGCGCCTCGATCAGCCGGTCCACCGGCACGTACGCGCCGAGGTGCGCGGCGAGCAGGCCGAGCACGCACTGCTGCTGCGCTCCGTCGATCGGGATCTCGACGTCGCCGTCGTAGACCTCGACCGGGCCCAGCACGCGGATGTCCATCGGGCCCGAGCATAACGGCGGTCCGGCCGCTCCCGGTCAGGACGAGGAGCGGCGTGCGCGTGGATCCGAGCCGGAAGCCTTGCACTCCTTTGGGCTTTCGACCGGGCGGTTCGCGGTACGAGTGCATCAGCGTCCGACCGGCCGGATCGCGGTCTGCCCTTCTTCTGCGATCCGGCCGGGCGGCCTCTCTAGCTTCACTTCTGGGGGGAAATCATGATGGACGAGTCAGAGTTGTCCGAGCCGCTCACGCGAGACCTGTGCGGCACCATGCCCGTGCACCGCCGGCTGCTCAACGAGAGCATGTCCTACCGCGCGCGGCGGGCGTCCATCGAGAACCAGGCCACGCAGTACAGGCTCGGCACCCGCATGGTCAGCCGCGTCGGCGTGATCAGCATCCCCGTCGTCGTGCACGTCGTCCACAACCCGGCCCGCCCAGAACAGAACATCGGCGCCGACCAGATCCACAGCCAGATCGAGATCCTCAACCAGGACTTCCGGGCCGCCAACCCCGACGTGACGAAGGTGCCGCCCGTCTGGAGGTCGCTGGTGGCGGACACGATGGTCGAGTTCCACCTCGCGAGCCGCGGCCCGAACGGGGAGCCGACGGACGGGATCGTCCGCGTGGAGACCCAGCGGATGGGCTTCACCTTCGACGACCTGGTGAAGTCGAGCGCCGGCGGCGGCGCCGCCCCGTGGCCCAGCGACCAGTACCTCAACATCTGGGTGTGCCAGCTGACGGGCGGGCTGCTCGGCTACGCGCAGTTCCCCGGCGGGCCGCCGGACACGGACGGCGTCGTCATCCGCCACTCCGCCTTCGGCAGCACGGGCACCGCGGCGCCGCCGTTCCACCTGGGCCGGACCACGACGCACGAGATCGGCCACTGGCTGAACCTCTTCCACATCTGGGGGGACGACGGCGAGGGGTGCAGCGGCGACGACAAGGTGGCCGACACCCCGAACCAGGCCGGCAACAACACCGGAATACCGAAATTTCCCCATATTTCGTGCAACAACGGTCCCAACGGTGACATGTTCGTGAACTACATGGACTACACCGACGACGCCGGCATGATGATGTTCACCAGCGGTCAGTCGACGCGGATGAACGCCTGCCTGGAGGGCCCGCGGGCGTCCTTCCTGGTCCCGCAGCTGGCCGCGCGCGCCGAGGAGCGGATCCCCGCGGGCGTCGCCTCCCCCGCCGAGGCGCGGCTCACCGGCAACGGTTCGCAGCGCGACCTGGAGCAGCTGCTCCAGGAGGTGCTGAAGGACACCCGCGCGGCGCTGAACGTGGTGGCCGGGAACCGCCAGGTCCGATGAGCGTCATCATGATGAACGAGGAAGCGCCGGACGTCGTCGGAGCCTGGACGCACTCCTACGAGGAGGACACCGACGCGATGGCGGTGTACCGACCGGACGATTTCGCGTTCCGGCCTTCGCGGCGGCCCCGGCGCGGGATGGAGTTCCACTCCGACGGCACCTTCGTCGAGTGGCTTCCCGGGCCGGACGACCGGCCCAGGAAGATCGTCGGCCACTGGGAGCGTCAGGGAGCCGACCGGATCCGGATCACCTTTCCCGGGGGCCCGGGACAGCCGTTCGTCCTGACCGTCGTGTCCCGCGAGAACGACCAGCTGGCCTTCGCGAAATGAGCCGCCGGAGATCGCGCGCATGAACGTGGCCGCCGCGGCGGAGGTCTAAAACCCATGGCACACCGCGTCAAGGTCGAGGGCGACCGGTTCCACGGCCGCGTGCCCGAGGGCGCCGAGTACGTCGGGCGCGAGTTCCCCGGTCACCGGCGCAGCCCGTTCGCCAACCCGCACAGCCTGTCGGAGAAGGGCTGCCGGGTCTGCGGCGGCCGGGTCCACCAGCGGTCCCAGGTGATCGAGCTCTACCTGGCCCACCTCCGCGAGCACCCCGAGCTCGTCGAGCGGGCCCGCCGCGAGCTGCGCGGCAAGGACCTGGCCTGCTGGTGCGACCCCGATCAGGAGTGCCACGCGGACGCGCTGCTGGCCGTCGTGGCCGGCGCGGAGCCGTAGCTCACGGACGTTCGACGCCCACGGTGATCTCGTTGCCGAGCCGGCGCTCCATCAGCAGCTCCAGGTCGTCGCCGCTCCAGAACTTCCCCGGGTCGTACCAGTTGGGCCGGCGACCGCCGGGCAGCAGGCCCATCTCCTCGTACGTGACCGCCACCACCTCGGCGCAGTACGCGCTCTCCAGCGTCTCCTGGCGGCGGCCCCGTCGCGGCAGCCGTCCCCTGGCCCAGCGGGCGGCCAGGCGGGCGGTGGAGGGGAACGGGGTGCCGTCGAGCCGGGCCACCGTGCGCAGGGCCGCGTCCTCCATCTCGGGCGTCGCCTCCGGCTCGAGCTGGCGCAGCCAGGGCCGCTGGCCGTAGCGGCCGACCCACGTGGTCACCGCGTCGCGCAGGTCGTGCAGCTGCACCCCGCGCTGGTGCGTGCCCGACCACAGGTCGATCAGCGACTTGCCCAGCTCGGCGTGCCACATCATCGGCGGCAGGTCCTCGACCACGATCGCCATGCCCACGTGGTTGACCGGGCTGTTGGTCATCGTCTGGATGGCGCGGTCGGGGACCGAGCGCCCGCGGAAAATCCACAGATCGCCGGTCCTCGTCACCCTTACGGCCTCGTCGAGAGTCAGCACACCGTTAGCCTAGGCACATGCGCTGGTGGAAGATGCTCGGTCTGGCGGGAATCATGGGCGTGGCGGCCACGGGAGTGGTGATCGCGCGCGCCGAGCGCCGCCGCCGGGCCTACACGCCCGAGGAGATCAAGGTCCGGCTGCGCGAAAGGATCGAGACCAATCAGCCCGAGGGGCGTAGGTCGTAGACGAAGACCACGTCCGGGTAGGCCGGGTTGTCGTTGTAGCCCTGCACCGCGCCCTGGTAGGCCCGCTGGTAGTTGACCACCCACGGCATCGCCGCGGCCGCCCGCTGGTCGAGCACCCGCTTCGTGGCCTGCTCGTACGCCCGCTGCGCCGCCGGCCGGTCGGTCACGGTCAGCTCAGGCACGGTGTCGAGCAGCGCGTCCAGGCCCTGGTCGCGCAGGTAGGCCAGGTTGAACACGGGCGGGTTCCCGCTGTGGAAGACGTTGCCGAAGTAGGAGTACCCGTCGGCGTAGTCGGGCCACCAGTACATGACGAAGATGTCCTGGCCGCGCTTCTTGCCCTGCTCCCACTGGGCGGTCCAGGGCATCGCCCTGGCGTCGATCGTCACGTTGAGCGGCTTGAGGGCGGCGGTGAGCTTCGTGGCGAGCAGGTGCCAGTCGGTGTCGCCCTCCCCGTACGTCAGCCGCAGCCGGAGCGGCCGGCCGCCGGGGCCGTACCCCGCCCTGTTCAGCAGCTGCGCCGCGCCCGCCAGGTCCTGCCGGGGGACGCGGCCCGGCACGTACCCCATGAGCCCCTCGGGGATGATGCCGCTGGCCGGTGAGACCGCGCCCTTCAGGTCCTTGACCAGACCCTGGTAGTCGACGGCCTTCTGCACCGCGCGGCGCACGCGTACGTCCTTCATGGGGCCGTTCGCGGTGTTGAACAGCAGCATCGCCGTCTGGAACGACGCCCGCTCGGAGGTGCGCACGCCCGGCGCGGTCGAGGCGGCGGCGAACAGGCGCGGGTTCAGCCGCGCCACGAAGCTCACCTCGCCGCGCTGCAGCAGCCGCCACGCCCTGTCGGGATCGGGCACGACGCGGAACTTCACCGTGTTGTAGTGCGGCCGGCCCCACCCTCCCCAGTACTTGTCGTACGCGCTGAGCGTGAGCTCGTCCTCCTTGCCCTTCTGCCACTTCGTCACCGTGTACGGCCCCGAGCCCGCGTCCCTGCCCGACGCGAAGAACTTCCCGAGGTCGGGCGCCGCCTGCGTGTCGTAGATGTAGGCCGCGTACGTGGAGGAGGCCACCAGGTCCAGCGGGACCGGGTACTTCAGCGCGAACGTCACCGTCGTGGGCCCGTCGACCCTGATGGACGAGACGGCGTCCCAGATGTAGGAGGCGCCCGCCTTGGCGCTCATGGTGCGCTCGACCGACGACTTGACCGCCGCGGCGTCCAGGGGCCTGCCGGTGTGGAAGGTCACCCCGGTGCGGAGGTTGAACGTCCACGTCCGGCCGTCGGGCGACGAGCGCCACGACGTGGCCAGCCTGGGGCTGGACTTCTTGGTGACCGGGTTCCAGAAGGTGAGCGTCTCGTAGATGTTCTGGAGGGCGACGATCTCGTTGGAGTAGGACTTGGAGGGATCCCACTCGGTGACGACGTCCAGGTTCTCGACATAGACGAACGGGGACTGCCCGGACGGCGCCTGCGGGGGCTCCGGAGGCGGCGAGCAGGCCGCGAGGAGTAAGAGCGCGGCGGCCGCTGCGAGACGACGGCGCAACGCATCTCCCTCTGTCGGCGATGTACTCGGGAAACCTACTCCAAGATCGATGGGATCAAGGCCCAGGTGTCCAAAAGTCCCGAAAAATTGGGCATTTTGATGATCCAATTGCTATTCTCTGGGCTTGTCCCGTCCGGGGTTGCCAGCAGGGGACCGACCGGAATGAGGTGTCATGGGTCGTAGCCGAACGATCCGCATGAAGATCATCGGACTACTACTCGTGCCACTGGCCTCCATGGTGGTCTTGTGGGGGGTCATTACCGCCGTCACCGCCACCGAGAGCTTGGAGCTGCGTCAATACAAGACACTCTGGACGAACCTCCGTCTTCCCGCGTACAAACTGATCAGCGAGATCCAGCGTGAACGTCTAGTCTCGGCCAGGCTCCTGCGTAACTCGGGGGACAAGTCCGCCGTCGCCGCGCAGCGCACCCGCACCGATGCCGCCAGTGACGCGTTCAGGCAGCTCTCCAGCACATCCAAGGACCGATCGGAAGAGATCCGCACACAGGTGGACGCGGTGTACACGCAACTCGACAGGCTCGATGCGATCCGAGGCGAGATCGACACGGGCCTGTCCGACCGTCTGCACACCGTCGAGGCCTACAGCGCGATCAACGACACGCTCTTCGGCCTGCACAAGCGGGTCGCGCTGATCGACGACATCCCGATCTACGAGCAGTCGCGCATCGTCATCGACCTCGGGTACGCCAAGGAGCTGCTGACCAGGGAACAGGCCGTCGCGTTCGGGCCGACCCAGCCCGCCGAGCGCCGGCTGTTCACGGAGCTCGTCGGCAACCGGCGCTTCCTGGTCGACCAGTCGCTCAACGAGCTCGACCCGAGCCTGCGCGACCAGCAGGTGGCGCTGATCACCTCCCCCGCCTACCAACGGCTGCGGATCATGGAGGACCAGATCATCGCCGGGAAGGCGCCGCGGAGCTGGCTCACCCTCACGGAGGGGCTGTCCAAGTCGTTCCAGGAAGCGCTGATGCGGGCCAGCGCGGTGCTGAACACGCGGACCGAGCCGATCGCCGACCAGGTGCTGTCCCGGGCGCTCCTGCTGGCGGGCGCGACGCTGGGGCTGGTGGTCGTGTCGATCGCGTTCTCGCTGCGCATGGGCAACCGGCTGTCGAAGGAGCTGGGCGCGCTCCGGCTCGCCGCGCTGGAGGTGGCCCAGGAACGGCTCCCCCACGTGGTCGCCAAGCTCCGCAAGGGCGAGAAGGTCGAGATGCCGGAGCTGTCCGTGGCGAGCACCACGGTCGAGATCGACGACGTGGGCCAGGCGTTCTCCACCGTCCAGCAGACGGCCGTCGAGGCCGCGGTCGGGCAGGCGCAGCTCAGCGAGGGCGTCGGGCACGTGTTCCGCAACCTGGCCAGGCGCAGCCAGACCCTGCTGCACCGCCAGCGCATCCAGCTGCAGGACATGCAGCACCGGGCCACCGACCCCGACGCGCTGGACGACCTGTTCAAGCTCGACCACCTGACCACCCGCATGCGCCGCCACGCCGAGGGCCTGATCATCCTGTCGGGCGCCACCCCCGGCCGCGGCTGGAGCCGGCCGGTGCCGCTGCTCGACGTGGCCCGCGGCGCGTCGGCCGAGGTGGAGGACTACCAGCGGGTCACCGTCGAGCCGATGTCCGGCCAGCGCCTGGCCGGGCCCGTGGTCGGCGACGTGATCCACCTGATCGCCGAGCTCATCGAGAACGCCACCGTCTATTCGCCGAAGCACACTCCGGTCATCGTGCGCGGCGAGGTGGCGGCCCGCGGCTTCACCTTCGAGGTCGAGGACCGCGGGCTCGGGATGAGCGCAGAGGAGCTGGCCGAACTCAACGAGCGGCTGGCCAGCCCACCGGAGTTCGACCTGGCCGACAGCGACCGGCTCGGCCTTTTCGTCGTCTCCCGCCTGGCCGCCAGGCACGACATCCGCGTGACGTTACGCGGTTCACCATATGGAGGGACCACCGCGATCGTGTTGATCCCGGAAGAGCACGTGGCAGAGCCCGAACCGGAGGCCCACGTGAAGGAACCCGCTCGACCCATGCGGGTGGTGCGAAGTGAGTGACGAACGCTGGCTGGACGAGGACGCCGGTCCTATCGTCCCGGCCTACCTACTGACCCGGGGCCGTACGGTCCCCGCGAGCGAGGCCATCGACCTCATCGCGGTGATCATCACGGCCGGTGGCCTGGCGCCGCCGATGGGCCTGGGCCCCGAGCATCTGATCATCATGCAGAAGTGCACCAAACCGACCCGGCTCGTGGACGTCGCGGCCGAGCTGAACCTGCCCATCGGCGTGGTACGGGTGCTGGTCGGTGACCTGCACGCGCAGCAGCTCGTGCAGGTCGAGCACCCGCCCCCCGCACCCGACGCGAAGGTGCTGCTCGAGGTGATCAGCGGCCTGAAGGCGCTGTGACCGTCGCGCGGTTGAGCCGCCCGTACACGGCCGCGAAGAGCGCGGCCGTGGCCCCGGCAACGGCTGCCGTCCCGAAGACCCACTGGTAGCCGCCCACGCCCGGCTGGGCGGCCAGGATGGCGGCGATGGCCGCGCCGGCCGTGCTGCCGCCGACGATGCGTACGAGCGCGTTCACGCCTGCCGCGAGGGCCGTCTTGCCCGGGTCCACGTGCTCCACGGCCATGGTGCCCAGCGCCGCGTAGCCGATGCCGAGGCCGATACCCATCAGTGAGGTCGCCACGTACAGGTGGGCCGGGCTGGTGTGCGCGACCACGAGCCACAGCCCCGCCAGGCCCGTGACCGCCGACCCCGCCGCCACCATGGACGAGGCCTGGAAGCGGCGCATGATCCGGCCCGCGAACAGCGAGATGACCAGCATGAAGATCGTGCTCGGCAGCAGGAAGAAGCCCACCTGGAGGGTGGAGGCGCCGAAGCCGTAACCGGTCTCCACCGGCACCTGGGCGAAGCTGGACGTGCCCGTCATGAGGGTGAAGAACGAGAACCCGAGCAGCATCGAGGCCACCGTCGCGCCGACCGTGCCCCGGTGGACCAGCATCGCCATCTCCACCAGCGGCTCGGCCACCCGGCGCTCGACCGCGACCCAGACCGCCGCCAGCGCCGCCGCGGCGGCGAACAGGCCGAGCACGCCCGGCGAGGTCCAGCCCCACGAGCCGCCCTCGCTGATGCCCAGCAGGAGCGCGACCAGCCAGGCGGTCAGCAGCGCCGCGCCGGCCAGGTCGGGACGGCCCTTGGGGCCCACCGGGGCGCTGTCCTTCACGAGCAGGGCCACGATCGCGACGGCCACCAGCGAGATGCCGGCCGTGATCCAGAAGACCAGGTGGAAGTCGCCGGAAGCGAGCCCGGCCAGGATCATCCCGCCGCCGCTGCCGAACCCCATCGTCGCGCTGATCACCCCGATGCCGGTGGCCAGCTGCTCCCTGGGCAGCACGTCGCGCGCCACCCCGATCGACAACGGCACCAGCGCGGCCACGGCTCCCTGGAGCACCCTCGCCACCATCAACCAGGTCAGCGAGGGCGCCAGCGCGGCCATGACCGAGCCGACCACCAGGAGGCCCAGGGCGCCGAGGATCATGGGGCGCCTGCCGTACATGTCGCCGAAGCGCGACAGCAGCGGCGTGGCCACCGCCGCGACCAGGAGGCTCAGCGTGAGCGTCCAGGTCACGGAGGAGAGCGGGGCGTGCAGCTCCCGCTGCAGCACGGGAAGCAATGGGACCACGGCGGTGTTCTGAAGTGCGGCGATGGAGGCCGCGAAAGCCAGCGCGACCACCCCGGGCCACGGACTTCTGGTGGACGTCGTACGTGCCGCGGACGCGACGACTGTCGCCATGTCGGCTCCTTTGGCTAACTTAGGTAAGTAACAGGGCAAGATAATACATACGTAAGTTAGGTAAGCAAATCGGTTATGGACGAAGATCTCAACAGGACGGTGTCGGCGTTCCGCTCAGTCGTGGACGCGCTGAACCGCGCCAAGACGCACGAGCGCCTGACCGAGGCCGCCGGCGTCCGGCTCGACCGGCCCGACGTGAAGATCCTCGTCCACCTGCTGGACGCGCCCGAGCCGCGCAGGATCGGCGCGATCGCCGAGGCGCTGCAGGTGGAGAGCCCTCACGTGACGAGGCACGTCGCCTCGCTGGAGCAGCGCAAGCTGGTCGAGCGGGTACGCGACCCCGACGACGGCAGGGCCTGGCGCATCGCGCTGACCGAGGAGGGGGCCGAGGTGGCGAGCAGGTGCCGCCGGGTGACCACCGAGTTGTTCGAGGGTGCGCTCACGGACTGGTCGGCGGAGGACCGGGCGGAGCTGTCCCGGCTGATGGGCAAGCTCTCGGGCGACCTCTGCGCCCACCTCAAGAACCTCGTCAGCTGAGCAGCACGTCCTCGGCGCGGTGGCAGGCGACCTGGCGGCCTTCCAGGTCCCTGAGCGCGGGCGGCTGCTCGCACTCCGGCGCGGCCAGCGGGCAACGCAGCCGGAACGGGCAGCCGGTCGGGGCGGGCACGGCCTCCGTCCTGCCCTTGGCCACGGGCGGGGCGCCGCCCAGCTTCGGCACGGCGTCGCGCAGGGCCCGCGTGTAGGGGTGGGCCGGCTTCGCGAGGAGTTCGGCCGTCGGCCCCGACTCGACGACGCGGCCCGCGAAGAGCACGTGCGCGGTGCGGCACAGCCGGTCCACGACGGCGAGGTTGTGGGTGATGAGCAGGCGCTCGGTGTCAAGGGAGGCCAGCAGGTCGAGGATCCTGGCCTGGACGGTGACGTCGAGCGCGCTGGTGGGCTCGTCCAGGATGAGCAGGCGGGGGTTCACCGCCAGGGCTCTGGCGATCACCACGCGCTGGCGCTGGCCGCCGGAGAGCTGGTGGGGGCGGCGGGTGGCCAGCTCGGGATCCAGGCCAACCTGTTCGAGGAGGTTCTTGACCCGGCCTCGCGCGGCGCGCGGCAGGGCCTCGGCGACGGAGGCGCCGATGCGCATCCTGGGGTCGAGGGCCTCGGCCTGGAACACGGGCTGGACATCTTTCCGGAACTTCCGCATGTCCGCTTTTTTCAGCGTTTGGTCGCCGTACCAGATATTTCCGGACATGGGGGTGAGGAGGCCCAGGAACGCGCGCGCCAGGGTCGTCTTGCCCGAGCCGCTCTCCCCGATCAGCCCGACGCCGCCCTCGGTGATGTCCAGGGTCACGTCGTGCACGACCGGGGTGCGGCCGTAGCCGAGCGTCACGCGCTCGGCCCTGAGCATGGTCACGGCAGCGCCTCCAGCAGCTCGCGCGTGTACGGATGGGACGGCTCGGCCAGCACCCGCGCGGCCGGCCCCGACTCCACCACCGCGCCGTCCTTCATGACCAGCACCCGGTCGGCGATCGTCGAGACCAGGGCCAGGTCGTGGGAGACGAGCAGGAGCGCCAGCCCTCGCTCCTCCCGCAGCCTGCGCAGGACACCGACCACCTCGGCCTGCACGGTCACGTCCAGCGCGCTCGTGGGCTCGTCGGCGAGGATCACCTCGGCGCCCAGGGCGATGGCCAGCGCGATCGCGAAGCGCTGGGCCTGGCCGCCGGAGATCTCGTGGGGGTAGCGGCGCAGGATCTCGCGGTCGAGCATGACCGCCTCCACGGCCTCCCCCATGATCTCCTCCAGCCGTCCCTTCCCGGCTGCGGGTTGTGGAGGGGTGCTGTCCTTCGGAGAAGAAGAGGGGCCGTCCTTCGGGCCGGGGCGTGGGCCCGCGGGCTTGCCGACGCCGTGGAGCTTGAGGGCGCGGCGCATCAGGACGCCGAGGCGGGTGGCCGGGCTGAGGGCCGCCTGCGGCGACTGCATCACGAGTGCCACCCTGGCGCCCCGGATCTCGCGGAGCCTGCGGGGTGACGCCGTGAGCACGTCGACGCCGCACACCCGTACATGACCTGAAATTTCGGCATCTGGGGTGAGGCCCAGCAGCGACATCAGCGTGGTCGACTTGCCCGAGCCGCTCTCCCCCACGATCGCGACGCACTCGCCCTCGCGCACGTCCAGCTCCGGCACGTCGGCCACGACGCGCCCGCCGTAGCGCACCCGGAGGTCGCGCACCTCGATCATCTGACCGCCCTTCGCGGGTCCAGCGCGTTGCGCAGCCCCTCACCCAGGACGTTGAACGCGAACGCCGTCACCAGGATCGCCAGGCCGGGGAACGTGACCACCCACCAGTTCGTGGTGAAGAGCGTCTGCCCCTGCTGCACCATGAGCCCCCACTCCGCCGTCGGCTCCTGCGCGCCCAGCCCCAGGTACGACAGCGCCGCCGAGGTCAGGATCACGCCGCCCGCGTCGAGCGAGAGCTGGACCAGGACGGGCGTGAGCGAGTTCGGGAGGACGTGCCTGAGGATGATCAGCGGCGCGGGCACGCCGAGGCACCGGGCGGCGTCCACGTAGCTGCGGGTGGCGATCGAGGCCGCCACGGAGGCCGCCAGCCGGGTGTACCAGGGCCACCAGGTCACGGCGATGGCCAGGATGACCGTGTTCACGCTGGGCTGGAGCACCACGGCCAGGGCCAGGGAGAGCAGCAGCGCGGGGAAGGCCAGGAAGATGTCCGTGATCCGCATGATCACGTCCCTGATCCAGCCGCCGGCGTACCCGGCGACCACGCCGAGCGTGACCCCGATCACCGCCGACACGGCCAGCACGGCCACGGCGATGAACAGGGAGGTGCGGCCGCCGTACAGGACTCTGGTGAGCACGTCCCGGCCGACCTGGTCGGTGCCGAACCAGTGCGCGGCGCTCGGCGGCTGCAGGTTCTCCAGCGGCTTGACCTGGTCCACCGGGTACGGCGCGAGCCACGGCGCCAGGATCGCGGCCAGGACGACCAGCACGATGAGCACCGCCCCGAACGCGGCGAACCTGTCGGGGATCCTGGGCAGGAAGGTGCGCCGCAGCGGCGCCTCGACGCTCGTCATCGGGCCCTCGCTCGCGGGTCGACGAAGCCCTGGAGGATGTCCACGACCAGGTTGGCCAGCACGTACACCAGGGCCACCAGGAGCGTGACCCCCGCGATGGCCGGGGTGTCCAGCGACTTGATCGACTCGGCGGCGTAGCGGCCCAGGCCGGGCCAGTTGAAGACCGCCTCGACGAGGAAGCCGTTGACGATCGCGTACGCGAAGACCAGGGCGATCAGCGACAGGACCGGGTTCAGGGCGGGCCTGAGGGCGAACCTGGTCAGGATGGACGTCTCGCCGAAGCCGAGCGCCCGCTCCAGCTTGGTGTGGTCCTGGCCGGACTCCTCGATGAGCGCCGCCCTGGTCATCTGGGCGATCACGCCCGTGGGGTAGGCGGCCACGACCAGCGCGGGCAGCACCAGGTGCTGGAGCGTGCTGGTGAAGATGGGCCAGTTGCCGGTGATGAGGGCGTCGACGATCGTGATGTTCGTCCAGAGGGTGAGCGGGCTGGTGGTGTCGAGCGAGGAGTCGTACTCGCCCGCGGTCGGGAACCAGCCGAGGTTGCTGGCGAAGACCGTCTGGAGGGCCAGGGCCAGCCAGAAGACGGGGACGGAGACGGCCAGCATGCTGCCGACCCGAACCCCCAGATCCGGAAATTTCGCCTTATAGCGGGCGGCGAGCACTCCGACCGGAATGCCCACGACGACCGCGATGAGCAGGGCCGTGCCGACCAGCTCCAGCGAGGCGGGGAACGCCACGTAGAGGTCGTCGAGCACCGGTTGCCGGGTGCGCAGGCTGACGCCCCAGTCGCCGGTGAGCAGGTCGCGCACGTAGTTGAGGAGCTGCACGGGGATCGGGTCGTCGAGCCCGAACCGCGTGCGCGCCGCCGCGAGCTCCTCGGGCGTGGCCTTCGGCCCGGCGAACGCGACCGCCGGATCCCCCGGCACCAGCCGCATCACGACGAACGTGAGCACGACCACGCCGGACACGACCAGGAGGGCCTGGCCGAGCCGGCGGGTCAGATAACGCGACATCGTCAGCTTGCGCGCTTCTTGAGGTCGTAGAAGAAGACCACGTTCGGATAGGCGGGGTTGTCCACGTATCCCTCGACGTCGGATGTCAGCGCGCGCTGGTAGGTCTGCACGTACGGCACGGCCACCGCCGCCTGGTCCTGGATGATCTTCTTCTGCAGGTCCTTGTACGCCTGGTCGGCCTTGAGCTGGTCAGTGGCCGTGAGCTGCGGCAGCGCGTCGATCGCCGAGTCGATGGCGGAGTCCTTCAGGTACGACAGGTTGAACTGCGGCTTGTCGGCGCTCTTGAACACGTTGACGTACCAGGAGTAGGCGTCCGGATAGTCCGGGTACCAGTACATGACGAAGATGTCCTGGCCCTGCTTCTTGCCCAGGTCCCACTGCGCGCTCCAGGTCATCGGCTTGGCCTGCAGCGTCACGTTCATGCCCTTCAGCGCCGAGCTGAGCAGCGTGACCAGCAGCTTCTGGTCGTCGTCGCCCTGCGCGTAGGTCATGGTGAGCTTGAGCTCGGGGTTGTCCGGGCCGTAGCCGGCCTCGGCGAGCAGCGCCTGCGCCTTGGCGAGGTCCTGCTTGGGCTCCATGTCGTTGGCGTGGCCGAGCAGCCCCTGCGGCACCAGGCCGTTGGCCTTCTGGCCGGAGCCCTTCAGCGCCGCCACCAGGCCGTCGTAGTCGATCGCGTACTGCAGGGCCTGCCGGATCCTGACGTCCTTCGCCGGCCCGCTCGCGGTGTTGAACAGCACCAGCAGGTTCTGGAACGACGGCGAGGCGGAGGTCTGCACGTTCGGGGTCGTCCCGGCCTGC
Organism: Nonomuraea sp. NPDC051941; assembly: GCF_044593615.1. Lineage (NCBI taxonomy): Bacteria > Bacillati > Actinomycetota > Actinomycetes > Streptosporangiales > Streptosporangiaceae > Nonomuraea > Nonomuraea sp. NPDC051941. The sequence goes on from NZ_JBIUCF010000002.1 coordinate 297,189, forward strand.
TGGAAGAGCTGCGGGTTCAGCCGCTGGACGAAGTTGACCTCGCCCTTCTGCAGCAGCTGCCAGGCCGTGGTGATCTCGGGGGTGACGCGGTAGGCGACCTTCTTGTACTGCTCCGGCTTCCAGCCGCCCCAGTAGCCCTCGTACGCCTTCAGCGTGAGCTCGGTCTCCTTGCCCTTCTGCCAGGAGTCGATCGTGTACGGGCCGGTGCCGGCGTCCGACTTGCCGTCCTTGTCCACGGCGTTCACGTCGTAGATGTAGGCCGCGTAGCCGGAGGAGGCCACGAGGTCGAGCGGGGTGGCGTACTTGAGCGTGAACTTCAGCGTGGACGCGTCCACCGCGTCGATCGTCTTGACCGCGTCCCAGATGTAGGCGGCGCCGCCCTTCTTCTCGATCGTCCGCTCGATGGCCTTCTTGGCGGCCTCGGCGTCGAGCGCGGCGCCGGAGTGGAACTTGACGCCCTGCCGCAGCTTGAACGTCCACTCCTTGCCCTCGTTCGCCGAGGTCCACTCGGTGGCCAGGCGCGGCTCGGCCTTCTTCTCCTGGGAGTTGTACCTGGTCAGGCCCTCGTAGATGTTCTGCATGGCGACGATCTCGTTGGAGTACGAGGTCGCGGGGTCCCAGTCGGTGACCACGTCGAGGTTCGGCACGTACACGAACGTGCTGTCGTTGGCCTGCGCGGCCGGGGAGGCCGCCGGTTGGCTGCTGCCGCTGCTCTCGGCCGGCTTGGGGGTTCCGCCGGCCCCGCGCACCTGACCGCCCGCGCACGCGGATGCGGTCAAGGCCAGGACACCGGTGACCCCGGCGACGAGCAGACGCTTGTGCCAGCTCATGAGGGGGGGATCCTTTCGGTCTGTCACCGGGCGAGTGGTCCGGCTGCTTTGACGTGTACCCGCACGGCGGGCTCGGAGAGGTAGCTCAGCGGCACCTCGAGGAGGTCCACGATCTCTACGCCGGAGGGATCCGCCCCCGCCGCGACGGCTCGCGCCGCCGCCTCCTCCTTGGCCCTTTCGATCGCTTTTGACCGGCTATCTCCCGCAGGCAAGATCGTATCCACTCTGCCACTCGCGAGTGCGATGGCGGCGCCCACGGCATTGGCCACTTCGGCGTGCTCGGGGCGGACGACCCGGCTCGCGCCGGGGATGGCGTCGGGCAGCAGGAAGGCCCCGCCACCCACCGCGACCAGGGGTCTGTCCGTTTTGCCGAGCGCCATCCGGTCCACGGCATCGATGATCATCTGGTCTGCGACGGCCACCGCTCTTTGCAGGGTGTCTGCCATTCTTTCCGACATGTCACCCGAGTCGCGCGCCCGGACGGCGGCCTCGAGGCGCTCGCGCCACCCGGCCGCCTCGTCCGGGGTCCGGCCCGCCGCCACGGCCGCGTCGGTCATCGTCACCGTGGAGCCGCCGAACACGAGCGCCTCCTCGACGATCCGGTAACCCACCGAGTCGGGGCCGATGCCCGGATTGCGGACGACCGTGCCGCCGCCGAGCGCGATGGCCAGGATGTCGGGCATGCGGAAGTTGGTCAGCACCCCGCCGATCTCGACCGCCGCCGCCGACTCCCTCGGGAAGCCGCCCACCAGCACGCCGAGATCGGTGGAGGTGCCGCCGACGTCCACCACGATCGCGTCCGCCACCCCCGACAGGTATGCGGCGCCGCGCAGGGAGTTCGCCGGACCCGAGCCGATCGTGGAGACCGGCAGCCGGGCGGCGTGCTCCAGCGTCATGAGCGTGCCGTCGTTCTGCGCCAGGTACGGCTTCGCGCCCAGGCCCCGTTCGGCCAGCGCGGTGACCAGGGCCTCGGTCACGTGGGCGGCGACGCCGTACAGGGCGGCGTTGAGCACGGTGGCGTTCTCGCGCTCCAGCAGCCCGAGCGAGCCGATCTCGTGGCTCACCGAGACCGGCAGGCCGTACTCGGCCTTGATCAGCTCCTCGACGACGCGCTCGTGATCGCCGCTGGCCGGGCTGAACACGCCGGTGACCGCCACGGCGTCGGCCTCCAGGCCGTCCAGGAAGCGGCGCACGGCGTCGAGCCCCGGCGGGCCGATCTCGCGGCCGTCCACGTAGTGGCCGCCGGGCACGATCGCCTCCCCCGCCGAGACGGCCGCACGCAGGTCGCCGGGCCAGCCGGACAGCGGCGGGACAGAGGTGGTGGCGGGCGCGCCGAGCCGCAGCACGGCGACGCGGCCGAGGTTGCGCCGCTCGAGGAGGGCGTTGGTCGCGTGCGTGGTGCCGAGCATGACCCGGCCGATCCGGTCCTGCTCATTCCCCAGCTCGGCGAGCACCGCGTCCAGGGCGGCCCGCAGCCCTTCCGTCACGTCCGGCGTGGTCGGCCGCTTGGCATTGGCGATCACCCTGCCGTCGGCGTCGAGCACCACCGCGTCCGTGTTCGTGCCGCCGACGTCGATCCCCACCCGCAGGTCAGCCATGCGCCGTCAGCTCCTCGACGGGAACGTGGTCCAGGTCGTAGCCGAACGCCCGGGGCCCGGCCGTCTCCAGGCCCTTGGGGGTGCGCCAGAGCGGGTCGCACGGCCAGGCGAGCACGGTGACGCGCTGGCCGTACCTGAGCCCCTCCGTCTGGACGGCGGCGGCCGTCTCGGTGTCCACGACGGTGATGAGGTCGGGCACGATGGCCCGCACCCGGCCGTCCTCCAGGGCGACCAGGTTCTCGTTCTGCAGCTCCAGGGTGAGGCGGCGGCCCCGGTCCTCGCCGGTGCCCTCGATCGTGGCCGTCCCCCGGACGAACCCGCCCGTGGTGCGCCGCTCCACGTCCGTCAGCTTGCCGGTGATCAGCCGGGCGGCGCCCAGGCTCCCCTGGAGCGCGCCGAGCGGGTCCGCCGCGCCCTCCGTGGCCCTGCCGATCTCGATGGCGCGGGTCACCGTGCCCTCGATGACCGCGCCTCTGGCCCGTACGGTGGTGAGCACGTAGTCGGCCATCAGCGCGGACGAGCCCGCGGCCACGCAGACGGCCCTGGCAAGCCGTTCCGACCAGAGGCCGTCGACGGGGCGGATGGTCACCACATTCCCGACGATGTCAGACATGATCACCAGGTCGGCCGGGAGCCCCGCCACGTACATCGACACCATCTGGACCTCGGGGAACGCCCGCCCCATGCCGTCGGCGTCGAGCAGCGGCAGGCCGAGCCGGGCGGCCCAGGCGACGGGCGCGACCCCGTTGGAGCCGCCGATCTCGGAGGACATGATCGCGCTCGGGGGACGGCCGAAGAGGCGTTCGATCTCCTCGGCGATGCGCTTGGGCTCGTCCGCGCTGTGGATCATCTCGTGGCTCACGGTCGGAGCCCCGATGCCCGACAGCGGCACGATCAGCGCGTCGTCGTCCAGGTCGTCCAGGCCGATCAGCGGGACCTCGCCGTACTCGCGGACGGCCCCGATCGCCGCCAGCGATCCGGTACGCACGTCACCACCGCCCCCGGTGCCCAGGACGGCGCACCCGCGGGCGAGCGCCGGAATATCGCTCTCGTCAATATTCATATGGCGACACAACCAAGCACACTTCATCTCATTTAGCCAGTCCAGGGCATGTGCTGGCGCCTGGGCCGCGGCCCTTGATACATCTGAGGTCGGAACGGGAGGGCACATGCGGATTTCGGTGGCCGCCGACAGCAAGGACGGGGTGGCCGAGCGGGTCGTGTCGGAGCTGCGCAGGCGGGGACACGAGGTGGTCACCCACGGCGCGCTCAGCGAGGAGGAGCGCGACGACTGGGCGTGGGCCTCCGAGCTGGCCGCCCGCGACGTGCGCGAGGGGCGGGCCGACCAGGCGGTGGTCTGCTGCTGGACCGGCACAGGCGCCTCGATCGCGGCGAACAAGGTGCCCGGGATCCGAGCGGCGCTGTGCGTGGACGCCTACACGGCCGACGGGGCCAGGAAGTGGAACGACGCCAACGTGCTGGCGCTCAGCCTGCGGCTCACGTCCGAGGTGGTGCTCGACGAGATCCTCGACGCCTGGCTGGCGGGACGGCCGAGCGCCGAGTCGGCCGACGTGGCGAACATCTCCCACCTGGACGAGATTGACTAACCTGTATAGGCATGCCGAACTTACACTGTACGCACTGCGGTGAGGAGGGGCTCGAGGCCGGGTTCATCCGAGACTCGGGCGAGAACTCTCCGGGCTTCGCCAGATGGGTCGAGGGCGCGCTGGAGCGCGGGATCTTCGGGGGCGCCAAGCTGATGGGCCGGCCGAAGTGGGAGATCGACGCCTACCGCTGCCGATACTGCTACCACGTGGAGCTTTTCGCGGCCCGCAGGGACTGAACGCGACCGTCCGTGACTGAATGTGACTTAACGCGACCGGTCGCGGCCGAGAAACGGCAAGATCTTTCGCGCGGCGCCGCCCGTGAACGTGACCAGTCTCGGCCGATCCCGGCCGGGAGGCGGAAATCGTCGGCATCGCCGTTTAGGGTGCTTGCCATGACCGACGTGCTGCTCCGCGGCGGGCACCCCTGGGGGCGCGACGCCCCCGCCGACATCCTCGTCCGTGACGGCCGGATCCACCTCGTCGCCCCAGGCGTCGAGGCGCCGGGCGCCCGGATCGTCGACATCGCCGGGCAGCTCGTGCTGCCCGGTCTCGTCGAGGCGCACTGTCACCTCGACAAGACCCTCTACGGCGGCCCGTGGGTGCCCCACTCGGCCGACGACACGCTGGCCGGGCGCATCGGAAACGACCTCGGCCGCCGCGCGGAGCTGGGCGTGCCGAGCGCCGAGCGGATCGGCGCGCTACTGGCGCGCATGAACGCGGCGGGCACGGCCCACGTCCGCACCCACACCGACATCGACCCCCAGGTGGGGCTGCGGGGCGTGGAGGCCGTGCTCGAAGCGGCCGCCTCCTCCCCCGTCGACGTTCGGCAGGTGGCCTTCCCCCAGCACGGCGTGCTGATCAACCCCGGCACGGCCGAGCTGCTCGAAGAGGCGCTGAAGAGCGGCGTGGAGGCGGTCGGCGGCCTCGACCCGGCGGGCATCGACCGCGACCCTGTACGCCACCTCGACCTGGTCTTCGGCCTGGCCGAGCGCTACGGCGCCCACCTCGACCTCCATCTGCACGACGGCGGTTCGCTCGGCGGGTGGGAGCTCGAGCTCATCACCGAGCGCACCAGGGCGCTTGGGCTGGGCGGCCGGGTGACGGTCAGCCACGCGTACGCGCTCGGCCAGCTCGACGACGCCTACCAGGACCGCCTGGTCCAGGGGTTCGCCGAGGCGGGCGTCGCCATCGCGACCGCGGCCGTCTACAGCTTCCCCGTGCCACCGATCAAGAAGCTGCGGGCCGCGGGCGTCACCGTCGCCTGCGGCCACGACGGCATCCGCGACCTGTGGGGGCCCTACGGCAGCGGCGACATGCTGGAGCGGGCGATGCACGTCGCCTACCGCAGCACGTTCCGCAGGGACGAGGACATCGAGCTGGCGCTGGAGGCCGCCACCTACGGCGGCGCCCGCGCGCTCGGGCTGGAGTCGTACGGCCTGTCCCCGGGCGACCGGGCCGACCTGGTCGTGGTGCCGTGCGGGGGCGCGGCGGAGGCCGTGGTCGTTCACCCTGCGCGCACTCTGGTCATGAAAGACGGCGTCGTCCTGCACAATTGACCGGCGGGACCATCGAAAGGCAGGCAAGTGCTCTCTATTCACCAGCGGATCGCGGCAGAGCTGGGCGTACGCGACGGCCAGGTGCAGGCGGCCGTCGAGCTGCTCGACGGCGGCGCCACCGTGCCGTTCATCGCGCGATACCGCAAAGAGGTCACCGGCACCCTCGACGACGCGCAGCTGCGCACGCTCGAAGAGCGCCTGCGCTACCTGCGCGAGCTGGAGGAGCGGCGGGCGGCGATCCTTGAGTCGATCGAGTCTCAGGGCAAGCTCGACGACGAGCTGCGCGAGCAGATCATGGCGGCCGAGACCAAGGCCCGGCTCGAGGACATCTATCTGCCGTACAAACCCAAGCGGCGCACCAAGGCGCAGATCGCCCGCGAGCTCGGCCTGGAGCCGCTGGCCGACCAGCTGCTCGGCGACCCGACGCTCGACCCCGCCGCCACGGCCGAGGGCTTCGTCACCGAGGGCGTGGCCGACGCGGGCACGGCGCTGGAGGGGGCCAGGGCGATCCTGATCGAGCGGTTCGCCGAGGACGCCGACCTGATCGGCGGCCTGCGCGAGCAGCTCTGGAGCCGCGGGCAGCTCGTGTCGAAGGTCCGCGAGGGCAAGGAGGAGGCGGGGGCCAAGTTCTCCGACTACTTCGAGTTCGGCGAGCCGTTCACGAAGCTGCCCTCGCACCGGATCCTGGCGATGTTCAGGGGCGAGAAGGAGGAGGTGCTGTCGGTCGCGCTGGAGCCGGACGACAGCCCCGAATACGAGATGCGCATCGCGTCCCGGTTCGGCGTCTCCGACCAGGGGCGGCCGGCCGACAAGTGGCTGGGCGAGACCGTGCGCTGGGCCTGGCGCACCCGCATCCTCGTGCACCTCGGCATCGACCTGCGGATGCGGCTGTGGCAGGCGGCCGAGGACGAGGCGGTGCGGGTCTTCGCGGCCAACCTGCGCGACCTGCTGCTCGCCGCCCCCGCCGGGAGCCGGGCGACCATGGGCCTCGACCCCGGTCTGCGTACGGGGGTCAAGGTCGCCGTGATCGACGCCACGGGCAAGGTCGTCGAGACCGCGACCATCTACCCCCACGAGCCCAAGCGGCAGTGGGACCAGTCGCTGGCCGTCCTGGGCGCGCTCGCGCAGCGCCACGGGGTCGAGCTGATCGCCATCGGCAACGGCACCGCCTCCCGCGAGACCGACAAGCTGGCCGGTGACCTGGTCAAGCACATGCCGTCGATCACCAAGATCGTCGTCTCCGAGGCCGGGGCCTCGGTCTACTCGGCCTCGCCGTACGCGTCGCAGGAGCTGCCCGAGCTCGACGTGTCCCTGCGCGGTGCGGTCTCGATCGCCCGCCGGCTCCAGGACCCGCTGGCCGAGCTGGTCAAGATCGACCCCAAGTCCATCGGCGTCGGCCAATATCAGCACGACCTGGCGGAGTCCAAGCTCTCCCGCTCGCTCGACGCGGTGGTCGAAGACTGCGTCAACGCCGTCGGGGTCGACGTCAACACCGCCTCGGCGCCCCTGCTCACGCGCGTGTCCGGCATCGGCTCCACGCTGGCCGAGAGCATCGTCCGCCACCGCGACTCCAACGGCCCCTTCCGTACGCGCGCCGCGCTCAAGCAGGTGCCCCGGCTCGGGCCCAAGGCGTTCGAGCAGTGCGCGGGCTTCCTGCGCATCCGCGAGGGCGACGACCCGCTCGACGTGTCGAGCGTGCACCCGGAGGCCTACCCGGTGGTCCGCCGGATCCTCACCTCGGCCAAGACCGACCTCAAGTCGCTGATCGGCAACACCGCTGCCCTGCGCTCGATGAAGCCCGAGACCTTCACCGACGAGACGTTCGGCCTGCCGACGGTCACCGACATCCTGCGCGAGCTGGAGAAGCCCGGCCGCGACCCGCGTCCCGCCTTCAAGACCGCCGTCTTCAAGGAGGGCGTCGAGAAGCTCTCCGACCTGTCCTCGGGCATGATCCTGGAGGGCGTGGTCACCAACGTCGCCGCCTTCGGCGCCTTCGTTGACATCGGCGTCCACCAGGACGGCCTGGTCCACGTCTCGGCCATGTCGCGAAACTTCGTCAAGGACCCGCGTGACGTGGCCAAGCCCGGCGACATCGTCCGAGTCAAGGTCCTCGACGTCGACATCCCCCGCAAGCGCATCTCCCTGACCCTGCGCCTGGACGACGAGACCCCCGCCCAGTCCCCGGGCGACGGCTCCCGCCGAGGCGGCGGCCGCGGAGAGGGCAACCGCGGTGACGGGGGTCGCGGCGAGGGCGGCCGCAGAGACGGCGCACGCGGTGACGGTGCACGTGGCGACGGCGGGCGCGGCGACGGGAAGGGCAACGGCGGCCAGCGCGACCGCGCCCAGGGCCGCGGCGACGACCAGCGCGGCCGGGGAGACGGCGGCCGTGGGGACGGCGGCCGTCGCGGCGGAGGCGGCGGAGGCGACCAGCGCGGTCGCGGAGACGGCCAGCGCGGCGGCCAGCGCCGCCAGGACCGCCCGGCCCCCACCGGCGCCATGGCCGAAGCCCTCCGCAAGGCGGGCCTCACCGACTAACCCACCAACAACCCCACCGGCCCCTCCCGCGGAACCACCCGCGCGAGGGGCCACGGTGTCCCACCCCCAACAACCCTCCGACACACCCACCACCCGTGCAAGGGGCCACGGACGCGCCACCCCACCGTCCTCCCGTCGGCGCAGCTGACTCGCCGCCTCGCGCACACCCGCCGGACATCGCCCCCGCACGCGGACCGCTGATGCGGCCACCTGGGCCGTTCGCGTGGAGGTGCCGTGTGCGGCGCGCGTCGATGACCTGGGCCGGGCGACCGGGCAGTGTGCCGACGCGCGCTGAGGGCCGGCCGGGGCGATACGGTCGAAGTGTGAGCACGACAGCCTTCAGCACAGCGATCGCCCAGGCCCGCGACCTCCTCCGATGGTGCTCGCCGCTGAGGACCGAGCTGTGGGCGGCGCGGCTCGCCGCCGATCTCGAGCCGGACCAGGTAGAACCCTTCCTGCGGCAACTGTCCGAGGACGGCAGGACGGAGGCGCGGCTCGCGCTCGCGGCCCTGGCGTCGGTCGACCCGGCTGCCGACGCACGCCCAGCATCCGACGCACAGCTCGCGTCCGATGCAGGACCCGTGTCCAGCGAAGGTCTCGCGTCCGATGTGAGCCCGGAGTTCGGAGCAGATGCTCGGGGCGGGGCGGGCTCTCAGGCCCAGGCGGCGGCGAGCGTGTACGTGAGGGCCGCTGACGGCGTCGTGGCGACGCTGCCCGGGTGGGTGCGGCGGATGGGGCGGGTGGCGTGTGAGGGCGGCTGGTACGGCAAGGCGGACCCGTACGGTGAGCAGGCCCTCGCGGCCCTGTCGTTCCGGTACGAGAACGGCAAGGAGCCGCACCTCCTCGTCGTCGCCATCGACCAGGTGAACGGCGGTCTGGCGGTGGACGCGGTGGTCGAGGAGGTGAAGTTCCTCGACGACCTGGGCCTGCGGGCCGAGGAACCGGGAGCGGTCGCGGGGCGGGTGCTGGACGCGTTCGAGCTGGGCGACCGGATCATGGGGGCGCTGGTCGCCGACACGCTGCCCGCCGTGCGGCCGGTCGCGCTCTCCAGGGCCCGCGCGGTGCCCGATCTCGTACGCCCGGCGCCCGACGACACCGTGAGCCGGTTCCGCGAGCTGCCGGACCTGCCCCGGGCGCGGGAGGCGTTCGAGAAGCTTGCCGAGTTCGTGGGCGATCGTCCTCTGTGGTGGAGCCCGGCGCGGGTCACCCAGTTCCTGACGTCCTGGTTGCCCAGGGAGGCCATCCTGTCGGAGGCGGAGATCGCGGCGATGCCGGAGGTGGTGCGGGCCTGGAGCCGGTTCTGCGGAGCGCATCCTGCGGTGCTCGCCCAGGTCGAGGCGGACGCGCCGCGGCTGCCCGCCCTCATGGCCGACGAGTCCTTGGCGAGCCTCGGCAAGCGCATCGCCAAGAACCGCCTCTGACGCCGGCGTCCCGGTACGCCCACGAGTGCGCCGCCGTATCCGGATGCGGCCGCCGGCGGCCCCCCGCTACGGCCGCGCTGAGGGTCGTAGCCCGTCGATGGCGAAGGCCAGCAGCCGCTCCCCCTGCTCGGGCGTCGTCTGCTCGCCCGCCCACGCCAGCGCGTTGATCAAGGTGTAGAAGTCCGAGGCGGTCGCGTCGGGGCGTACGGCGCCGGCCGCCTGCGCGCGTTCGAGCAGTCGTTCGCCGGCGGTCAGCACGGCCTGGCAGGCGGCGTGCAGCTCCGAGGTCTCGTCCTCGATGCTGCGCATGAGCGAGGTGGCCAGCCCCCGATACATCGCCGCATGCGCGAACCCCGCGCGCGCCCAGGTGATCAGCGCCTCGTGGGCGTCCGGGTGGTCGAGGAGGTCGCGGGCCCGGCCGGCCAGGGCCTCCATGCGGTCGCGCATCAGGGCCTCGAGCAGCGCCTGCCGGGTGGGGAAGTGGCTGTAGAGCGTGCCGTTCGCCACCCCCGCGCGCCGCGCGACGTCCTCCAGCGAGGACTCCACTCCGTGCTCGGCGAACGCCGCCGCCGCTTCGGCGAGCAGCCGTTCGTAGTTGCGGCGCGCGTCGGCGCGCATCCGGCGCCGGGGCGCTGGGCCGGTGGTCGTCATCGACACTCCCAGGTTGCTTAACTTGAGACTATCTCAATATATTTCTTGAGACAGTCTCAGCTTACTGTTAGGAGCCCTGGTGAACCTCGTCGACAAGCCCGTCCTGGTGACCGGCGCCACCGGACGCCAAGGCGGCGCCACCGCCGTCCAACTGCTGGCCTCCGGCTGGCCGGTCCGCGCCCTCGTCCGCGACCCGGACGCCCCGGCGGCCCAGGCGCTGAAGGCGAAGGGCGCCGAGCTACGCGTTGGAGACCTCGACGACATCGGCTCGCTCGCCGAGGCGGCGGCCGGCGCGTACGGCGTCTTCGGCGTCACGCCCGACGACGACGACCTCGACCGGGAGATCCGCCGCGGCCGCGACCTCGTCGACGCCGCCGCCGCGGCCGGAACCTCCCACTTCGTGTTCACCTCGGTCGGCGGCGCCGATCGAGGCGCCGGCCTGCCCTACTGGGACAGCAAGTGGCAGATCGAGCAGCACATACGCGCGACCGGCCTGCCCGCGACGATCCTGCGGCCCGTCCGGTTCATGGAGAACCACACCATTCCCGGCCTGCCCCTCGGCGGGATCGCAGACGGCGAGCTCAGGCATCTCTTCGGCCCCGACACGCCGGTGCAGCTCATCGCCGCCGCCGACATCGGCGTCTTCGCCCGCCTCGCCTTCTCCCACCCGCGGGACTACCTCGGGCAGGCGATCGAGATCGCCGGGGACGAGCTGACCCCCAGGCGGACGGTGGAGCTGATCGGCCGGAGCCTCGGGCGCGAGATCACCTACCGGCAGCTGCCCATCGGCTCTCTCGGGCTCGGCCCGGACGCCGAACGCGCCTTCGCGGATGAGCGCGGACTGTGGCGCGCCGACATCGCGGCGTTGCGCGAACGCCACCCCGGTCTCCTGGACTTCCGCACCTGGCTCCGGGACGGCGGCACCGAGCAGATTCGGGCCCTGCTCACCTGAGCTGCGCGGACGCGCTCGACAGGAGCATGTCGAGGGCCGTGGGGTAGGCGCTGTCGTTCATCTCGGCCACCAGCAGCGGCGCCGTCGCGGCGATGTTCGGGTGCGTACGGGCGGGCAGCCGCGCGTACGTGGCCTGCCACACCTCCTCGTCCGCCTCCCGCGCCGCCTTGGGCAGGGCCAGCGTGGCGGCGTCGAGGATGGCGAAGGCCAGGCTCTGGTCGATGAACGCGTGATAGATCCGCACCGCGTCCCCGTCCGCGAACCCGGCACCGCGCAGGATGCCGATGATGGTCTCGTCCCCCGCCACCTCGTTCGGCCGGCCGGTGACCCGGCTGGCGGTCAGCACCGCGGCCTGCGGGTGCGCCAGGTACGCGTGGTGGATGCGCAGGCCCAGCTCGCGCAGGTCGGCGCGCCAGTCGCCGGTAGGCCGCCAGTCGGCCATCGCCGTGCCGAACAGCTCGTCCGCGATCGCCAGCACCAGGTCGTCCATGCCGCGGAAATAGCGGTAGACCGTGCTGGCGTCCGCGCCCAGGGCCAGGCCCAGGCGGCGGGCGGACAGCCCCGCCGCCCCGTGCTCGCGGAGCATGCGGAGCGAGGTCTCCACGATGAGCTGATGGGTGAGGACCTGCCCGTGTTTGGTGGGGCGGCGCCGTCTGCGCGCCGCCTCCGGCACCACTCGCTTGGCCACGAGTACGGCCTCCTTATGCCAACGCCATTGACGTTGACGAGCCTACCCAAGTTAAATTCTTGACACACCCCCCAGAAACAGCATTAAAAGGGGACTTATCGTCATGCGTATCCTTCTCGTTGGAGCCGGCGGCGTGGGAACCGCCATTACCCGGATCGCCGCCCGCCGCCCTTTCCTCGACCACATGGTGGTCGCCGACTACGATCTCCCCCGCGCCAAGGCCGCCGTCGCCGCGCTGGGCGAGCAGGCGGACCGGTTCACCCCTGTCAAGATCGACGCGGCCGACCGGGCCGCGGTCACCGCGCTGCTGAAAGAGCACCGGTGCGACGTCCTCCTGAACGCCACCGACCCCCGATTCGTGTTGCCGCTGTTCGACGCGGCCCTCGCGGCCGACGCCGACTACCTCGACATGGCCATGTCGATGTCCAGGCCGCACCCCGACCGCCCGTACGAGGAGGTGGGGGTCAAGCTGGGCGACGACCAGTTCGCCCGCGCCGGCGAGTGGGCCGCGCAGGGCCGGCTGGCGCTGGTCGGCATGGGCGTGGAGCCCGGCCTGGCCGACGTGTTCGCCCGCTACGCCGCCGACGAGCTCTTCGACGAGATCGAGGAGATCGGCATCAGGGACGGCGCCAACCTGACCGTCGACGGCTACGAGTTCGCCCCGTCGTTCAGCATCTGGACCACCATCGAGGAGTGCCTCAACCCGCCGGTCATCTACGAGAAGGACCGCGGCTGGTACACCACCGAGCCGTTCAGCGAGCCCGAGATCTTCGACTTCCCCGACGGGATCGGCCCCGTGGAGTGCGTCAACGTCGAGCACGAGGAGGTCATGCTGGTCCCCCGGTGGATCCCGGCGCAGCGGGTCACCTTCAAGTACGGGCTCGGCGAGGACTTCATCGGCAAGCTCAAGACCCTGCACGCGCTCGGCGTGGACCGCACCGAGCCGGTCGCGGTCCGGACCGACGACGGCACCGCCAGGGTGTCGCCGCGCGACGTGGTGGCCGCCGTGCTGCCCGACCCGGCGGGCCTCGGCGACCGCATGCGCGGCAAGACCTGCGCCGGGACCTGGGTGAAGGGCGTCAAGGACGGGCGGCCCCGCGAGGTGTACCTCTACCACGTGGTGGACAACCAGTGGTCGATGCGCGAGTACGGCTCCCAGGCCGTGGTCTGGCAGACCGCCGTGAACCCGGTCGTGGCCCTGGAACTGATGGCGAACGGGGTCTGGAAGGGCGCGGGCGTGCTGGGGCCCGAGGCGTTCGAGCCGGGCCCGTTCCTGGACCTCCTGGTGGAGTACGGGTCACCCTGGCGCATGCGCGAACAGTGAGCGCGAGATCATGGAGGCGTAACGACCCGCACGACGAAGGACAGCGCCTTGAGCATCGCCGACGACCCCGACCGCGCACCGGCCCGCTCCCACTTGTACGCCATGGGCTGGTCGGAGGAGGACATGCGCCGCCCCGTGGTCGGCATCGCCTCCACCTGGACCGGCACGATGCCGTGCAATCTCACCCACCGTGAGCTGGCCGCCCACGTGGCCGAGGGGGTGCGCGCGGCGGGCGGCACGCCGATGGAGTTCAACACGATCGCGGTCTCCGACAACCTCACGATGCACACCCCCGGGATGCGCACGTCGCTGGTCAGCCGCGAGGTCATCGCCGACTCGATCGAGCTCATGGGCCGCGCGCACGGCTTCGACGCGCTGGTGGTCATCGTGGGCTGCGACAAGACCGTGCCGGCCGGGATCATGGCGCTCGCCCGCCTGGACGTGCCCGCCGTCGTCCTCTACAGCGGCACGATGATGCCCGGCAGGTGGCGCGGACGAGACGTCACGATCCAGGACATGTGGGAGGCCCTCGGCGAGCGCGCCGTCGGCCGCCTCGACCAGGCGGAGCTGGACGACCTGGCCAAGCACGCCTGCCCGGGCGCCGGCACCTGCGCCGCCCAGTACACCGCCAACACCATGGGCAGCGTCGCCGACTTCCTCGGCCTGGCGCCGTTCGGGGTGGGTGACATCCCGGCGGTGGCGGAGGAGAAGAACGCCGCGGCCCGGCGGGTCGGCGAGATCGCCATGGAGGCGCTGGCCCGCGACGCCCGTCCCTCGCGGGTGCTGACCGCGGACGCCCTGCACAACGCGATCGTCTCGGTCGCCGCCATGGGCGGCTCCACCAACGCCGTCCTGCACCTGCTGGCCATCGCCCGCGAGGCGGGGCTGCCGCTGCGCATCGACGAGATCGGCGAGGTCTGCCGCCGGGTCCCGATCATCACGGGGCTCAAGCCGAGCGGCGGCGACCACACGGCCCTGGACCTGTGGCGGGCCGGCGGCACCTCGCTGGTGGTGCGCCGCCTGCTGGAGGCCGGGCTGCTGCGCGAGAACGCCACGCTGGTGGACGGCCGCACGCTGGCGGAGGTCGCGGCCGACGCCGAGGAGACGCCGGGGCAGGAGGTGGTGGCGAGCGTGGCCGAGCCGTTCAAGCCGCGTGGCGCGCTGGCCATCCTGCGGGGCTCGCTGGCGCCCGACGGCTGCGTGCTCAAGCTGGGCGGCAAGGACGACTTCCGCCACGAGGGCCCGGCCAAGGTGTTCGACTCGGAGCACGACTGCTACGTCGCCATCCAGGAGGGTCACATCGTGCCGGGCGACGTCATCGTCCTGCGTTACGAGGGCCCCGCGGGCGGCCCCGGCATGCAGGAGATGCTCTCGATCACGGGTCCGCTCGTCGGCCGCGGCCTCGGCGCCTCGGTGGCGCTGGTCACCGACGGGCGCTTCAGCGGGGTCTCGCATGGGCGCGTCGTCGGGCACGTGGCGCCGGAGGCGTACCACGGCGGGCCGATCGCGCTGGTGCGCGACGGTGACACGGTGGTCATCGACAGCGCGGCGGGGGCGATCGAGCTGGTGGTGCCGGAGGAGGAGCTGGCGCTGCGCCGCGCCTCGTGGAAGCGGCCCGAGAGAGAGGTCGAGCGGGGGGTGCTGACCAAGTACATGGCGACGGTGGCCTCCGCCTCGGACGGCGCCGTCACGGCCTGATCCGGGTCGAGCAGGCGGCGGGGGCCGCTATGCTGCGCAGTGACGTACTCGAGTCGTTGTTAGGAGATTTGCGCGATGTACAAGGAGTTCGCTGTCGAGGCCGTGATGTGGCTCGTTCCGGTCGCGGTGCTGATCGGGGTGGCACTCCTCGTCACCGCGTGAGCCAGAGGCTCAGCCGGGGGTCGGCCCGGCCCCTGGCGGCCGCTCAGCGGTAGTACCTGTACGAGACGTACGTGTAGGCGGAGTAGCGGAATCTGGCGAAACCGTCCAGCCAGTTGTTGTAAGACTGAGACAGGGTCCGGGTCCGCACGGTGCAGGCGGCCCACTTGGTGCGGATGAGCTGGACGCCGACGCGCTGGCGGGTGCCACCATGAGCGTGGTGGCTGCGGCCGCGACCAACCCCGCAAGGCCAGGGGGCTACGCGGGGAACGGCGGGGGTTCGTTGAGCTCGGCGATGGCCAGCTCGGCCGTGGTGCGGATGTCGAAGAACTTGTCGAGCGCGGTGATCGCGAACAGGTGCTTGCACCGGCCGTTCAGCCCCGCCAGCAGCAGCCGGCCGCCCGAGGCGGTGACGGCCTTGTGCAGGTAGACCAGCACGGACAGGCCGGAGGAGTCACAGACGCTGACCGCCTGCATGTCGATGACGAGCATCGGGGGCTGGGTGAGATCGAGGGCCTTGGTGACACGGTCACGGACCTCGGCGGCAGACCCGAAGTCGAAGTCCCCCGTCAGTCGCGCGATGACACAGGGTCCCTGGAGCCCGAGGCTTATCGACAAGGCCTGCTCCGAAGTCACCCAGCTCCACCTACCTGCATTGCTTGCCCGATCCACCTACTTTACGAGAAGTAGCGCTTCGGGTTGAACACCAGCATCTGCTCAATCTGGTCGTCGGTCACACCCGAGTCCAGCAGTGCGGCCAAGACGTCGTCGTGGATGTGATCGTAGCGCCAGTTCGGCGCGAGCGTTGAGCGGGCCTCGTCCCAGGCGCCGCCGAAGTAGTCCATGAAGCACGCCGTGTCGTGGCTGAGGACCATGCGATCGGCGTATCCGCGCCCGCACAGCTGCGCGACCGTGGCCACCCGCTGCGCGGTCGGATTGTACGGATCCAGCCCGAACCGGTCCATCCCCAGCGTCGCGCCCGTGTCGGCCAGGCGCATGAGGTAGTCGAGGTCGTTGCTGTCGCCCGCGTGCCCGACGACCACCTTCGCCAGGTCGACGCCCTCCTTGGCGAACAGGTCGAGCGCGATCAGCCCGCTCTGCGTGAAGGAGTTCGTGTGGATGGTGATCGGCGCGCCGGTGCGCAGGTGCGCCTGCGCGACGGCCCGGCAGATGCGCTCGACGCCGGGCGTCAGGTCCTTCTGCTCGACCACGCACTTCAGGAACGCCGCCTTCACACCGGTGTCGGCGATGCCGTCGGTGAGGTCGCGGACGAAGTCGTCGATCATCGGGTCCGGCATGTCGATGAACAGGCCGGGGCCGCGGTGCTCGTACTGGTGGGGCAGCTCCTCGAAGGAGTAGATGCCGGTGGCGACCACGATGTTCAGGCCGGGCACCTGCTCGGCGACGCGCTGGATGCGCGGGATGTAGCGGCCGAGGCCCCACACCGTCGGGTCGACGATCGTCCGCACGCCCTTCGCGGCCACCGCGTTCAGCTTGGCGACCGCGTCCGCCACCCGGGCCTCCTCGTCCCACCAGGCACCTCTGCCGTAGTTGTCGAGGTGCTCGGTGGCGAGGACGAACACGTGCTCGTGCATGAGCGTCTGCCCGAGCTCCTCGACGTCTACGGGGCCGCGAATGGTGGGGACGGTGGCCATGGGCGCCTCCATACCGGCTGGTCGGTGTGCGCCACCGTAGGCTCCCTCCGGACCTCCGTCAACCAGCCACTCCGGCCGCGGCGAGGCGGCGGAACAGCGGCTCGGGCCGGGGCAGCCGCTCGCCGGCGACCGCAGCCGCCACCCGAGCCGCCGCCGTCGGCAGGAAGGGCTCCAGCTGTACGGCCAGCGTCCGGCACGCGTGCACCAGCGTCCCCAGCGCGGCCTCCTGCCCGGCCCGGGGCTGCCGCCACGGTTGAGTCCGCTCGACGTACCTGTTGGCCTCCTCGACGAGCGCCCAGACGGCCGTCGCCGCCCGCCGGAAATCGAATGCCTCCAGCGCCTCGTCCACCGGCACCGCGGCCAGTTCCTCCCCGGCCGGGGGCACGTGGCCGTCCAGGAAGCGGTGGACCATGGTGACGACCCGGTTGACCAGGTTCCCCAGGCCGTTGGCCAGGTCCTCGTCCGCCCGGGCGACCAGCCGTTCCTCGGTGAAGTCGGCGTCGCCCACGCGCGGCACCTCGCGCAGCAGCCACCACCGCACGGCATCGACCCCGTACGCGTCCACGAGCGCCACCGGATCGGCCGCGCCGCCCGACGACTTGCTGATCTTGCGGCCGCCCACCGTGAGGTAGTCGTGCACGAAGATCTCCGTGGGCAGCGGCTCGCCCGCGGACAGGAGCATCGCCGGCCAGTACACCGCGTGGAACCGGATCACACCCTTGCCCATCAGGTGCACCTTGCGCCGCTCGGAGACCCACCAGCGGTCGTAGTCGTCGCCTTCGAGCGCGGTGACGTAGTTGGCCAGCGCGTCCCACCACACGTACACCACCTGGTCCGGGTCGCCGGGCACGGGGATCCCCCACCCGCGGGCGCGGGCGGCGGAGCGCGAGACGCTGATGTCGTCCAGCCCGGCCTCGATGAACGCCAGCACCTCGTTCCGCCGCGCGACCGGCTCGATCCTGAGCCGCCCGCCGCGGATGAGCTCGCTCAGGGCGTCCTGGTAGCGGGAGAGCCGGAAGAACCAGTTGTGCTCGGACACGCGCTGCAGCGGCGCCTCGTGCCCGTCGGGACAGGGACCTTCCGGGTAGAACTGCTCGCAGCCCACGCAGTAGAGCCCCTCGTAGTGCCGCTGGTAGAGGTCGTGCCCGGTCGCCTCCCAGATCCGCTCGACCCCGGCCCGGTGCCCGGGGTGGACGCTCGTCCGGATGAACGAGTCGAACGACAGGTCCAGCGGCCCCCGCAGCCCTTCGAACGCGGCCGCGTTCCGGTCCACCAGCTCCCGCACCGGCACGCCCGCCGCCTCGGCGGCCAGCACGTTCTTCAGCGAGTTGTCGTCGGTCCCGGTCTGGAACCGCACGGGCTCGCCGCGCCGCCGGTGGTGCCTGGCCAGCACGTCGGCCTGCACGAGCTCCAGGGCGTGCCCGAGGTGGGGACGGGCGTTGACGTACGGGATGGTCGTCGTGAGATACATCAGGTGCCTCCAAGGGGCCCCGAACACGACGAGAGGCCCCGCTCGCAGGGCCTCGACAAGACGTCGCCGACGAAACCCCCTAAGGGGCCATCATCTTCGGCGAGATCGTCATGCCGCCCATGCTAACGACCTGCACCCGCCCCGGCCACCCGTTAACGCCCGGCGCGGTGGCGGAACAGCCAGACGGCCAGGCCGACCGCGAAGACCGCCAGGCCCGCCAGCACCGACGCCGGCGGGAGCGTGGCGGCCAGCAGCACGCACAGGCCCAGCCCCAGCCCGGCGACCGGCCGGGGCGGCGCGCCTTCCGCGCGGCCGAGCGTGAGCGCGCACGCGTTGGCGATGCCGTAGTAGACCAGCACGCCGAACGACGAGAACCCGATCGCCCCCCGCAGGTCGGCGACCAGCAGCAGCACGATCACCGCGGCCCCGACGGCCAGCTCGGCCCGGCGCGGCACCTGCCGCGCCGGATCCACCACCGCCAGCGCGCCGGGCAGGTCGCGCTCGCGTGCCATGGCCAGGACCGTGCGCGAAACGCCCAGCAGCAGCGCCATCAGCGCGCCCAGCGCCGCCACCGCGGCCCCGGCGCCCACCACCGGCACCAGCCACGGGGCCCCGGCCGCCCTGACGACGCCGGCCAGCGGCGCCGGGGACCTGGCCAGCAGCTCCGGCCCGAGCGCGCGCAGCGCGGCCGCCGCGACCAGCGCGTAGACGACGAACGTGACGCCCAGCGCGATGCCGACCGCCCGGGGGATGGTGCGGGCCGGGTCGCGCACCTCCTCGCCGAGGGTGGCGATCCGGGCATAACCGGCGAACGCGAAGAACAGCAGCCCGGCCGCCTGCAACACACCCCAGACGTCGGCCTGTGACCCGGGCAGGGGCTCGTAGGCGAACCAGCCGAACGTGACCGTGTCGTCGCCGAGCAGCCCCGTGACCACCACCGCGGCGAGCACGGCCAGCACGAACACGACGATCACCCGGGCCACCCCGGCCGAGCGCTGCACGCCGTACAGGCTGACCGCCGTCAGCGCGGCGACCGCGCCGACGGCCAGCGGCCTGGCCAGCGCGGGGGCGACGTAGGCGCCGAACGTGAGCGCCATCGCCGCGCACGAGGCCGTCTTGCCGACCGTGAAGCCCCAGCCCGCCAGGTAGCCCCAGAGCGGGCCGAGCCGCCGCCTGCCGTAGACGTAGGTGCCGCCGGACTCGGGGTAGAGCGCGGCCAGGCGGGCCGAGGAGGTGGCGTTGCAGTACGCCACGACGCCGGCCAGCACGAGCGCCACTGGCAGCCAAGCGCCCGCGGCGGCCGCGGCGGGCGCGAAGGCCGCGAACACACCCGCGCCGATCATCGCGCTCAGCCCCACCACGACCGCGTCGGTGGTGCCGAGCCGCCGCGACAGCTCCTCCGGCACGTGCCCGCCTCCTCTCCCGCCTCAGGAGGCTCCTACTCTGCCGCATCGCACCGACAACCCGGCCGACGGCGGGGTGAACACCTGCCGTCAGGTGTCCGCGTCGTCAGCGGCGTCGTCGGTGGCGGGGGCGGGCACGACCAGCACCGGCCGGCCCGCGTTGTGCAGCACCCGGTCGGACGTGCTGCCGAGCAGCAGCGAACGTACCCCGCCGAACCCGCGCGTCCCCGTCACGACGAGCCTGGCGTCGATCTCGTCGGCCACGTCCACGATCGTCGACCACACCGCCACCGAGTCCGCATCGCACCGCGGGGTCGCGTCCAGGCCGGCCTTGCGGGCGAGGTCCGCGCCGTGCTCGGCGAGCTCCCGCATCGCCCCCTCGATCGCCGCGTCCTCCGTGCCCAGCTGGTCGATCGCCATCATGAGCCCGGCGGAGGCCCTGGCCGAGGCCATCGCCGCCCGCTCCCACACCGTCAGCACGACGGCGGACTCCCCCTTCAGGAGCTCGCCCGCGAAGGCGATCGCGGCCTTGGCGTCGTCGGAACCGTCATACGCAATCAAAATCGTCATCTCAGCACTCCCACATCGTGATCGGGCCCGTACCTCTATCCCGGGCAAGCCGTTTCACGCCTACGTCAGGGGTAGCCGCCTCTTATGACCGTTACGCGATTCCACGACCTGCCCCTCGCCCAGCGCGATCGCGAGTGGGACGCCGCCGCGGCGGACAAGCGGGTGCGTAAGTGGGCGGACGCCGAGGACAAGCCGAACGCGAAATACCGCGAGGCCTTCAGCTGGTACGACGCCGACGACGCCGACGAGTTCGGAGCGTACAAGCTGCCGATCGCCGACGTCGTGAACGGGGAACTGAAGGCGGTGCCCCGGGCCGTGTTCGCTGCGGCCGCGGTCATGGAGGGCGCCAGGGGCGGGGTCGATCTGCCGAAGAAGGACATCGAACGCGTCAAGGAGCACCTGGCGCACTATTACGCCAAGCTGGGCGAGGAGCCACCCTGGGAGCGCTGAGCCAGCGGCTTGAGCATCGACAGCCCGGCCAGCGCCAGCACGCCGATTTCGGTGACCACCACGGCCCGCTGGGTCAGCCCGGCCGGGATCTCGTCGTTGGTCAACGGGATGCCGAACATCCGCACCACGTACGGGACCACGACCAGCAGCAGCGCTCCGAGCGCCACCCCGCTGAGGATCCGCACCGCCCTGGCGTACCGGATCCTGGCCTTGGCCAGCAGCATCCCCGCCGCGGGCATCACCAGGAACGCGGCGAAGGCGGCGTACCGGTGGATGCCACCCGACAACGACAGCGGCACTCCCGGCCGGTCGGTGGGAAAGGCGCCGATCAGGAACATGCTCGCCCCCCACGCCAGCAGCAGCGCGACGACCCAGCGGCTCATCCCGGCGCGGCGCATCGCCTCGGCGATCAACGCGGAGCCCACCGCGAACAACGTCAGCGAGGCGGGCAGCAACCAGCCGGACGCCTGGAAGGCGTACTCGCTGATGACGCTGTGCAACGGGTCGAGGTCGGATTCCGCGTGGAGGGTGAGCATGGCGCCGCTTCCGGTGCCGATGGCCGCGAATCCGCTGACAAGCAATGCCTTCATGCCTCAAAGTTCGTGGAACGCGGCCTCGCGGAATATCGGAGATCGACCCTGAAGTGACCTGAACGATCCCTTAATACCTCGGTCGGAAACGACCCTGAGAACACCCGGCCACCTGCGCAGACGTGACCCTGAGTAGGGACTCCCCCCTCAGGGTGGGTCCCGGGCGCCTGACCCGGTTTGACCTGGAACGCACTCCAGGGGTGAACCTGGAAACATGAAGAAGCGCACTCTCGGGAACGGCGGGCCTCAGGTCTCGGCGCTGGGCCTCGGCTGCATGGGCATGTCCGACTTCTACGGCCCGGGCGACGAGAAGGAGTCGATCGCCGTCATCCACCGCGCACTCGACCTGGGCATGAATTTTCTGGACACGGCCGACACGTACGGGCTCGGGGCCAACGAAGAGCTCGTCGGCCGGGCCGTCAAGGACCGGCGGGACGAGGTGGTGCTGGCCACCAAGTTCGGCGTCAAGCGCGGCGCCGGCACCCGCTCCGTCGAGAACAGCCCGGAGTACATCAGGGCCGCCTGCGACGCCTCGCTCCGGCGCCTCGGCGTGGACCACATCGACCTGTACTACATGCACCGCCGCAACAGGAACGTCCCCGTCGAGGAATCGGTCGGCGCGATGGCCGAGCTGGTCGAGCAGGGCAAGGTAGGCCATCTCGGGCTGTCGGAGGTGAGCGCGGACACCCTGCGCAGGGCCTCGGCCGTCCACCCGATCACGGCCCTGCAGAGCGAGTACTCGCTGTTCACCCGGGGGCTGGAGGCGGAGATCCTGCCCACGGCCAGGGAACTGGGCGTGGCGCTGGTGGCGTACTCGCCGATCAGCCGCGGCTTCCTGTCCGGCGCGCTGCCGCCCGTGGAGGAGCTGTCCGAGGACGACGTCCGCCGGTGGATGCCGCGCCTCGCGGGCGAGAACGCCGAGCGCAACGCCGGGCTGGTCGCGGAGGTACGGAAGATCGCCGACGCCGCCGGGATCACCGCCGCGCAGCTCGCGCTGGCCTGGGTGCTGGCCCAGGGGGACGACGTCGTGCCGATCCCGGGGACGAAGCGGCTGACGTACCTGGAGGAGAACGTGGCGGCGGCCGACATCACGCTGACCGCCGACCAGCTCGCCGCCCTGGCCCGCGCCGTCCCGGCGGACGCCGTCGCCGGCACCCGTTATCCGGATATGTCGGAGATCGAGGGGTAGTCGCCGGCCGGGCTCAGGCGACGGGGCCGGGCGCGTCGAAGTAGACGCGGATGGCGGTCGCCCCCGGGCGGGTGTGCACGCGTACGAGGTCGCTCAGGAGGTTGACGATCAGCAGCCCGCGCGACCCCGCGTGGCGCGGGTCGACCGGGCGGCGGCCCACCAGCGGGTCGGT
The DNA here is from genome assembly GCF_044593615.1 of Nonomuraea sp. NPDC051941. Taxonomy (NCBI): domain Bacteria; kingdom Bacillati; phylum Actinomycetota; class Actinomycetes; order Streptosporangiales; family Streptosporangiaceae; genus Nonomuraea; species Nonomuraea sp. NPDC051941. The sequence continues at coordinate 319,708 of NZ_JBIUCF010000002.1, forward strand.
GATGTGCCCGGCGTCGCTGACCTCGCACACCAGCCGCCTGCCCTCGGCCCAGGCCCGGATCGTGCCCGAGCCGCCGCCGTGGTCGAGGCTGTTGGCGCCCAGCTCGGCCACCGTCAGCTGGATGTCGTCGAGCCGGTCGCCGGAGAACCCCATCTCCACCGCCCGCCGCGCGGCCAGGCCGCGGGCCGCCGACAGGCTGGTGCGGTCGAAGCGCAGAGAGACGAAGTCGGCGGGCTCGTCGAGCGGCCGGTTGTGCGCGGAGACCACCAGCTCGGGCGCGTATTCGGCGCTGGCCCACTCCCCCGAGAGGTCGCACAGCACGGGGTGGGTGCGCTCCGCCTCCTGGAGGACCTCGGGAGCGAGCCGGTCGGCGTCGTACGGGCACAGGATCGTGACTTGCCGCCCCGCGAACGACAGGTTGATCAGCGCCTCATGCTGCGCGGCGGCCCCGTATTCCGTCCTGGTGCGCCCCGGCCAGAGCGGCTCTCCGATGATCCGCACGTGCCCGCCGGTATGCCGGTCGGCGAAGTCGCGCAGCACGGCAGGGATGATCCGCCCCGGATTGCGCCCGGCCTCCTGCATGTCGAGCAGGTGCACGGACTTGGCGTCGTCGCCGAGCTCGGCCTCGATCAGGGCCAGATTGCGGGCCGGCACCGCGATCGCGACAGGCTCGTCCAGGGCCAGCCCCGCGCGGACGAATGCGCTGGTGGCAGCCACATATTCCCGGTCGCCCCGATAGAGGAGCGCCGGGTGTGTGAACGGTTCCGCCAACATCAGAATTCACGCTACCCAAGGAAGATGACTTCACAGCAATCCGGTGGGTACGTAATTGGCGTGAAGCGAATCCGGGTCGTTCGCCGCCCCCGCCTCGTCCGGGGGCCGCTCCCCCTTGATCTCCGCACCCCTTCCGGCCGACAACTCCCGTTCTGAGCGCTGCGACTCTATGCTCAAGATATGTCGCAATTGCAGATGCGAGTGTCCGACGAGGACCGAGAGCGCACCGCGCAACAGCTCCAGCACGCCTTCGCCGAAGGCCGGCTCACCCAGCTGGAGCTCGAAGACCGCCTTGAGATCGCCCTCACCGCGAGGACCTACGGCGAACTGCTGGGCCTGATCGAGGATCTCCCCACCGACCAGCCGCAGGTCGACGACGTGGTCAAGCTGGAGTCCAAGAACGGCCAGATCAAGCGCGCCGGCGACTGGGCCGTCCCCCGGCGGCTGCGGGTGGCCTCCAAGTACGGCGGCGTCGAGCTGGACCTCTCCGAGGCCGTCATCACCCACCCGGTGGTGGACATCGAGCTCGACCTCGCGTACGGCTCCGCCAAGATCATCCTCCCGGACGGCGGCGTCGCGAACGTGGACGCGTTCCGCAGCGACTGGGGCCAGGTCCACACCTCCGACGTGCCCGGCAGGCCCCGCCCTGGCGCCGTGCACGTGGTGATCAGCGGCAGCACGAAGTACGGCAGCCTGACCGTCCGCTACCCGCGCAAACGCTGGCTCGCCCGCTGAGGCTTTACGCCCACTTGATACCCGTGGTGTTAGTGGGGTGCAAGCGACAGTCAAGGGCTGATCCATAATGTTCCCTTCGTTCGTAGAAACCACCGAAGGGCAAGAAATGACTCCCCCTCGTCGTCGCCTGGCCGTCGCGGCCGCGACGCTGACCCTTGCTGTCCTCACGAGCACCGGCTGTGGTGCGCTGGGCCAGGCGGTTGACTGCAACACCGCCGCCCAGGAGGCCACCAAGATCATGAATGAGTGGACGACCACGATCACCAAGGACGCCACCGACACGAAGGCCATCGGCACGGCCTCGAAGGACGCGGCAAGCAAGACCAAGGAGCTCGCGGGCAAGTACGACGGCGAAGTCGCCGCCGCACTGAACGACCTCGCCGCCGGTTTCGAGACCCTGGAGAAGGGCGACCTGGCCGAAGTGTCCTCGTTCACGGGCAAGATGCAGGGCTTCTCGACCAAGATCACCTCTGCCTGCAGCTGACGCTGAGCCCGCGGTCGCCGTTCCGCCTGTGGGGGGCAGGACGGCGCGGCGGCCGCGCCACGTTCGGGTGGATTCGTTCTACCCTTGCTGCCCGTGACGGGTGACACTCTGGCGGCGCGACAGGGGGCGTCCGCCGCCGCCTTCCTCTGGAAGATCCGGCTGTCCGGCCACCGCGTACGAGTGGGCGCCATCGCGCTCGTCGCCGCGGTGGCCTACGCCATGCTCGGCCTGGTCAAGCTGGCCACGTTCCGGGCCACGTCGTTCGACCTGGTGATCGTGGACCAGGCGGTGCGCAACTACGCGGCGCTGCGGCCGCCGCACATCCCCGTGCTGGGCATGTTCCACGGGCGGGGCATGGACTACGTGCAGCTCGCCGACCATTTCTCGCCCGTCTACGCGATGCTCGCGCCCTTCTACTGGATCCACGACGGGCCCGAGACGCTGATCGTCGCGCAGGCGCTGCTGTTCGCCGCCGCGATCCCGTTCATCTGGCTGTTCACCCGGCGCGTGCTCGGCGTGGCGCCCGCCTACCTGGTCTCCGTGGCGTACGCGCTGTCGTGGCCCGTCGCGCAGGCCGTCGCGTTCGACGCGCACGAGGTCATGTTCGTCCCCGTGCTCACCGCGATCATGATCGAGCGCTACCACGCCGGCCACCGGCTGCCGGCCCTCATCGCGATGCTCGACCTCCTGCTGGTCAAGGAGGACATGGGGCTGATGGTGATCGGGGCGGGGCTGTGCCTGATCGTCCTGGGCGACCGGCTGCGGGGGCTGCTCTGCATGGCGCTCGGGACGGGGGCCGTCCTGCTCGTACGTGGGCTGGCGATCACGGCCTTCGGCGGCGACTCCAAGGACTTCTGGGCCTACAACCATCTCGGCCCCGACGTGCCGAGCGCGATCCTGGCGCTGCTGCGCGACCCGATCGCGGCCGTGCTGCTGCCGTTCAGCGAGGAGGCCAAGGTCGACACGCTGTTCCTGCTGGTGTGGCCGACGCTGCTGCTGTGCCTGCTCTCGCCGCTGTCGCTGGTGGCGCTGCCGCACGTGCTGGAGCGCATGTTGTCCGACCGCTCCCAGTGGTGGCAGGCCGACTTCCAGTACAGCGCGTTCACCGTGGTCATCCTCTTCTGCGCGGGCGTGGACGGGCTGGCCAGGCTGCTGCGCTGGATGAAGCGCTCCGACGACACCTCGCTCAAGCTCGCCTGGGCGACGGCCGCCTGCGTGGTCGCGATCACCCTGGTGCCCAGATTCGCGCTGGACCAGCTCTACCATCCGCCCTTCTACCAGGAGCCCAAGGCGGCCGCCGCCGCCGAGGCCGTGAGCAAGGTGCCCTCCGGGGTCACCGTCGAGGCGGTCAACTCCGTCGGCCCTGCCCTGACCTCCAGGACCACCGTCCTGCTGTGGACGGCCCAGTCGCACGGCGCGCCGTGGGTGGTGGCCGACACCTCCCGCTGGGAGTTCCCCTTCGGCTCGGCGGACGAGCAGCGCGCCGCGGTCGACGCGCTGCAGGGCCAGGGGTACGCGAAGGTGTTCGAGCGCGACGGCTACGTGGTGCTCCGGCGCGGCTGAAGCGCCTCCGCGTAGGCCCGGTCGAACCCGTCGAGGACCGACGGCCACGAGCCCGCCGCCGGAGGGGTCGCCCGGTTGTGCGCGGCGATCGACTCGCGCAGCGCCGCGTCCGTGCAGAGCCGGGCCACCGCGCGGGCCAGGTCGCCGAGCGTGTGGCCGAGCAGCCCCTCCGTGCCGTCCGCGACGAAGTCGGCGACCCCGCTCTGCGCCCTGGCCACCACCGGCAGCCCCGCCGCCCGCGCCTCCAGCGCCGCGATGCCGAACGACTCGCGCGGCGCGGGCGCCACGAACACGTCCGCGGCCTCCAGCACCTTCGCGATCTGCTCCCGCGTGTAGCGGCCCGGCAGGGAGACCCAGCCGGCCATGCCGTGCCGGGCGAGAAAACGTTCCATCTGGCCGCGAGCCGGCCCGTCGCCGACGATGGTGGCCCGCATGGGGATCCTGGCGGGCACCCGCCGCCTGGCCGCCTGGAGCAGCCTCAGCAGGCGTACGGGCTGCTTGCGCGGCGCCAGCCGGCCCACCGCGACGATGTGCACCTCATGCGCCTCTTCCCGCCGGTCGGGCGTGCCGGGAGGCGGCGCCCAGCCCGACAGGTCAAGGCCGTTGGAGACCACCCGGACCGGCACCTCGGGCCCGGCCACGGCGCGGATCGGGACCGCGGCGGCGTTGCTGACCGTGGTCGCCACCAGCCGCCACCGCTGCCAGCCGAACGCCAGCCGCAGCAGCCGGTAGAGCGCCCGCGTGACCGGGTCCCACATGCTGTGCACGGTCACCACACACGGCAGCCCGGCCCGCGCGGCGGCCCGCACGCCCATCCAGGCGAACGGCGAGACCGCCCCCGTGTGCACGTGCACCACGTCGGGGCGCAGGGACGTGAGCCGGCGCGTGAGATGCCCCACTCCGAACGGGTGAACGGGCAGGTCGAACGGCATTCTGGCGACGATCCGGTGGACCCCCGGCAGCGGCTCGCCCCTCGTCGCCGTGGCGACGGAGACATCGTGTCCCGCCTCCCGCTGCATCCGCACGAGATCGGCCACCTGGACCTCGATCCCTCCGAGTCGCGGCAGGTAACAGTCGCTCACGTGAAAGATCCGCACCCCTCCCAGACTAATCTGGGCGTGTGCCTCCACGTACCGCAGTGTTCTTTCACGCTCACCCTGACGACGAGGCCCTGCTGACGGCGGGCACCATGGCGATGCTCGCGGCCGAGGGACACCGCGTGGTGCTCGTGGTGGCCACCGCGGGCGAGCGCGGCCTGGCCGAGATGGAGCCCGGCGAGGCGCTCGGCGAGACCAGGCTCAAGGAGCTCTACGAGTCGGCCGCGCTGCTCGGCTGCGCCCGCGTGGAGTGCCTCGGCTACGGCGACTCGGGGCTGAGCCCCAAGGGCGGCATCGCCGAGGAGCGGCCCGACAACGCCTTCATCGACGCCGACACCGAGGCGGCGGCCAAGGCGCTGGCCGCGATCCTGCAGGAGGAGGAGGCCGACCTGCTGGCGATCTACGATCCGGCGGGCGGCTACGGGCACCCCGACCACGTGCAGGTGCACCGGGTGGGCAAACGGGCGGCCAAGATCGCCGGGACCGAGATCGTCCTGGAGGCGACGGTCAACCGCGATCCGCTGGTCAGGCTGCTGCGGCTGGCGGGCCGGTTCTACAAGTTCCCGCCGGAGTTCGACGTACGGACGTTCGAGAGCGCGTACTCGTCGAGCGAGACGATCACCCACCGGGTCAACGTCAGGAAATACACCCGCCAGAAGCGGGCCTCCATGGCCGCGCACACCTCCCAGGCCAGCGGCGGCGACAGCGACCGCACGCTCGCCGTCATGCTGAAGGTCCCGCGCCCGATCTACCGCCTCGTCTTCGGCACCGAGTGGTACGTCCGCCGCGACCTGCCGCCGGGCACCCGGCTCACTCATCCCTTCGACCAGTGGCCGAAATGATTCCTCCGAAGGAGGATCCTCGTCCGGCGACCCGTCAGACTGGACCCCGATGAAGAACAAGTGGCTCCAGATCGCGCTGTCCGTGCTGTCGCTCGGGCTGGCCGTGCTGCTCGTGATCTACCTTCCGCAGATCGTGCGCACGCTCACCGGCAAGCCCGTCTCCTGGCACGAGATCGGCAAGGTCTTCGGCACGCTCGGCGCCGGCGAGATCGCGCTGATGACCGTGCTGTGGCTGCTGAGCCTGCTGGCGTACACGTTCGTGCTGACCAACTCCCTGCCCGGCCTCAACAACCTCCAGGGCCTCACGCTCAACGCGGCCGGGAGCGCGGTCAGCAACCTGCTGCCGTTCGGCGGGGCGGTCGGCGTGGCGGTGTCGTTCGCGATGACCAGGGGCTGGGGCTTCTCCAGCCGGTCGATCGTGGTCATGACGCTGGTCAGCGGCATCTGGAACACGATGTTCAGGTTCATCCTGCCGGCGGTCGGGATCATCGCGCTGCTGGCGGCCGGCGAGGCGCCCAACCCCACCGTCGCCAAGGCCGGGTGGACGGGCGCGATCTCGATCCTCGTGCTCTGCGTGATCGTGGCGGTCGCTCTTTACTGGGACCGCGCCGCCGTCGCGCTCGGCCGCGCGCTCGACGGCGTCACCCGGCTGCTGCGGCTGAAGATCCACGCCTCGGACGCGTTCCACAAGCTGCGTGCCGACACCGCCGGCGTCGTCAGGTCGAGATGGCCCGGGCTGTCGCTGGCGATGGTGTTCTTCCTGGGGTTCCAGTGGTCGATCATGGCGCTGTGCCTCCAGGTGACGGGCGCCTGGCCGGGGTTCGCCCAGTCGATCGCCGTCTTCGCCCTCTCCCGCGTGCTCACCGCCGTCCTGATCACGCCCAGCGGGGCCGGGATCATGGAGGGCGGCGTGGTGCTCCTCCTCACCGAAGGCTTCGGTGTCGGAGTCGCTCCGGCCACCGCGACCGCACTGCTTTTCGGCTTCTGGACTTACACTATCGAGATCCCGTTCGGCGGCCTGGCTCTGGGCGCATGGGCGCTCCTGCGCAGGCGCAACGGCCGGAACGCCGGGGCGGAGCCCCCGTCCGCGATCTCGAAGGCCCAGTAGTGACAATCCCAAACCCATCAAAGACCTTGTGCGTGATTCCTAGGCCCGCATAGCGTGGCGGCTGACATGGTGGCGTTCCGAGTTCTGGGGCCAGTCGAGGCGTACGAACACGACGACGAACTCGACCTCGGCGGGTTGCGGCAGCGGGCCGTCCTCGCCCGGCTTCTCGTGGCCAGAGGTCAGGTCGTGCCCGTTGACACGCTTCTTTACGATCTGTGGGATGACGACGGGGCCAAGGGCGCGCAGTCCGGCCTGCAGGTCTACATCTCGCGCCTGCGCCGGGTGCTGGAGCCCGGCCGCCCGCGCGGGGGGCCCAACCGGCTGCTGGTGACGGTCGCGTCCGGCTACGCGTTGCGGGTGGCCTCCGACCAGGTCGACGCGCTCAAGTTCGAGCAGCTCGTCCGCGCGGCGGGCGAGCACCTCGAAGAGGGCGATCCGCAGTCCGCCCGAGGCCGCCTGGAAAAGGCGCTGGGCCTGTGGCGCGGCACTCCCTATTCCGACTTCGCCGACCAGTCGTGGGCGGAGGCCGAGGTCAACCGGCTGGCGGAGCTGCGCCTCGTGACCCGCGAGCGGCACGCCGACACCGGGCTGCGGCTCGGCCTGCACGCGGAGACCGTTCCCGACCTGGAGGCGCTCACCACCGAGAACCCGCTGCGCGAGGAGGGCTGGCGGCTGCTGGCGCTGGGCCTCTACCGCTGCGGGCGGCAGGGCGACGCGCTGGCCGCGCTGCGCCGGGCCCGGAACATCCTGGCCGACGAGCTGGGCATCGACCCGGGGCCCGCGCTGCGCAAGCTGGAGTCCGACATCCTGGCCCAGTCCCCGGAGCTGGATCTGGCCGTCACGGCGCGCCCGGCACGGCCCGCCGCGCCGGTCACCGACACCTGGCCGCCCAGACCGGCTGCGGCCGTCGAGCCGCCGCCGCTGGAGCCCGAGCCGTTCGTCGGCCGCGACGCCGAGCTGGCCAGGCTGACCACGGCGGCCTCGCGCACGGGCCGGTTCCAGGTCGCGATCGTGGCCGGGGTCGCCGGCGCGGGCAAGACCACGCTGCTGCGCCAGCTGGAGAGCAGGCTCGCCACCGACGGCTGGATCACCGCGTCCGGCGCGTGCCCCGACTCCAGCGCCACCCCGCCGGGCTGGGCGTGGGTGGAGATCCTGCGCACGCTCACCGTGGCGACCGGCGCGGGCGAATACGCGCAGCTGCTCGCGCCGCTGCTCGACGACGCCGCCCCCGACCCCGACGAGGACGAGGCGTCCGGCGGCTTCCGGCTGCACCGCGCGGTCGGCGGCTACCTGGCCGGGGTCGCGCGCCGCGCGCCGGTGCTGCTGACCCTGGAGGACCTCCACTGGGCCGACGACCAGACGCTCGCCCTGCTGCGCGCGCTGCCGAGCCTGCTGGCGACCAGCCGGGTGCTGCTCGTGGTGACGTGCCGGGAGAGCGAGCTCGACGACCGCCAGTCCGACGTGCTGGCCGCGCTGGCCAGGCTGGGCCCGGTCCGCGTGGGCCTGTCGGGGCTCGACCCGAAGGCCGTGGCCGAGCTGGTCAAGGCGACGTGCGTACGCGACATCGACGAGGACGCGGTCGAGTCGATCGTCGAGCGCACGGGCGGCAACCCGTTCTTCGTCCGCGAGACCGTGCGCCTGCTCGACTCCGAGGGCGCGGCCGACCGGGCCAGCGCCACCGAGGTGCTCTCGCAGGTGCCCTCCGGCGTGCGCGACGTGCTGCGGCGGCGCATCTCGCGGCTGCCGTCCGGCGCCCAGCAGATCCTGCTCCAGGCCGCCGTGATCGGGCGCGACGTCGATCTCGACGTGCTGATCGCCGTGTCGGGCGACGAGGACGCGGTGATCGAGGCCGTGGAGGCGGCGCTGCTGGCCGGGCTGGTGACCGAGCCGGGGCCCGGGCTGCTCAGGTTCGACCACGACCTGGTGCGCGACACGATCTACTCCGACGCCTCCAGGCTGCGCCGTACGCGGCTGCACGCGGCCGTGGCGGCGGTCATCGAGCAGCACACGCCGTCCGACGTGGCGGCGCTGGCCCACCACTACTTCCTGGCCGACGCGGCCGGGAAGGCGGTCCACTACGCGGGGCTGGCGGCCGAGCAGGCGGAGCGGCGCTTCGCCCACCGCGAGGCGGCCACCCTGTGGGAGCAGGCCATCGCGGCGTTCGACCGCTCGCGCGACGAGCAGAGCGGCGCGCAGACGCCCGAGCGCAGCAAGGAGCGGTTGCGGCTCATGCTGCGCCAGATCAGGGCGCTGGCGCTGTGCGGCGACATGACGGCGGCCCGGCTGCTGCGCCGCCAGGCCATGGACGCCGCGCTGCCGCTGGGCGACCTGGAGATCACCGCCAAGGTGGCGGCGTCGCTGGCCGTGCCGCACAAGGGCATCGCGCGCGACTTCACCCGCACCGCGTGGGAGATCGTCGACATCACCGAGAAGGCGCTCATGGAGCTGCCCGAGGGTGAGCAGCGGCTGCGGGCCAGCCTGCTGACCACGCTGGCGCTGGAGCTGGAGGGCTCCTCCTCCCCCGAGCGCGGGCGTCAGGCGTCGCTGGAGGCGCTGGAGCTGGCCCGGCAGAGCGGCGACCCGACGCTGATCGCGGCGGCGCTGAGCGGGCGGCTGCGGCAGTCGTACGACATCCCCGCCGTGGACACCCGGGAGAGCATCGGCAGGGAGCTGCTGGAGGTCGCGCAGCGCTCGGGGCAGATGGCCACGCAGGCGCTGGCCCACCTGGTGCTGCTGGAGTGCGCGGCGGCCAGGGGCGAGTTCGCGGTCGCCGACCAGCACGCGTCCGCCGCCGACGCCCTGGCCAGGCAGTACGACCTGTCGGCGCCGGCCGCGGTCGTGGTCTGGTACGCGGGCCAGCGGCTGATGATCGCCGGCGACTACACGGGCGCCGAGCGGGCCTATCGCGACGCGACCAGGATGACGGCGCGGGCGGGCATGCTGGAGGGCCGCCAGGACCTCCCGCTGATCACGACGTTCTGCCTGCACCTGGTGGACGGCCGGGCGGCCGAGATGGTCGACCTGCTCGCCGACGCCCACCGGCGGGGCGCCAAGTGGACGCTCGACGCGTACGCGCTGGCCCTGGCCTCGTCCGGGCACCTCCAGGACGCCAAGGCCGTGGCCGCCACCCGCCCGCCGGTGCGGCCCGACTTCCTCTACGAGCTGGCCATGACCTGGCGGGCGCTGGCCGGCATGCTGCTCGACGACCGGGAGCGGATGGTCGACTGCTACGACAAGCTCAAACCGTTCGCCGACCGGGTGGCGGGCGCGGGCACCGGCGTGGTGGCGCTGTGGCCGGTGGCGCTGACGCTGGGCGACCTCGCCGTGCGCCTGGGCCAGCCGGACGCGGCCCGCGCCCACTACGAGAAGGCCCTGGAGGTGGCCGAGCGGGTCGGCGTGCCGCGCTGGGTGGAGGCGGCGCGGCGGTCGGTCAGCAGCTCACCTGGAAACGGTCGCTCGTGACGGTCTTGACGCCCTTGGCCGACAGCTCGACGCGATACCAGCCGGGGTCGCCGGAGAGCTCGGGCCGCCACTCGACGGTCTGCGCGGCGCCCACGAAGCCGTCGTAGTCGACCAGGTACGTGCGCCACGACTTGGTGGAGGGGCTCCAGCGGGCGAGCTTCCAGCCGTAGTGCACGCTCCGGCCGGGCTCGGGGCTGACGAGCACGCTGCGCGCGACGAGCGGCCCCGAGCAGGCGCCGCCCAGTCCGCCGAGGGTGACCTGGCCGGGCTGGGCGGCCGGGGCCAGCTCCTCGGCGACGGGCACCTCGCGGGCCGACAGGGTGATGGTCGTCACGGCGGCCGGCGCGCCGTCGGCTGCGCTGTAGGCGGAGAAGCCGATGTACGCGCTGGTGAACGCCAGGGCGGCCACGATGAGCTTGACCGCGTTCGTCGTGCCACTCGCCAGGACGGCCGCGCTTCTCGACGCCATCTTCAACACCCCTTTTGCCTCACCCATAGAGTGAGCTCGGGTGGTTGAGGCCTGCTTGTCGGCTGGTTGCGGCGGCTTGCAAGCCGATATGGCGAAAGCTTGCAACTTGAACTAAGGTAAGCCTGACCTAAGGCTTGGGAGGGGTGGGAGAGCATGACCGGCATCGCCGATCCCACGAGGCCTTATTGGCTCGGCCTGCCCTACTGGCTGGTGGGCGCCATCCTGATCCTGGCCCTGTTCGGCGCGTTCCAGGTCTACTACTGGGTCGGGCGCAAGCTCGGCGTGAAGCTCTACGACTCGCGCGTCGGCGCCCGGGTGGGACGCGAGCGCATCGCGAAGATCGAGCATGTCGTCGAGAAGTGGGGCGCGCTGGCCGTCTACGGCTGCTTCTGGGTGCCCATGCTCCGGCACACGCTGCCGTGGGTGGCGGGGGCGCTGCGGGTGTCCTACCCCTGGTACGTGGTCGCGAGCGCGCTGGGCTGCCTGACCTGGGCGCCGATCTGGTGGTTCGGCATCACGGCGCTCGTGTGGGGCTGGCTGGAGCTGGCCGCGCGCTCGCCCGTCACGGCGGGGGTCGTGGCCGTGCTGGCCGTCGCGGCGGCGTTCTGGCTGGTGGTGCGGCGCAGGAGGAAGCGGCGCGCGGCCGCGTCAGAGAAGGCTCTGGTCTCCTAGGCCCCGCCCGGTCCGGTCGTCGATGGCGGCCTCGGGAGCGTTCCTGCGCACGGTCTCGATGCCGTTCACGCAGGCGGCCTTGCTCGGGTAGCCCTCGCCGACCGCGAGCGTCTGCCCGTTGTTCGCCACGAGGGCGAACCGGAATCCGCCCTGCCCGTCCTCACTGATCACGAACCTGCCCGCCACTGCCGCTCCTCTCTAACCTGGCATTGATTTACCCCCATCTGATCGGGCTTTATGGCGTAGTTAGGCAAACGGACCCTTGATCTCCTGTCAACATGATTGCCATGCGTATTGGGGGTTTCATTGGCTCCGCCGTACTCGCGCTGGTTGTGGGAGTCGCCTCCCCGGCCGCGGCGGCGGACGCGCCGGAGGTCGGGGCAAAGTCGGCGTACCTGGTCGACTCTGCGGGAACGATCCACTTCGGCAAGCGCGAGACTCGCCGGGTGCCCGTGGCCAGCCTGGTCAAGGTCATGACGGCGTACGTCGTGCTGCGCGAGGCCAGGCTGAACGACACGATCACGATCACGGCGACCGACGTCAAGCACGCGACCAGCAACGGCGCGACCACGGCGGCGCTGAAGAAGGGTGAGCGGCTCACGGTCAACGATCTGCTGTACGGTCTCATGCTGCCGTCGGGGGCCGACGCGGCCAACGCCCTGGCGCGGCGCTACGGCCCGGGCAAGACGGCGTTCGTCGCCAAGATGAACCGCGCCGCCCGCGCCCTCGGGCTGGCCGACACCCGCTACACCAACCCCGACGGCCTGCCGACCCCCGGGAACGGCGGCTACTCGACGGCCGTCGACCAGGTCAAGCTGGCGGAAAAGGCGCTGGACAACAGCACCTTCGCGGCCGTGACGGGCACCAAGGTGCACAAGGTGGCCAAGACCGCGCTGCACCGGGCGCACACCTGGCGCAACTCGAACAAGCTGCTCTCGCGCGCCGACGGCGTACTCGGCGTGAAGACCGGCTACACGCGCGCCGCCGGCTACTGCCTGCTCTTCGCCGGGGAGCGGGGCGGCAAGCGCGTGGTCGGCGTGCTGCTCGGGGACCAGAACGAGCGCCGCTTCGAGACGGCCGAGCGGCTACTGGACTACGCGGGCGAGCAGATCGCCGGCGGCTAGCAGCTCGCGGGTGTACGGGTCGGCGGGGGCGGCCCACACCTGACCGGCCGGACCGGTCTCGACGATCCGGCCGTGGCGCAGCACCGCCACGCGATGCGCCACGTGCCGGATCAGGGCCAGGTCATGACCGATGAACAGCTGGCCCAGCCCCAGCTCGTCGCGCAACTCGGTGAGCAGGTTGACGATCCCGGCCCGTACGGACGGGTCCAGCGCGGACACGGGCTCGTCCAGCACCAGCAGCCTGGGCTCGCAGGCCAGGGCGCGGGCGATGCCGACGCGTTGGCACTGCCCCCCGGACAGCTCGGACGGCCTGCGCCGGGCGAGCGCGGGATCCAGGCGGACGAGGTCGAGGAGCTCGCGGACCCGGGCGGGGCCGGTCAGCGGGTCCCAGCGGCCCTGGACGCGCAGCGGCTCCGCGATCGCGTCGTGCGCCCGCAGGCGCGGGCTGAGCGAGCCGTACGGGTCCTGGAAGACCGGTTGCAGCGCGGGCCGCAGCGGGCGCAGGGCGCGCTCGTCGAGCGCGGTGAGCTCGCGGCCCTCGAAGCGCACCGAGCCCGCCTCGGGCCTGCGCAGCATGAGGACGGCGGCGGCGATGCTCGACTTGCCCGACCCCGACCCGCCGACCAGGGCGAGCGTCTCGCCGGCGGCCAGGGTGAACGAGACGCCGTCCACCGCCAGGATCGGCGTGGGGTAGCGCACGGTGAGATCGCGCACCTCCAGCAGGGGTGTCGTCATGCGGGCTCCTGGTAGAGATCGGTGGCCGGGCCGGGCAGCTCGCCGAGCCGGTGGCAGACGGCCAGCCTGTGTTCCCCGGCCTCCTGCGGCTGTGGCTCCCGCTCGTGACAGACGTCGGCGGCGGCCGGGCAGCGGGGGGCGAAGGCGCACCCGGGCGGCAGCGCTCCTGGCGCGGGCGGCGAACCGGCGATCGCCGGGAGCGGCCGTCCCGTCACCTCGCGCGGCGGGAGGGACGCGACGAGGCCGCCGGTGTAGGGGGCGCGCGGCCCGCGCAGCACCGCGCCGGCCGGGCCCGACTCGGCGAGCCGTCCCGCGTACATGACCAGGACGCGATTCGCGTACGCGGCCGCCGCCCCCAGGTCGTGCGTGATGAGCAGCACAGCCGGCCGCGTCCCCTCGCGGGGCTCCGTCAGCAGGCTGAGGATCCGGGTCTGGAGGACGGGGTCCAGCGCGGTGGCCGGTTCGTCGGCGACGACGAGGGCGGGGTCGTTGACGGTGGCCATGGCGATCACCGCCCGCTGGCGCATCCCGCCGGAGAACTCGTGCGGGTAGGCGCGGGCCCGCCGCGCGGCGTCGGGGATGCCGACCCGTTCCAGCGCGGCCACCGCGCGTTCCCATGCCTGTTTGCGGCCCGGTCGCCGCACGGCGCGGGCGAGCTGGTCTCCGACCGGGTACACGGGGCTGAGCACCGACAGCGCGTCCTGCGGCACGAAGGCGATCCGCCGGCCGCGTACCTGCCGGTAGACGTGCTCGGGCGCGCCGGACAGCTCCCGCCCGTCCAGGCGCACGCTGCCGGACATGCGCGCGCCGGGCGGCAGCAGCCCGAGCAGGGCCCGGGCGGTCAGCGACTTGCCCGCGCCGGACTCGCCGACGACGGCGAGCGTCTCGCCCTCGGCCACGTCGAACGAGAGCCCCCGTACGACCTCCGTGCCCGCCACGCCGACCCGCAGGTCCCGTACGCGCAGCAGCGTCATGCGGCACCCCCGGTCCGGCGGCCCGCCGTGGAGAGCGAGACCGCCAGGGCGGCCAGCAGCAGGAGCATCCCCGCGGGGACCAGGGCCGCCCATGGCGCGCGCTCCACGTACGGCAGCGACTCGGCCAGCGTCAGGCCCCACTCCGGAGCTGGCGGCTGTGCTCCCAGGCCGAGGAAGCCGAGGGAGGCCATGGCCAGCGCGATCCCCGGCAGCCGCAGCACCGCGTGCCTGGCGACCGGGCCCGCGATCGCGGGCAGGACGTGGCGGGTCAGGATCCAGGTGTGTGAGGAGCCGATGGCGCGCTGGGCGGTCAGGTGGGCCGCGGCACGTACCTCGGAGACGAGGGCCGCGGCATGGGCCGCGAGCGCGGGCCACGAGACGAGGGCGACCGCGACGGACGCGCCCGGCGTGCCGGGCCCGAGCACCGCCGCGACCAGGATCCCGGCGATCACCGGCGGAACGGCGTTGGCCACCTCGGCCGCTCCGGAGGCCAGTCCGGGGAGGAGGCCGACCGTGAGGGCGATGACGTACGAGCCGGCGCAGACCAGCGCGGAGACGCCGAGCGTGGCCGCGGCGCCATGGCCCACCCTGGCCAGCACGTCCCGGCCCAGCGCGTCGGCGCCCAACGGATGATCCCAGCTCGGCCCCGCCAGCCGCGCGGCCACGTCCACGGTCAGGGGGTCGAGCAGCGACCCCCAGCCGACGGCGACCGCCAGCACGACCCCGCACACGCCGGCGACCGGCCCGACCACCCTGCTCCCGCTTTTGCCTCGGCCGCCGCCGATGGCCGGTGCGGGGAGCGAGAGGGCGGCGTCGCGGAGGCCGGGGCCGAGCATCCGGTGCCGGGCGGCGCTCGCCAGGATCCCGGCGAGCACACCCAGCAGGACCAGGGCGAGTACCGCGGCCTGGAGCAGCGGAAGGTCCTGAGCCTCCGCGGCCCCCAGCGCGGTCCGGCCGATGCCGGGCACCGCGAACACCGTCTCCACGGCCACCGCCCCTCCCGCCAGCCCCACGGCGACCAGCCCGAGCTGGGGCACCAGCGCGGGCAGCGCGCGGCGCAGCGCCGCCCGCGCGATGACGCCGGGACCACAGCCCGCCGAACGCCACAGCCCCACCCACGGCTCGGCGAAGGCCGCGGGCAGCGTGTCGTCCACCAGCCGCCCCAGGACCCCGCCTGCCGGGATGCCCAGGGCCAACGCGGGCAGCACCAGGTGCCGCGGCTCCTGCCAGCCGTAGGGCGGCAGGAGGCCCAGCCACACCGACAGCGTCACCAGCAGCACCGTCGCGATGAGGAATTCGGGCAAGGCCCCGAGCACCGCCGCCACCGCCCCCGTACCGCCGCCCCGCAGGGTGCCCCGCGCGCCGCGCACCAGGGTGGGCGCGCACAGGGCGCACGTCAGTGCCAGCGTCACCGCCAGCGCGGCGGCCATCAGCGTCAGCGAGACGCCGAGACCGGACAGCACGGACGGCAGCACCGCGCTCCCGTCCGCCCACGAGCGGCCGAAGTCGCCGCGCAGGACGCCGCCCAGCCACTCGCCGAGCAGCGGCAGCGGGCCGCCGTCCAGGCCCAGCTCGTGGCGGATGGCCTCCAACGCCTCAGCCGTCGGCTCCTGCTCGGCCGAACGGGCCCGCAGCAGCGACAGCGCGGCATCACGACCGGACAGCCAGGGCAACAGCCCGACCACGGCGACGATCGCCACGACCGCGACACCCCGCGAGAACAGCACCCCGCCGGTCATTTGAGGCGGGTCTCCGCCGTGATCAGGACGCGCTCGCGCGGGTCCTTCGCCGAGTCCAGCACCGTGGTGGCATCGCCCTGGATCACGCGCTCGTGCAGCATCGGGATGGCGGCGTCGGTACGCAGGATCGCCGCCTCGGCCTCAAGGGTCGCCGCGTGCCTGGCGGGACCGGCGTCCGCCGCCGCGGCCTCGCGCACCGCCCGGTCGACGTCCTCGTCACACAGGCGGGCCAGGTTGAAGGAGCCGTCGCAGGTGAAGTCGGCCTGCATGTACGCCACCGGATCCCCCGAGTCGAGCACGGTCGCCCGGGAAAGGACGAACGCGTCGAACCTCCCGGCCAGCGCGTCCTCCTCGATGTGCGCGTACTCCCGTACCACCAGCTCGACCGCGAACCCCGCCCCCCGGAGCTGCTGCTGCAGCACGGAGGCGACCTCGGGCAGCTCGGCCCGGTCGGAGTAGGTGGCCAGGGTGATCGCCACGCCCTTGGCGCTCGCGGGAGCCGTACGCTCCCCCAGGCTCTTGCGGCCCTCGGCGGCCCACGGCAGGGCGGGCCCCAGCAGGCCCGAGGCCACGTCGGCGCGCCCCTCGTACACCCCCCGCACGAGTTGCCCCGCGTCGACGGACGCGCGCACGGCGGCGCGCAGGCCGGGGCTCTTGAACGGCCCCTTGACGGTGTTCAGGTACAGGGTGTTGGTGCGCGGCATCGGCACCTCGCTGATCGTCTCCTTGGCCAGCAGCGCGGCCTGCGAGACCGGCACCGCCTCCGCGATGTGCGCCTCGCCGCTGCGGATGGCGGCGGCGCGGGCGGCGCCGTCCGGGACGAAGGAGACGTCGATGCCCGGCGCCTTGGCCTTCGTGCCCCAGTAGCCGTCGTGGCGGTCGAGGGTGGCGGTGGTGGTGCCGTTCACCTTGACCAGCTTGAACGGGCCGCTCCCGGTGCCGACCGGATCGACCTTGTCGTCGGTGCCGTACGCGCGCTCGGCCAGGATCGCCAGCTGCGGCGAGGACAGGCGGTGCGGGACCAGCGGGTCGGGCTCGCGGGTGGTCACGACGACCTTGCCGCCCTCGGCCCTGGCGGTCAGCTCGACGCCGTCGAGGATGCGCGGCTTGGGCGTGGCCCGGGTGGCGCGGGTCAGCGCGGCGGCGGCGACCCGGGCGGTCAACCGGCTGCCGTCGTGGAAGGTCACGCCGTCGCGGACGGTGAACTCCCAGGTCCGTTCGGAGGTACGGGTCCACGCGGTGGCGAGGGCGGGCCGCGCGTCGCCTCTCGCGTCCAGGTTGACCAGGGTCTCGGCGGTGGACCAGCGGGAGAGCTTGAAGGCGTCGTCGCTGAAGGGCGACAGGCCGGAACGCGGCGGCTGGAGCATCGCCACCTTGATCCGGCCCGTGCTCTGCCCGCCCGCCGGGGCGGAGCACGCGGACAGGGAGAGGACTGTCATGAGGGCAAGCCAGAGGCTGCGATGTTGCACGGATTGTCCCAAATTCAGGGGGAATGAGCGGGACGAGACACTAGCACATGATAACCGTTTCCATATTCACATCCGATAGGCGCGCCCCTCGACGCCCCACTCCCCGAACGGTGGCCGCTCACCCCGATCGATCGCCCAGATGGAGGGGCGGCCGACATGGGCGAACACCAGCCGCCCCACCCCGCGATCGCGCGCCTCCCGCGCGACCTGGAGCACGCTCGCATGCCCGCCCACGCCCCCGGCGAAGCGGATCGGCCGGTCCCAACCGGCGGCGTCGGCGAACATCAGGTCCACCCCGGCCGCCCAGTCCGGAAAACCCCAGAACTCCGGCGCCCAGACGGCCCGCGCCCCGGCCGTCCTGATCAGGTAGCCGTAGGTGGGGTGAGAGGTGTGGCTGACCGGCAGTGGCACGATCTCCACTCCCGCGGCCTCGAAGGTCGCCACCGCGGCGGCCAGCCCCAGCGCCCGCGCGGTGCGGCGGATCCGGGGCATCAGTTCGGCCCGCTCATCGCAGACCAGCCAGCCGTCGAGCCGCTCACCGGCCGCGGCGTCGCCGCCCCCGTCGAGCAGGACGCGGTGACCGCGCCAGCCGACCAGCAGCCCGGCCGGGCTGTAGCGCGGCGAGTTCATCGCACCGACGCCCACCAACCGCAACCACACGACCGCCACCCCCACCTCAGACGCAGCCGCTACCCACTCCCCCAGCCCGACAACCGACGTCGACGACGCGCCCACACCGCAGACGACCACCGGCGGCCAGGGGACCCGCGAAAAGGGCTCACCCGAAGGTGATCTTGCCGTTCCCGGGAAGCGTGCTCATCCCCCGAGCGGCGCAGCCGAGGATGGCCGCCGCCGGCGAGAGGCCGCCGCGGACGCGCTCCCCCTTGAGCGCGCCGGCGGCGATGGTGCCGGTGAGCAGGGCGTCGGCCGGATGCTGGGTGGCGAGCCGGTCGGCCTTGATGCGCAACCTCGAGGTGCCGACGGGCCGGCCGTCCCCGCCGAACCAGGTGATGACGGCACCCCCGCGTACATCGCGGGCACTGGTGCACGAGGCCTCCGCGGTGGCCTTGACGGCGACCCAGCCGGAGCGGAGGGACGGGGCCGAGCCGTCGGGTGAGGTGCAGTCGGTGAGCTGGAGGTTCCCCCGGGCGGCGACGCGCCGCGGCGTGAGGCCGACCTGCGGCGTGAACGCCAGCGGCCGCTCGGTCGGCGTGGCGACGGCGCAGGTCAGGGCCGGGTCCGGGAGGCCCGCCGGGGCCGAGGTGGCGATCGCGATGATCCAGTCCAGGTACATAAGCCTTCCCCGTTGGCTGCTGTACGTAATCAACACCTCACATTGTGCTGCATCACGCGGTACGGCACGCCGGATCCAGCCGATCCGCGGTCCACCTGAGCGAGTGCGCCACCCGTACGCGCACCTTGGCCCTCGCGCGGTGCGGCCGCCGGGGCGCGCCCGGCAGGGCTTCGCCGAGCGACTCCTGGTAGCCCATCGCGGTCTGGTGAGCGAGCACTTGCATGGCGTCCATAAATCCTCCTTAATCAATTAAGACCTTAATCGATTAAGACAGGCCCGGCAAGCTCTTCGGTACGGTGGGACGATGGCCAGGGTGACACTGCAGACGATCGCCGACCGGCTGGGCGTGTCCCGGGCCACCGTGTCCTACGCGTTCTCCCGGCCCGACCAGCTCAGCGACGGGCTGCGGCAGCGGATCATGGAGGTGGCCGACGAGCTCGGCTACGCGGGGCCCAACCCGACGGCGCGATCGCTCCGGCTGGGGCGGGCGGGGGCGCTCGGGCTGCTGTTCAGCGAGACGCTGGCCTACGCGTTCGCCGACCCGTACGCGATCGGCTTCTTCCAGGGGCTGGCGACGGCGGCCGAGGACGCGGGGGTGGGGCTGCTCATCCTGCCGCTGCCGCACGGCGACCGGCGCAGCGAGACGGTCAGGGACGCGGTGGTCGACGCGTTCTGCGTGATGTCGCTGCCCGACGGGCATCCGGCGCTGGCGGAGGTGCTGGCCAGGAAGCTGCCCGTCGTCGTGGTGGACGAGCCGTACGTGCCGGGGCATCCGTTCGTGGGGACCGACGAGCCGGCGGCCGCGGCGGCGGCGGCGCGGCACGTGCTCGAGCTCGGGCACCGGCGGATCGGGGTGGCCATGGTCGGGCTGCACGACGACGGCCACACCGGCTGGGCCTCCCCGGAGCGCCAGGAGGGCGCGGTGTTCGAGGCCATGCGGCGGCGGTGCGGCGGCTACCGGCAGGCGTGCGAGGAGGCCGGGATCGACTGGTCAGGGGTGCCGTTCTACGAGGTGGCGCGCAACTCCCGCGAGGCCGGCAGGAAGGCGGGGCACGGGCTGCTGGGGCGGGACCCGCGCCCCACGGCGATCCTCACCAACACGGACGTGCTGGCGCTGGGGGTCCTCGACGCCGCCGCCGACCTGGGGCTGGAGGTGCCTGGGGAGCTTTCGGTGGTGGGGTTCTCCGACAGCGCGGCCGCGGAGGCGGGGCTCACCACGATCCGGCAGGCCAAGCAGGAGATGGGAGCGGCGGCGGGGCGGCTGCTGCTGTCGGGGGCCGCGGCGGAGCCGGAGCGGCTGGTGTTCCCGCACGAGCTGATCGTCCGCGCCTCGACCGCTCCCCCGGCACACGCTTGACGAACCAGGTCACGCCAGGAGGAGCAGCACGCCCGCCGCGGCGCTGACCAGGGCGGTGGCGCCGTGTATGCCCCACGAGATGCTGGGGTGGCCGCCGCGCCTGGCCACGATGAGCGCGTCGCCGAGGGGGATGATGCTCATGACCAGGATGACCCACCCCAGCGTGTGCGCGTCCGCCACGGCGATCATGACGAAGATGGCCAGGGCGGTGCCGAGGTCACGAACGGCCTTCACGGAGAAGTAGGCGCCCGTGTCCATCCCCGAGGCCGAGCCCGGCACGCCGTACGCCTTGGCCGCGGCCTCGGGGACGAAAAAGAAGCGCAGGCTGACCACGACGAGGCCGATGCCGACCAGGGCTGCGATCACATAAGCGGTGGTGACCATTTTGTGCACTCCAAGCGAGAGTCATCGGTAGAAGTACTAGCAACGCTAATCTAGCGATGACTCAATGTCTAGCAGTGCTAGAAAACTGGTCGCCTGGTCATGCCAGACCGCGGCCGTCGCCCAGCTCCGCGATCTGCTGCTCCACCCCGGGCATGATCCCCCCGCCCCGCGTGATCGGCGCGATGACCACGACGCGGTCGTAGCCGGCGGCGAGGCTGACGACGGCGGGCGAGCGCATGCCGCCGTCGATGTAACGGCGACCGCCGATCGTGGCAGGCGGCCGTACGCCGGGGCCGGCCGTGCTGGCGCAGACGGCGTCCGGCAGATCGACGCCGCTGCCGGCGTCGAAGTCGGCCGGTTCGCCGCTCTCCGCGTCCACCGCCGTGATCACCAGCCGCTTGTCCGGGCGCTCCCGCACCTCGTCGCCGAGCCACCGGGCCACCTGCGCGCGCCGCTCCGCCTCCGGTACGGTCCTCGCGGCCGGCGCGAGCCGCCCCATCCGCGCGCCGAACTCCTGGGACGTCTTGGACCTGGACGGGTTCCACGGCGACGACTTCGGCCTGCTCTCCCCGGCCGGAGGCTCCAGCTGCCTGGCGTACAGGCGCTCGGGGTCGAGTCCGGCCCGGCCGCGGGAAATCGGTTACCGACCGGGAGTCACGTAGGTAAGGTTGCCCTCACACCTCTCCCGAAGGACAGCCCCATGGCGCAATTCATCGAGGTCCGAGCGACGGTCGAGGGCCATGAGAGGGCAGCCGCCCTGGCGAAGGGCATCTTCAGCGCCGGCCTGGCGGCCTCGATCGACATCGCCGAAGTGCCGTCCCCGCGCCGTGACACGACCGTCTGGGAGCTCACGCTCATCACGACGGACGGTCAGGTCACCACGCTCGAACGGCGCATCAGGGAGACCGCCGACGGCTGCTCCGTCACCAGCCGGCCGGTCACGCCCGACGCCGACGGCTACCCCGACTGGCTCTGAGCGCCTGCTCGCCTGAGGGCGTTCTCCACCCATTCGGCGGCCCGCACCGCGCCGGTCCGGATGTCCCGGTCGCTCGCCTCCACGGCGGTGTACTTGACCTCGATGACGAGGTTGTCCTGGAGGAAGGTCAGCTCCGTGTAGTGCACGCCACCCGCGCGGGGGCCGACGTCGGCGGCGAAGGCCTCCTCACCGATGCCCGGCACGTCCCGTGGCCCCGTGGTCAAGTCCCTGAACACCCGCTCGACCCCGATGTCGTTCCGCCGCCATTCGATCCCCGAGGAGGCGCCGGGGGCGAGCTCCTGCCGCCGGAGGAACTCCTGGTGCGCCGCCGATGTCCTCGGGTGCCACGATCTGGCGGCCTCCGGTTCGGGCCCCAGCGGTGTCACGTCGAGGGCCCGGCCTTGTGACGTCCAGGTGCAGCCGCCGGTCTTGTCGTCATACCGTTCACGCGGCCGCGGGACGAGTTGCCGGACCTGACCCGGTTCGAGGAGGGCGCAGTAGTCGATGGGCCGCGAGAACCGGCCGCTCTCCTGTGGCGTCGGGCTTGCGGTGAACTCGGAGTCCGAGAGGTCCGAGAAGTCCGACATTTCGGGACTCCCCGGGGAGAGGGCGATGATCGCCAGTGCCACGAAGGGGCTCACGAAGAGGGCCACCATGGTCCGGTCGCGTAACCTCCGAGAGGTCGGGTCCACGGCCTTCGCCGGACGCGGCGGCGCGGGGACCTCCCGGCCCCGTGCGGGCGACAGCCGCGTCTCTTGCTCGTGCGCCGAAAGCCCGGCGCTCCCGGCCTTCGTGGACCTCGGGCTCGGCGACCCCACCACAGTGGACGCACCGCCGGGCGCGTCGGCGATCGGCTCCACCACGGCGGGCACGTCATCCGGCTGCTCCGGGGGTGGGGCGGACTCGGCGACGAGGGTGCGGACGGCCTCGGCGACGGGGTCGGGCAGCCACCGGGCCTCGGTGTACAGCTCGGCGAGCGCGCCACCCCCCGTGGCACCGTCCGGCAGCTCGTCCAGCAGCGCCGTCGCGCTCGGCCGTTCTTCGGGCCGCTTCTCGAGGCACCGGCGCACGATGGAGCGCAGCCGGGGCGGGAGCCCTTCCAGGTCCGGCTCCTCGTGCACGGTCCGGTACCACAGCCCCTGCCACGACCCGCCCCCGAAGGGCCCGGTGCCCCTGGCGGCGTACGCGAGCACCGCCCCCAGGCAGAACACGTCACTGGCCGGCCCCACCGAGTCCCCCGTCAGCTGCTCGGGAGAGATGAACCCCGGCGTTCCCACGGACACGCCGGTCCGCGTCAGCCTGCTGCCTTCCACCGCCACGGAGATGCCGAAGTCGATGACCCGCGGCCCGTCCACGGCCAGCAGCACGTTGGAGGGCTTCAGGTCCCGGTGCACCACCCCCGCCGCGTGGATCGACTCCAGCGCCTCGGCCAGCCCGGCCGCCAGCGCGAGAACGGCCTCCTCACGCCAGGTCCCGTGCTCGGCGACGGCCTCGTCCAGGGACAGGCCGGGCACATAGGCCGTCGCCAGCCACGGCGGCGCCCCCTCCGGATCGGCGTCCACCACCCCGGCCGTGAAGAACCCGCTCACCGTGCGGGCCAGGGAGATCTCGCGGGCGAACCGCTGCCCGAAGTCCCGGTCGGCGGCGAGCTCCGGGTGCACGACCTTGACCGCCACCGCGCGCCCGCTCTTCGACCGCCCCAGGAAGACCCGCCCCATCCCGCCGGCGCCCAGCCGCGCCTCGATCCGGTACGGTCCCACCTTCCGCGGATCCTCCGGCCGCAGCACCTCGAACACGGACACGCGCCCTCCTCAGGGTCCGCGATCAGACGTGTCGAATCACCACATTAGCCCGATCACCGGCGCATGATGATCAACTTCACATAGCAACAGTCAGCCGGAGCAGCGGCGCCACCGAAGGCGCCGAGGGAAGGTCCCCGACCGCCGCCAGGAGGGCGTCCACCCTGTCCGGCGGCAGCGCCCGTCCCGCGTTGGCGCGGAACTTGACCCCCAGCTCGTCCGCCGTCAACGGGTGCTCCGGCCCGCCCCGAGAGGAGTCCACGCGGTGCTCCAGGGTCGAGCCGTCACGCAGCCGTACCCGCATCACCGCCGCGAACGCGCGCGGGAAGATCTCCGACGCCCGCTCGTCCGCCACGCAACGCACCCGCTTGGCCAGCTCCAGCCGCTCCGGGGACAGGGCGGCGAAGTCGTCCAGGGAGAGCCCGAGCCCGCCGCCGCCGTGCAGCGCCGCCGCGACCGTGTACGGGCCGGAGAACTTCGCGTGGTACGGCGACCTGGGCGCGGTCTTCTCCTCCCTGGGCTCCGCGATCGTGCGCAGCACCGGGGCGGGCACCCCCAGCTCGATGTCCTCGACGTCGTCCGGGGACAGGCCGCCGGCCCGCAGCGCCAGAGCGCAGTCGATGGCCGGGTGGGTGAAATGGTTCGTCGGGTAGGGCTTGTAGACCGTGCGCAGGAGCTCCCACCGCTCGCCCAGGCCAGACAGCAGCGCGGCGTCGTCGTACCGGCCGTCGAGCCAGGCCTGGAAGAACCCGAACCGGCCCTCCAGCACGGTCGGCGGCCCCGTCACGCCTTCCAGGGCGAGCACCGCGGCCGAGACACCCGCGTGCGCGGCCCAGCCGCAGTGGACCCGCTTGATCGTCCCGCCCGTGCGGTTGGCCTCGATCACGCCCGCGCCCATGCTGGCCGCCACGCCGACCGCGTGCGCGATGCCGTCCGCCGTGAGGTCGAACAGCAGCCCTGCTGAGACCGCGGCGCCCAGCGTGCCGCAGATGGACGTCGCGTGCTGGCCCTTCTCGAAGAAGAGCGAATTGCGCGCCTCAGGCAGGTAGGAGGCCATTCCGAGGCGGTTGCACACCTCGACGCCCGCCGCGATCGCCGCGGCCAGCGCGGCGCCGCTCGCCCCGGTCGCCTCGGCGACGGCCAGCGCGGCGGGCACTACGGACGCGCTCGGGTGCAGCACCGACGGCAGGTGCGTGTCGTCGTAGTCGAGCGCGTGCGCCAGCGTGCCGTTGACCAGCGCCGCCGCCGGCGCGGGGAGCCGGTCGCCGCTGCCGATCGCGCTCGACTCCTCGACGCCGCCCCACCGGCGTACGGCCCGCAGCACGGCCGGTCCCGCGTCGCCCTCCGGCTCGGCGTAGGCGGCCAGGCAGTTGCCCAGCACGTCGAGCACCCGTCCGGTCACGTCGTCGCGCACCCGGCCGGGAACGCCCTTGTCACGGCAGGCGACGGCGAACTCGGCCAGCCGCTGGACATGGGTTGTCATGGTCCCTCTCAGGTCAGTCGATCACGGCGAGCGGACGGACGGGGGCGCCGGTGGCGCCGACGACCGGCAGCGGGTTCAGCACCAGCACGAACTCGCGTGCCCCCGAGTCCAGCAACTCGGCCAGCCGCATGGTCTCCACGATGTTGATGCCCGACTCCACCAGCATGATCCGGTGCACGGGCAGCGTGGCATGCCCGCGACCGGGCGCGATGTGCTCGAAGGCGATGGACTCGCCGCCCACCACGCGTGGCCGGCGCTCGGCCAGCCAGCGCGCCGCCTCGACGCCCGGCCCGGGAACGCCGCCCCGCTGCCCGACGAACTCCCCCGCCGACGACCACAGCCGCGACCAGCCGGTGCCGATGAGCACGGCGTCGCCGGCGCGGATCTCCAGGTCGCCGGCGGCCCGCGACAGGTCGTCGGCGGTGATCTCGTAGCCGGCCGGCAGCGTGTCCACGCCGTGCACGGCGGCCACGTCGAGCAGGACGCACCGGCCCACGTACGGCTCGAAGGTGTCGATGCCGAGCGCGCCGAACCCCTCGTGCGACATCACCTCGGACGCGGGCCGCCCGCCGTACAGGAGCCCTTCCTGCGAGACGTGCGCGAGCGCGTCGACGTGCGTGCCGACGTGGCCGCCCGTGACGATGATCTCGTTGGCGGCGGAGCCGCCGTCCGGCCTGACCATGTCGCCGTGCCTGCGCTCCAGCGCCATCCGGAACGGGGGGTGGTTCGGTGACTGCGGCATGCCTTTGCGCATCGGCTGCGCGAGATCAAGGACACGCGCCCCTTCCAGCGCCTTCCACAAGGACATCTCGGACGGCTCTCCTTATGTTCCGATCATGAAAACAGCGTCTCGACAGTACACAAGACGGACAAAACCGGCTCAATCAGCCCGCAGATCGCATCAACCCATGACAGGCGATGGCCGCGGCGGCCACCACATTGAGCGAGTCGACGCCCGCCGCCATCGCCGACCGGCTCATCGGGATGCACACCGCCCGGTCGGCCTCGTGCAGCCAGTGGGAGGAGAGCCCGTCGCCCTCGGCGCCGAGCAGCAGCGCGACCCGGTCCGCCAGCTCGACGGTGTCCAGGGGCGTGGCCGCCTGGTCCGGAGTGAGGGCCAGGGTCTGGAAGCCCGCCTCCCTCAGCTGCGCCAGCCCGCCGAACCAGTCGTCCATCCGCGCGTACGGGATCGAGAACACCGCCCCCATCGACACCTTCACCGCCCGCCGGTAGAGCGGATCCGCGCACCGGGGCGACAGCACGACCCCGTCCACCCCCAGGGCGGCGGCGCTGCGGAAGATGGCGCCGACGTTGGCGTGGTCGACCAGGTCCTCCAGCACGAGCAGCCGCCGGGCGCCGCCCTTCAGCAGGGTCTCGACGGCGGGGAGCGGGAGGCGTTCCATCGAGGCGAGGGCGCCGCGGTGCACCTGGAAGCCGGCGATGCCCGCCATGATCTCGTCGCTCACCACGAAGACCGTCGCGTCGCCCAGGACGTCCTCGAGCGAGGCCAGCCAGCGAGGCGTCGTCAGGACCGAGCGGATCGGGTGGCCGGTGCCGACGGCCCGCCTGATCACCTTCTCCCCCTCGGCCAGGAACAGGCCGCGCGACGCCTCCAGGCTCTTGCGCAGCTCCATGTCCCGAAGCCGGGTGTAGTCGGACAGGCGGGGGTCGTCGGCGTCGGTTACGTACTCAAGCACCTTCCGATACTGCCATGCGCCGCCTGACCTGCCAGACCGCCGCGTAGCAGGCGAGCACCAGGCACAGGCCGATCAACGTTCCGGCGCCCGTCTTGGTGATCACGCTGGGCAGGCCCAGGTGCGGGACGGGCTCGTCCACGAGGGGCCAGAGGAACGCTCCAGCCACCGTCCCGATCGAGCACAGCGTCATGACGACCGCACGCACGCGCGGGGCGATCCGCAGGCGTTCCGGTACGGGCGCCGCTGGCATCCGGGACAGACGGCGCCAGCCCCACCACACCACGACGGCCAGGCCGATCACGGACGAGACGTACTGCAGCAGCCGGAAGAGCCTGATCACGCCCATGACCGAGACCGCCAGCCAGCCGCCCCACTCCACCGGGCCGGTGGAGTGGGTGAAGGAGTCCCACAGGACGTGGCTGGCCGCGCCGATCACGCCCCCGACCGCCATGGGGAGCAGCCGCAGCCGGGACGGCGCCAGGAGCGCGGCACGGCCGGCCAGCGAGGACGGGAGCAGCGAGATCAGCGGGTCCCTGAAGACGCCGTGGAAGAGCGGCAGCAGCACCAGCACGGCGGCCAGGTCGATGGTGACGACACCGAGCCAGGAGTGCCAGTTGCCGTAGTCGGGCAGGAACGGCAGGAAGATCGGCAGATCGGGCACCATCGCCCCCAACGCCATCGCCCACGGATCGGCGAACCTGCGTACGCGCTGTGACGAAATCAGCGGCACCATCGCGGCCATATGACTGGGCGTGAACGGCAACCGGCCCTCCCTCGGCGTTCCGGGCAACCTTCGCGACCTGGCGATCAACGCTCATTATGCGGGCAAGCTTGACCATCCTTTGCCCGGACGAAACTACGCTACTGTCTGTAATGGGTACGGTACGTATCGCTGTCGACGGCCGGATAGCCGGGAGTGCGGGGGGTCATGGTGCCTGACCAGCGGATTCATGAGCGCCCGGCCGCGTCAGCCGATTGGCTGCGCGCAGCCCGCGCCGCCCGGTCGCTCTCCGTCGCCACCCTGGTCTGGCTGAGCGTGGAAAGCACGCTCGGCCTTGCCGCCGGCTTCGCGGCCCACTCGCTGGCGTTGATCGGCTGGGGGCTGTCGGCGTTCGTGGAGGCGGCGGCCAGCCTGATCGTGGTGTGGCGGTTCACCGGCGCCCGCACGCTCTCGCCGCACGCGGAGAACACCGCCAGGAAGGCGGTCGCGGTGAGCTTCTGGCTGCTCGCGCCGTACCTCGTCCTGCACGTGGCGCACGACCTGGACGCGGGACACCGGGCCACGCCGAGCGTGCTGGGGATCGTGGTGACGACGTTCAGCCTGGTCAGCATGCCGGCGCTGGGGATCGCCAAGCGGCGGCTCGGCGCGCGCCTGGCGTCGGAGGCCACGTCCGGCGAGGGGACGCAGAACCTCATCTGCGCGGCCATGGCGGCGGGGGTGCTGGCGAGCCTGTGGCTCAACACGCTGGGGTGGTGGTGGGTCGATCCGGTCGTGGCGGTGGTGCTGGCGGCGGTCGCCGTACGGGAGGGAAGCCGGGCGTGGCGCGGCCATCAGTGCTGCCATTAGCCCCCGATTCGCCGATCATGCATATCTCTCAGAAACCGTTACGCACGCGGCCAACAGCACCCACACAGGGTAATCACCGCACCAAAAGGGCTGTTTTCCCGCACTCGCCACACCGAGTATCGTTCCCGGAGTATTGCGGAGCATCTCCCGCTAGGGTCTCCGGAAGGTCTCAAGCACACCTAAGAGGACATCGTGGGGCGACACCGCACAGACGAGCTTGATGGCGGATACAGAGCGCACGAACCACCCCCAGCCCGCAGAAGGTCGAACGGCCGCGGCAGGGTTCTCGTACCGCTGGCCGGTGCCGTCGCGCTGGCCGTGCTCCTCGGTGTCGCCGCGTTCGTGATCTTCAACCGCGACCACGACTGCTCGGGCGGCAAGCTGGCGTTGCGGGTCGTCGCGACGCCCGACATCCAGCCCGCGCTGAACAAGGTCGCCGGCAACTACAACAAGGCCATGCACTCGATCGACAGCAAGTGCGTCGAGGTGACGGTGGCCAAGGAGGCCGCGGCCAGGACCGCGAACGCGGTGGCCGCCGGCAAGGCCAAGGCGGACTTCTGGGTGGCGGACTCCAGCCTCCTCATGGAGAGCCTGCGCAACACCCCGGCCGGCCAGGCCCTGCCGCAGATCGAGGGGTCGATCGCGACCTCGCCCGTGGTGCTGGCGACGGCCAAGTCGTTCGCGTCGAAGCTGAGCGGCGCCCTCCAGCCGAGCTGGGCCGCCATGATCTCGGCCGCGAACGTGGCCAACGTGGACGGGCCGGGCAAGAAGGTCCGCGTCCTCGCTCTCGACCCGCAGAAGAACTCCGCCGGGCTGGCCGCGCTGCTGGCCGCCGCCGGCACGGCGAAGGAGGCCGGGCTGGACAAGGCGCTGGTGGGCGCGATGAAGGAGCTGTCGGGCCAGCTCGCCTCCGACCCCACGGCGCTGCTGGCCAGCCTCACCGTGAAGTCCGGCAGCAGGGTGCCCATCGGCGTCACCTCCGAGCAGGCCATCTACGCCCACAACGCGAAGAAGCCGGAAGCGCCGGTGGTCGCGCTCTATCCCAAGGAAGGCACGCTCAACCTCGACTACCCGGTCACGGTCCTGACCAAGGACCCGGCGGTGCTCAAGGCGGCTGCGGACTTCAAGCAGGACCTCGCCACGGAGTCGGCCAAGAAGACCCTGCGCGACGCGGGCTTCCGCAGCACGGACGGCAAGGCGGGCGACGCGCTCGCGACGGACAAGGGCTTCAAGCAGGAGACCCCGACCGCGCTGGAGCCGCCGGACGGCAAGACCGTGGCCAGGATGGTGCAGACCTGGTCCCGGCTGAACCTCGGCAGCCGCCTGCTCACGCTGCTCGACGTCTCGGGCACGATGGCGCTGCCGGTCCCCGGTACGGGCATGACCCGCATGCAGGCCATCAACAAGATCGCCACCGAGGGTCTGAGCCTGTTCCCCGCCGACTCCGAGCTGGGCCTGTGGACGTTCTCCACGCATCTGGACGGACAGGGCAAGGACTGGAAGGAGCTCGTCTCCATCGGACCGGTCAGCGAGTCGGTCAACGGCACGCTGCGCAAGGACATGCTGGGCAAGGCGTTCTCCTCGATCCAGGCCAAGCCCACGGGCGACACCGGGCTGAACGACACGATCAAGGCCGCGTACACGCAGCTGACGAAGACGTACCAGGAAGACAAGATCAACACGCTGCTGGTCCTCACGGACGGCGCCGGCAACGACGACCCGGACGGCGGCGTCAAGAACAGCGAGATCCTGCAGTTCCTGAAGAAGACCTACAACCCGAAGCGGCCCATCAGCATCCTGCTCATCGCCTTCGGCCCGGAGGCCGAGAAGGGCAAGCAGCAGATGGACGCCCTGGCCAAGGCCGCGGGCGGCGAGGCGTACATCGCCAAGAACGTGCTGCAGGTGCGCGACTTCTTCCTCCAGGGCATGGAACGCCGCCTCTGCATGCCGGGCTGCGACGGCTGAGAGCCGCCGAAGGATCACCCCCATGCCTTATGGGCATAGGGGGCGAACCGGCCAGAAAGGGGCCGCGTCCTCTCCGCGTGGGGCTTGAGAGCCCGTTCTACCCGCGGGGGAGGAATTCGTGCCTGGATGGCCGTCCGTCGGTCGCGCCGAGGATCATGAGCTGTTCGAGGCTCTGCGGCGCGCGGACACCGACGCTCCCGCCAAGCTGTACGACTGCTACGGCGAGCGGCTGCACGACTACGCCGCCTCCTTCGCCCAGGACCTGGCCGCCGAGGCCGTGCACGACGCCCTGGTCACCGCGCAGGGGTGCGTGCACCGGCTGAAGGAGCCGGCCAGGATGCGGGCCTGGCTGTACGCGCTGACCAGGTTCCAGGTGCGGGCCAGGATGTCCCGCCGTACCCCCGTGGACGGCGTGCCGCTGCCGGAGCTCGAGGCGCAGGGGGACCCCGAGCTGACCGACCTCGTCCACGAGACGCTGGGCGAGCTGAGCAGGAACGAGCGCGAGGTCCTGGAGCTGTCGCTGCGCCACGGGCTGACCCCGGCGGAGGTCGGCGCGGTGCTCGGGCTGACCTCGCGGCAGGCGACCGGCAGGCTCACCAGGGCCCGCGACCAGCTGGAGAACGCCGCCGCGGCCGTGGTGCTGGCCAGGACGGGCCGGGCGCACTGCCCCGACCTGTCGGCGATGCTGGACGGGTGCGAGGGCCCGCTCACCCCGCTGCTGCGGCGGAGGTTGTCGGGCCACATCGGCGGGTGCGAGGTGTGCACCGAGGGCCGGCACCGGCAGGTCTCGGCGACCAGGCTCCTGGACCTGGTCCCGGTCGCGTACCCGCCCATCTCGCTGCGCCGCCGGGTGATCGACACGTGCGTCAACCCCGAGCGCGACCAGACCCGCACCTTGATCACCGATCGCGGTGACAGCTTCGACCGGACCGGGTTCCCCGTGGCCGTCGAGAACCGCTCGCGGCGGCGCAGGCCGCGCCGCCTGGCGCCGGTGCTGCTGGCGGGCGCGTGCGTGCTGGCCGCGACGGGGGCCATGGTCGTGATCAACGGCCGCGACGTCTCGACCGGCACGCCCCTGCGGTCGGCGCCCTCCCCCTCCTCCCCCGCCGCCTCGCTCGACCCGGGCGAGGAGAGCCCGTCGCCCGATCCCTCACCAGAAGAGGACGAGCTCACGCCGGACCCCACCCCCACACCGACCCCGAGCCGCACTCCCGGCACCCGCGCCACGCCGGCCGAGCGGCCCAGCGCCCGGCACGCCGCCGGGCCGACGCCCACCCGCCGCAGGCCAGCGCCCGGCGCCCGGCTGCGCACCTCCTGCCCGAAGGCGATCGACGGCGCCGCCAAGATCGGCCTCGGCGCCCGCAACGCCACGGTCTCGTGGGTGGCGACCGCCTCGCAGGGGCTGGACGTGTTCCCCGCGAGCGGGTCGATCAAGGCGGGCGGGTCGGTGGCGATCTGGGTCACGATCGTCGACCCGAACGCCGCCGGCCGCGGCCGCGTCGCGTTCACGTCGAACGGCGGGAGCGCGAGCTGCTCGCTGTCCTGGGACGGCGACGGTCCTGAGACGTCCGACCCGACCGACGAGCCGACGAACTCCAGCGAACCGACTCCGTCACCCTCCGTAACCGTGTCGGCCGAGAATACGGAGACGCTGGAGGGGTAAAACGGACGCCAAGCCGGAGTAGATCAACTTTTCTTGCCAACAAACCCGGATAAATCGGACCCTGGCTCGAAGAACCTCGGTCACATAGGGCATTCTGGTGTGCTTGGGGGCCACGTCCGGGCCGGAGTCACTTGACCGTGTGTTGAACATCACACGAGAAATCTCTGCCTGCCGGTAAACCTGGATGCGTCCTCAAGCGTCGGCATTGACGTGTCCTGGCGCAGATTGGTCCCATGAACTGCGATCAATCGTGCTTTAACCAGCAGAAGCAGGAGAGAAAAGGGAGATGCTCAAGCACCGGAGAGCGGCGGCCTGGCTGCTGGCGCTCGCCTGCATAGCGGGAGCGGTCGTCGCGCTGTTCGACATAGAGACACCGCTGCGCCCGTTCTTGATCTCTCTGTTCCTTCTCGTCGTCCCAGGGGCGGCAGTGGTGGGACTGTTGCGTGATCGTGACCCCCTTGCCGCACTATCAGTAGGAGCCGCGGCAAGTCTCGTGCTGAACGTGCTCCTCGCTCAGGCCATGCTGCTTTTCGGCGCGTGGTCGCCCCGGGCGGGCGTCGCGACGGTCGCCGTGCTCGGAGGGTTCATGTACGTGCTTCGCGTGTTGTACCGGGGGAAGAGCATGCAGACCCAACAGGGGGCCAGGTGAACATCCAGGTAGTTCGGCCCAGAGAGCTCGGGGACTCCGAGCGGGCACGATGGCGGGAGCTGCAGAAGGCCGACCCGAGTCTGGACAACCCGTTCCTGTCTGTCGAGTTCGCCGTGGCGATGGACCGCTTGCGCGATTACGTGAGGGTGGCGGTCATCTCCGACGCGAGCGGCATCGTGGGGTTCTTCCCGTACGAGCGGCACAGCTTCGGCATCGGCAAGCCGCTCGGCGGCTTCCTCACCACGTGCCACGGCCTGATCGCCGGCCCGGACCTCAAGCTCGACGCCAAGGCCCTGCTGCGGGCCTGCAAGCTCAGCGTGTTCGACTTCGACCACCTGGTGGCGGGGCAGCCCACTTTCGCCCCGTACGAGCAGGATGTCCGGCCCGCGCCGGTCATGGACTTCACCGCCGGGTACGACGCCTGGATCGAACAGGTGAAGACCAACTCCCCCAAGAACCTCAAGACCGTCCGCTACAAGGAGCGCAAGCTCGGCAGGGAGCAGGGCGAGCTGCGCTTCGAGTGGGCCTCGGCCGACCCCGAGGTGCTCCGCACGCTGCTGAACTGGAAGTCGGACCAGTATCGAAGAACTGGCCGCGTGGACAGGTTCGCCCAGCCGTGGATCGTCGAATTGACGGACATGATGCATGCCGAAAAGTCATCGGACTTCGGGGGCGTCCTGACCATGCTTTATGCCGGGGACGTCCCGGTAGCCGGACATTTCGGCCTCCGCACGGCCACCACGCTTGTAGGGTGGTTCCCCGCCTACGACACCGAGTTCGGCCGCTACTCGCCGGGCATCGTCCATCATCTGCAGATGGCCGAGGCCGCCGCGAACGACGGCCTGCACATGGTGGACATGGGCAAGGGCGGCAAGGAGTACAAAGACTGGCTGAAGAGCGGGGTCCTGTACGTTGCCGAAGGCCGCATCTCGCGACCGTCCGCCGCCGCGGCCGTTCACTGGATGGGCCGAACTCCTTTCAACAAAGCCCGAACAATTGTCATGGACCGGCCGTCTCTTTATAGGGCGGCCGACCGTGTCCTCAAGGGCTTCGGTCGGGTGCGCACCTCGATGCAGCAGCAGGAGTCACCCAACGGAGTAGTCAAAGAACCAACGGGAGCACGCTGAGCGCTCCCAAGTCCCGGCAGACACCCTCACAGCACAGGACCCTTCAATGCACCGTTCACCGGCTTCGCCATTCCCGCAGCACCCGGGGGTGGCCGCGACCGGCCCGCAGCAGGGCGGGGTCCCGGAAGGATTTCCCTCGCCATGAGTCCCGAGATAGCCAAGCACAACGGCAAACTGCAAGCCTCGCCCTTGCGGTCGATGCCGCCCCCTTCGAGCTTCACGCCCGTCACCCCGCACCTGGCCATTTCGCCGACGGTCAGTGTGGTCGTGCCGGCGATGAACGAGGCCGAGAACCTGCCGCACGTCTTCGCCACCATCCCCCAGTGGGTGGACGAGATCGTGCTCGTCGACGGCAACTCCGTCGACGACACGGTCGCCGTGGCCAAGCGACTGCGGCCGAACGTGAAGATCGTCACGCAGACCGGCAAGGGCAAGGGTGACGCCCTGTCCGCCGGCTTCGCCGCGTGCACGAGCGACATCATCGTCATGATCGACGCCGACGGCTCGACCGACGGCCGCGAGATCATCAACTTCGTGGGCGCTCTGGTGACGGGCGCCGACTTCGTCAAGGGCTCGCGCTACGCCTCCGGCGGCGGCAGCGACGACCTGACGCTGAACCGCCGGCTGGGCAACAAGGTCCTCACCGGCATGGTCAACGTCATGTACAACACCAAGTACACCGACCTGTGCTACGGCTACAACGCCTTCTGGGCCCGTCACCTCGACGCGCTCAACCTCGACTGCGACGGCTTCGAGGTGGAGACGCTGATGAACGTGCGCGCGGCCAAGGCCGGGTTGAAGGTGCACGAGGTGCCCAGCCACGAGCGCAACCGCATTCACGGCGAGAGCAACCTGCACGCCGTACGAGATGGCTTCCGCGTGCTCAAGACCATCCTGAGGGAGTGGCGTCGCCAGCCCGCTCCCGCTCAGCCTGAGCCGACCGCCACTCCTGCCGCTGACCGAGGCGTCGCTTAAGAAGGAACGCTGTGAACACGTCTGTTGTCATCTGCGTCTACACCGAAGAGCGGTGGGAGGACATCAGGCAGGCAATCGAGTCGGTCGAGAACCAGACCAGCCCGGCACACGAGCTGATCCTGGTGGTCGACCACAACACCGACCTGCACCTCAAGCTCAAGCGCGCGTATCCGCAGGCCATTGTGGTGGAGAACACGCATGAGAAAGGGCTGTCGGGGGGCAAGAACACCGGAGTGGCCACGGCCAACGGTGAGATTGTCGCGTTCCTCGACGACGACGCGGTCGCCGACGCCGGATGGCTGGAGGCTTTGGAGGAGGGCTTCCAGGAATCCGGTGTGGTGGGCGTCGGGGGTCGCACGGATCCGCTGTGGGCGTCCGAGCGACGCCCGCGGTGGTTCCCGTACGAGTTCGACTGGACGGTCGGCTGCACGTACCGCGGCATGCCCGCGGTACGCGCGCCGATCCGCAACGTCATGGGCGGCAACGCCGCGTTCCTGCGCGACGTCGTGTCCGAGGTGGGCGGCTTCCACAGCGGCATCGGACGCAGCGTGCAGGGGCGCAAGTCGCGTCCGCTGGGGTGCGAGGAGACGGAGTTCTGCATCCGGCTGAGCCAGCGCAAGCCCGGCTCGGTCATGCTGTTCGAGCCGCGTGCCGTGATCGGGCACAAGGTGTCGAAGCAGCGCGAACGGTTCGCCTACTTCAGATCCAGGTGCTACGCGGAGGGGCTGTCGAAGGCCCTGGTGACGAAGGAGGTCGGCACCCAGGACGGGCTGGCCAGCGAGCGGGCGCACGCGCTCAAGACGCTGCCGCTCGGCGCGCTGCGCGGGGTCGGTGAGGCCGTCCGCGGCGACGTGGGCGGGCTCGGCCGGGCCGCCGCGATCGTGATCGGGCTGGCCTGGACGACCTGGGGTTACGTGGTGGGCTCCGTACGGCTGAAGGCGGCACGATCATGACCCGCATCCCGATCCTGATGTACCACTCGGTCACCGACACGCCCAACGACGAGACCAAGCCGCATTCCGTGCGGCCCTCGGACCTGGCCGAGCAGCTCGCGTACCTGTCGGAGAGCGGCTTCACCCCGCTCACCCTGGGCGACCTCGTGGCCTCCCTCAACCAGAACAACGGCCGCTCGATGCCGGACAAGCCGATCGTGGTGACGTTCGACGACGGCTACGCCGACTTCCACGGCCACGCCCTGCCCCTGCTCGAGCGCTACAGCTTCCCGGCCACGGTCTTCCTGACCAGCGGCTGGGTGTCCGACGCGGGCAAGGACGCGGCGGGCCGGCCGCTGGACGACATGCTGTCCTGGGGCCAGGCCCGCGAGATCGCCCAGACCGGCATCGAGATCGGCGGCCACAGCCACAGCCACCCGCAGCTCGACCAGCTCCGCATCGAGGACCTGCGGCAGGAGCTGCGCAAGAACAAGGGCCTGCTGGAGGAGAAGATCGGCGCGCCGGTCGCCACCATGGCCTACCCCTACGGCTACTCCAGCGCCCGCGTCCGCCGCGAGGTGCGCAAGGCCGGCTATTTCGCCGCCTGCGCCGTGAGCAACACGATCGCCGCCGACCGGCACGACATGCTCGCCATCCCCCGGCTGACGGTCGGCAAGCACACGACCATCAGCATGTTCAAGCGCGCCGTCGAAGGCAACGCCGTACCTCTCATCTACCTGCGCGAACGCATCCTCACCAAGGGGTACGCGGTCGTGCGCAGGACGAGGTACGGGCTGCAGCGGGTGCGCGGAAATGTCTAGCGTCTGGGGGAAGATCCTCCACGACCTCCGCAACCCGCTGTTCCGCCAGGGCTACGCGCTCATGGCGAACACCGTGGTCACCGGCGTGCTCGGCATGGGCTACTGGCTGCTGGCCGCCCGCCTCTACTCCCCGGAGGAGTTCGGCCGCGGCCAGGCGGTGATCACGGCGATGCGGCTGTTCGCGTCGCTGACGGCGCTGGGGTTCGTGGGCGCGCTGGCCCGCTTCCTGCCGGTCGCCGGGCGCCGCACCCCCGAGCTGGCCCTGCGCGGGTACGGCCTGGCCGCCGCCACGGGCGGGGTCGCGGCGCTCGGCTTCCTGCTGACGCTGCCGATGTGGGGCAAGACGTACTCGGTGCTGAGCGGCTTCTGGCCCGGGCTGTTCTTCCTGGCGTCCGTGCTGGTGTGGGCCGTCTTCACGCTCCAGGACGTGGTGCTGACCGGGCTGCGGCGGGCCACGTTCGTGCCCCTGAACAACCTGGTCTTCGGCATCGTCAAGATGGGGCTGCTGGTCGCGCTGGCCGGCGCGCTGCCGTCGGGCGGGATCTTCGTCTCGTGGGTCATCCCGACCGCCCTCGCGCTGATCCCCGTCAACTGGCTGATCTTCGCCGTCGTGGTGCCCAGACACGTGGAGAAGAGCGACGCCGAGCAGGAGCCTCCTCGGCTGCGCGAAATTGGAAGGTTCCTAGCTGGGGACTTCCCCGGGACGCTGTCCATCCTCGGCATCGTCTACCTGGTGCCCGTGGTGGTGGCCACGCAGGTGGGCGAGGCCACGTTCGGCCGCTTCTCGATGGCGCACACGCTCGCGAGCATGATCGAGCTGCTGGCCATGAACATGGCGGTCTCGCTGACCGTCGAGGGCTCTTTCGACCGTGCCAAACTGGCCGAGAACTGCCGGCGGGCGCTGCGGCGGGCCTTCATGATCGTCACCCCGATCATCGCGGTGGCGATCCTGGCGGCGCCGCTGATCCTGACCGTCTTCGGCTCGGCCTTCGCGGCCGAGGGCACGACGCTGCTGCGGCTGATGTCGCTGGCCGTGCTGCCGCGGGTGCTGATCGAGGTCTACCTGAGCGCGCTGCGGGCGCAGAGCCGGGCCCGTACGCTGGCGACCGTGCAGATCGGGCTGGCCGTGCTCGTGCTGGTGTCCACCGTCGCGCTGTTCCCCTACGCGGGTGTGAACGCGGTGGGGTACGGGCTGCTCTTCAGCGAACTTCTCGTGGCAGTTTTGATCTTCGGGAATCTACGTAAAATTCTCAAGTTCGGCGAAACCCGTACGCCGGTTGTCACCCAGGGGTCGTCCGGGGCCGCATGATGGTCAACGTGAAGCAACGGGACGGCGATGGCAGTGCAAGCTCCTCGGAGGTGCGAGGGGAGGTGCGCGGAGGCAAGGAGGAGTCAGACGTGCCCTTCGATCCGGAGGCGACCGGGGTCATCCCGAAGCTGACGTTCGACACCGCTCCCCCGGAGGGCCCGCCTGCGGAGGACCCGCCTGCGGAGGACGCCGAGCCGGATTCGGACACGACGACGATGATCCGACTGCCGGCCGCCCTGCACATCGGGCACCCGCCCACGGTGGAGGAGGCCGCCGACCCGGACGCGACGGGCACGGTGACCACCCCGGCGCAGACCGCCCCACCCACTGACACCTCCGCGACCAAGCCTGGACTGCGGTCGCAGCCGGCGAGCGGGCCGCAGCCTGCCGATGGGGTGCGGGCCGATGGGGCGCGGGCCGATGGCGAAGGGCAGCGTGGCGCATCGGCGGAGGCGACGAGCACGAAGCCCGACACCGCCGCCAAACCCGGCACCACCACGCCCAGCGGCGCTGCCTCCAACGCCGCTACCTCCAGCCCCGCCGCGCCCGGCACCGCCAAGGACGCCGCGCCCGGGAAGGCGCCCGCCAAGAGCGCGTCGCCGGCCGAAGCGCCCGCCAAGGGGCCGGACGGCAAGTCCGGCACCGCCAAGGACGCCGCGTCCGGGAAGGCGCCCGCCAAGGGTGCGGCGCCGGCCAAGCGGCCCGTCACCGAGACCGCGGCCGCCGGGACCGTGCCCGTGCCGATCGTCCGTCCCGCCTCGGCGCCCTCCGCCGGAGGAGGAGCACCGGCCGGAACGACGCCCACCGGAGCGACGCCCACCGGTGGCTCGGCCCCCAGCGCGTCAGCCGCGAGTGGATCGGCCGCCAGCGCGTCGGCCGGCGGGTCGGCCGCGAGTGGGTCGGCTGCCGCGCCTGTGGAGGCGCCGCAAGCCTCGCCCATGCCCGCCGCCGCCCCGCCCACCGCGCCCCCACAGCCCGCGCCCCCGCAGCCCGCGGCCCCCCAGGTCGCGACGAAGCAGGCCCCGCCCCAGCAGGCGACCCCCCAACCGGCCCCTCAGGCGGCCCCCGGCAAGCCGCGCACGCTCGGCGGTCGGATCGGCGCGCTGGTCGCCAGTGCGCCCAAGTGGCTGCCCGTGCTGCTGGTCCTCGAAGGCCTGGCCATGTACATCCTGGCCCTCAAGGTCGCGCCAGGACCCCTGCGCGGCGTGGACCCCAACAAGATCGACGGCCTGGGCCTGATCTCGGCCCTCCCGACGACGGCGTTCATCGCCATCCTCATCATGATCGTGTCGTTCTTCGTCACGGTCGCCCAGAGCACCGACCGCAAGTTCCTCCTGCTGTTCCAGATCGCCGCCATCACCTTCGCCCTGCACGGCGCGGGAGCGCTGGTGGCCACGGCGCCGCGCTTCCCCACGGCGTACATCCACGCCGGCTTCGTGGAGTTCATCAGCAGGACCGGCGAGTCGGCCATCAGCATCGACGCCCGCATGGGCTGGCCGGGCTTCTTCGCGCTGTTCGCCTTCGTGACGAAGGCCGCCGGGATCACCGACCTGACGCCGATCCTGCAGTGGACGCCGCTCGTCTCGAACCTGCTCTACCTGCTCCCGTTCGTGCTGATCCTGCGCCAGGTCGTGGCCACCACGCGCGCGCGGTGGTTCGCGGCGCTGCTGTTCGTGCTGGTGCAGTGGATCGGGCAGGACTACTTCTCGCCGCAGGGCTTCACGTTCGCCTTGTACCTGGCGTTCATCGCGATCCTGCTCAGATGGTTCGGACGGGTCGAACAGCGGACGAAGCCGATCCCGCCCAAGGGCCTGCGCAAGCTGCTCGGCAAGCTGGACGCGATGACCCCGGGCGAGCTGGCCAACACCGGCACGTACCGGGCCGACAAGCTGCTCATGCTGATGATGCTGCTGGCGCTGTTCGTCGCGTCGGTGGCCTCGCACCAGATCACCCCGTTCATGATGCTCGGGGTCGTGACGGCGTTCCTCATCTTCAAGCGGACGTCGCTGACCTGGGGGTTGCCGTTCTTCCTCGGGCTGCTCGTGCTGGCCTGGATCAGCTACATGACGGTGGGCTTCTGGTCCAGCCAGATCGGCGCCATCTTCGGCGGCTTCGGCCGGATCCTGCAGAACATCGGCAACAGCACCGGCGATCGGATCGAGGGCAGCGACCCCGCGCACGCGCTGGTGCTGCAGGCGCGGCTCGGCATCCTCGTGGTGATCCTCAGCCTGGCGGCCACGGGGCTGTTCCGGCGGTTCCGGCGCGGGGTGTTCGACCGGTCGGCGCTGATCCTGCTCTGCGTGCCGGTGCTGGCGCTGGGGCTGCAGAGCTACGGCGGCGAGATCGGGCTGCGGATCTACATGTTCGCGCTGCCCGGGGCCTGCCTGCTGGCCGCGTACGCGTTCTTCCCCAACCTGCCGGCCGACAGCGCGGACGTGCGCGAGGAGACCGTGCCGCTGCGCAAGCGGAACGTGCGCTTCAACCCGCAGCTCACCAAGAAGCTCTCGGTCGTGCTCGCGGCGTGCTTCGCGGTGCTGTTCGCGTTCGCGTTCCTGCTGGCCAGGTACGGCAACGAGAAGTTCGAGCGGGTCACCGTGGGTGAGGTGGCCGCGCTGCACTACGTCTACCAGCACGACAAGCCGAGCGCCAAGGTGCTCTACCTGGTCCCCAAGACAGGGCCGGAGGTCACGCCGACCCTGCCGTGGGGCGAGAAGGACGTCGAGCTGGTCAACTTCGGCGTGCAGGCCCTCGTGCACAAGGACCCGACGCAGGTCGCGGACGCGATCGCGGCGCTCAAGGAGCAACCGCGCAACTCGTACCTGATCGTCAGTCGCGGGCAGGTGAGCTACCTGCAGCTCAACGAGGGCTTTCCGGAGGACTGGGGGACGAAGTTCCGCGCGGCGCTGGACGCCTCGCCGGACCTGAAACGGGTGTTCTCCAACGAGGACGCGGCCCTCTACACCTGGAAGAAGTTCGTCCGGGGCACCGAGATCCCCGAACCGCAGCCGTACAAGGGACGCGGCGACCCCACCACCCCGTGGACGCCCGTGGGCATCGGCGCGCTGGCCGTGACATGGGTCTCGCTCTTCGCGTACGAGGTCATCCGGCTGAACGGCCCCAACCGGGCACGCAAGGCCAGGAAGCGTCTGCTCTTCCTCGCCGTGCCCGCTTTCGTGGTCGCGCTAGCAGTGATCATCGAGCGATTCATCTACATCGCACAAAATAACTAAATTCACAGGAAACGCTCAGCTGGTGCGGGATGATGTTCTGCATATGAGGACACAGGAGACACTCCCCGCCATGCCGAACGCACGACTCGCGGCTGCGAGGATCGCTTCCGTGGACGCCTTACGAGGCTTCGCACTCCTGGGCATCCTCGTAGTCAACATCGCCTTCCTGGCCTCCGGCTACCGGATGGCCGGGATGGCCGAACCCGCCTTCCAGTCCCCGCTGGACTGGACCGTGCGGTTCACCGTGACGCTGCTCGTGGAGAACAAGTTCTACCTGCTGTTCTCCTTCCTGTTCGGCTACAGCTTCACCCTCCAGGTCGACTCGGCGGCGCGGCAGGGTCGCCCGTTCGGGCCGATGTTCCTGCGCCGCCTGGCCGGGCTGCTGCTGATCGGGCTGGCCCACGCCGTGCTGCTGTTCCCCGGGGACATCCTGACGACGTACGCGGCCGTGGGCCTGGCCCTGCTGATCTTCCGCAAGCTCCGGCCCAAGGCCGCGGTGGTGCTGGCGGTCATGTTGACCGCGATGCTCGCGCTCGGCTTCGTGCTGCTGGCCCTGCTCGCCACGTTCGGCCTGGACATGGGCGGCACGGTGGCGGACTCGGCCGCGGAGGCCACCAAGGCGGACACGGCGCTGGCGGCCTCCGCCCTGCAGATCATCTCCGAGCACCTCAGGAAGCTGTCGCTGATCATCGTCTTCCGGGTGCTGTTCCAGGGCCCGGCGGTGCTGGCGGCGTGCCTGATCGGCCTGGCGGTCGGCAAGCTGGGCGTCATGCGCGACCTGTCGGCCCACACCGGCACGCTGCGCAAGCTGCAGTGGACCGGGTTCACGGTCGGGCTCGCGGGCGCCTTCATCTACACGACGTCGGCCTGGCACGGCACGATGCACAAGTTCTGGGGCGAGGCCGTGGACCTGGTGACGGCCCCGCTGCTGGCGGCGGCGTACGCGGCGACGTTCCTGCGGCTGCTGCCGTACATGCCGCGCATCGCCCGGGCGCTCGCGGCGCCGGGCCGGATGGCGCTGTCCAACTACCTGGCGCAGTCGCTGATCTGCTCGCTGATCTTCACCGGGTACGGGCTGGCGCTCGTGGACCGGGTCAGCCCGCCGCTGGAGGTGCTGATCGCGCTCGGCGTCTTCGTCTGCCAGGTCTTCTACAGCCACTGGTGGCTCAAGAGGCACCGGTACGGGCCCGTGGAGTGGCTCCTGCGCTTCCTCACGTACTGGCGCAAACCAGGCCCCAGCCGCCCGCACCAGGCGCGCCACTCGTTGGAGAAATGACGGACTATGCGCCACTGGCCCGTGTTCAACCTCCGCCTCACCACGCCCCGCCTAGAGCTGCGCATGCCCTCTCTGGAGGATCTCGACGAGCTGGCCGACCGGGCCGTGGAAGGCGTGCACGATCCGGACGTGATGCCGTTCGGCGTGCCGTGGACGGACGTCCCCGCCGACGAGCTGCCGGCGAACGTCGTCCGGTACCAGCTCGGCCTCATCTCGCGGTGGCAGCCCGAGCGGTGGTGCTGCAACTTCGTCGTCGTCCACGAGGGACGGGTGATCGGCACCCAGGACCTGTCCGGGCACGGCTTCCGGGTCACCCGCGAGGTGCACACGGGCTCGTGGCTGGGCCGCGCCCATCAGGGCAAGGGCCTCGGCACGGAGATGCGCGCCGCCGTCCTCCACCTGGCCTTCACGGGGCTCGGGGCCCTGACGGCGGTCTCCAGCGCGTACCTGGACAACCCGGCCTCACTGGGCGTCTCCCGCAAGCTCGGCTACCGGCCGGACGGGGTGATAGTGGACGAGGTACGCGGCAAGCGGGCGTTCCAGCAGCGCCTCCGCCTCGGCCGGGACGACTTCACCGACCCCGTCCCCGTGCGGATCGACAACCTGGAGCCCTGCCTGCCGCTCTTCGGGCTCACCTGATGCGAGGCCGGTCGAAGACGGTGTTGTCGATGACGACGTCCATCCGACTCAGCGGGTCGGTCTCCTCGAGGTAGATGCGCTCGGCGACCAGGTACCGGTTCCGGTGGATCGATTCCGCCTCCGACCCGGCCCAGTCCTGGTCGCGTTCGGCCCCTCTGCGTACCGACAGCTCGGCGTCCACGTCCATCCAGATCCGGAGATCCCAGTACTTGTCGATCTCCGGCCGGAACGCGAACACCCCGTCCACGACCACCACCGAGTCGGCCGCCAGCGGCGTCGTCGTCCCGGAATGATCGATCTGCGTCAGCGGATCGATGCCGCACAGCGCGCACGACACCGCCTCCACGGACCGGCCGGGCTCCAGCAGCAGCCTCTTGACCGCCTCATAGTCGTAGGCGTTGCGGTAGTAGCCCTCGCCCGACTCGCGGTCGTAGAGGTGCCGGTCCTTCCACGGCTTCTTGAAGTCGTCCAGGGTGGCGCGGAGCGCGGGCCGCCCCGCCTTGACGATCTCCTCGGCCAGCTCGTGCCCGAAGATCGTCTTGCCCGAGGCGGTGAACCCGTCGATCCCCACCAGCACCCGCCCGCCGCCGCAGGCCAGCACCCGCTCGACGACCCGCGCCACCAGCGCGGAACGCTCCGGTGAGGCCGGGGCCGGGCAGGGCTGCTGCCACGTAGAGACGGAATACTGCACCCGCGCACCAGAAGCACCAGAGAATCCCACCGGCACACCCTATCCACGGGCATTTCACCCAACGTACGAAGGTCACCCGGCGGACAGCTGTTCTCGATGATCAGGGCCCTACTCAGAGCTTGCACCGGGCCCCGTCGGCCGGGGACTTGAGGTCGATGAGGTAGGCGGCCACGGCGTCGTTGACGCAGGCGTTGCCGGCCAGGAGGGCGCCGTGCTGCTCGCCCTCGACGGTGAGCAGGCTGCCGCCGAGGGCCTTGGCCAGGTTGATGCCGCCCTCGTGCGGCGTCGCGGGGTCGCCGGTGACGGAGACCGTCAGCGTGTCGGGCAGGCCCTTGATGTCGGTGGCGTAGGGGTAGCCGAGCGTCGGCTTGACGGGCCACTGCTCGCAGCCGTCACGCGCCTCCTTGAACGGACGGCCGGGATCGGTGAACGGCGCCGCCTTGAACCACGCCCGGTTCAGCGCGGTCTCCTGCTTCGGCGTGTGGCGCTCCTCGTCCAGGCAGTTGATCGTCATCGTGGCCTCGAGCGAGTTGGGGTAGCCGCCGTCGGCTCTCCGCCCGTGGTAGGTGTCGCGCAGCTTCAGCAGGGTGTCGCCCTTGCCGGCCTCCAGCTCGGCGATGCCCGTGATCGCGACGGGCCAGAGCGTCTTGCTGTACATCGCGGCCGTCACCCCCTCGACCGCCTGCTCGTACGTCAGCCCGCGCCCGTCGGAGGTCCGCGCGGGCTTGTCGATCAGCGGCCGCACGAGTTTCTGGAAGGCCTGGGTGGCGCGCTTGGG
This sequence comes from Nonomuraea sp. NPDC051941, assembly GCF_044593615.1. Taxonomy (NCBI): domain Bacteria; kingdom Bacillati; phylum Actinomycetota; class Actinomycetes; order Streptosporangiales; family Streptosporangiaceae; genus Nonomuraea; species Nonomuraea sp. NPDC051941. The sequence continues at coordinate 363,567 of NZ_JBIUCF010000002.1, forward strand.
GTTGGTGCCGAGCGGGCAGTCCTGCTGGGTGGCACAGGAGGCGGCCACGCGCTCGAACGAGGCCTGCATCCCGGTGGCCTGCTGGACGCGCCGCTCGTAGGTGCCGGCGTAGGGGTCAAACGCCCCGTCGAGCACCAGCGCGCGGACCTTCTTGGGGAACATCTCCGCGTACACGGCGCCGAGCCGGGTGCCGTAGCTGCTGCCCGCGTAGGTGAGCTTCTCATCTCCCAGGGCCTGACGCAGCACGTCCATGTCCCGCGCCACGTCGCGGGTGCCCACGTGCGCGAGCACCTGCATGCCACCGGAGCGCTCGGCGCACTGCTCGACGAGCCGGCGGGTCTCCTGCCTGGTCCAGTCGTCGATGCCGGCGGGGATCGAGGAGAGCTTCGCGCCGCGGTCGCGCTCGGCATCGGTGTAGCAGTCGAGCGCCGGCGTTGAGGCGCCGACGCCGCGCGGGTCGAACCCGACCAGGTCGAAGCGCTCGATGATCGGCGACTTCCCCCACACGGCGGCAGTCACGGCCGCGTGCTCCGTGCCGGGGAAGCCGGGACCGCCGGGGTTCAGCACGAGCGACCCGATCGGATCCTTGCCGCGCGCGGGCACGCGGAGCACCGCGATCTCCGCCTGCCTGCCCTTCGGATTCTGGTAGTCGAGCGGCACCTTGAGGCGCGCGCACTCGGCCTTGACGGCCGGCACGCCTGGCGGCAACTGCGGCTCGCAGGGCTTGAACGCCGGCTTCTGTCCATAGAAGCGGTCCAGGCCAGTGCCAGCCTCGACAGCCTGCCCACCCGCCTGCACGCCGGTCTGGCCGGCGGTCTGGCCGCCGGTCTGGCCCGCGCAGGCACCGAGCAGCAGCGTCAGCGCTGCGGCGCCCAGGACCGCGGCCGGTCTCTTGCGATATGGCATGTGTCTACTCCCATTGTCGGAGGTGATGGTCAACTGGGGAGGAGGGCCGGCGGGCCGAGCAGGCTCACGTCCGATGCGCGGCACCCCCGCTCTGGCCGCGAGTTCGTCACCGGTCAGGGCGCGTGACTCCAGGCTGGTCAGCCACGGACACTCGACCGGCTCGCGACGAAACCGCAGGGCCAGGCGTCGTGCATCTCCCCTGGTCGTGCTGGTTGCGACACCGAGCTAACAGCGTGCCCTTGGGGCACGGTCAAGGGGTGCCGCGCACAGCCCCGGCTTCTGGCGTTCCCGCTCCCCGCTTGGGCGCGCGCGATATGTCCAGGGCCCGTTTTTTGACTGTGCCCCTGGGGCATGGTGTGGACTTGTCGTAAGGGCCGCGTGGCGTGGGGCACCCGCACAGCCGCAGACGACGAGGGGGCGGAGAATGGCGTGGAGCACCCGGCAACTTGCCGATCTCACGGGCTCGACGGTGAAGGCCATTCGGCATTACCACGAGATCGGGTTGCTGGACGTGCCCGAGCGCGCGGCCAACGGGTACAAGCAGTACCAGGTCTCGCACCTGATCCGGCTGTTGCAGATCAAGCGGTTGCGCGACCTTGGGGTGCCGCTGTCCCAGATCGCGGCGCTAGGACGGGCCGACGAGGAGCCGGACGAGGCGATCCGGATGCTGGATGCCGAGCTGGCGGCGACGGTCGAACGGCTCAATCGGGTGCGTGCGGAGCTGGCTGTCATTTTGCGTCATCGCGCACCGATGCATGTGCCGCCCGAATTCGCTCCCCTCTCTCAAGACCTCTCCGACACGAACCAGTCCTTGTTCATGATCTTTTCGACGGTTTTCAGCGAGGAAGGCATGGAGGAGTTCCGTCAGATAGTCGCCGTGCGCGACGACATCGGTGACGAGTTCGATGCCCTCCCCCCGGACGCCGACGATGCCACGGTCGACCGGCTTGCCGAGCGAATTCTGCCGCTGGTCCGCAGGATGCGGGAAGAGCACCCGTGGTCGAACGACCCGGTTGCTGATTCGCCACGAGGAGCGGAGCTGGCCAAAAGCACGATGGCCCACGCGGTGGTGGAGCTCTACAACCCCGCACAGCTACGAGTCCTGCAGCGCCTGAACGTCCTCCTCGAACAGGCAACGGACGCGAACGACGACACACCCCGACACGGCGCTGCCCACGACGCCGAACAGCGCGGCCAGTAGTGCGGCAGGAGAAGACGCAGCCACCGAGAAAGGTCCTTCCAGGGCCCCGGTAGCCGTGCATCCCATCGCCCCCGAAGCCAGTCGCTGCTGATGGTTGAAGAACCCGACTCGCCAGGTCGGTCTCGATGTTGCCGAGCGCTTTCCGAATGATGATGTGGAGCCAGAGATGTTCAAGGAATGGCGGAGAAGCCGGGCCGTGCAACGGGTCCGGCCCGGAAACGGACGTTCACTCAAACGTTTCCGCTGGTGGCAGCCACTTTCCCGGGCTTTGTTCTATCTTCCGCTGAAGAACGATGATGGCCGGCAGGTGGTCTACGCCATCGACGTCGACCATGTGCAGCGGTTTATGTCCGACGACGGCAAAGGTAAGGCCCACCTGTACCTCGACGGCAAGCATCACGCCGAGTCCAAACTCCCTGCCGCATTTCCCGTCCAGGGCGGCACGATCGAAGTAGCGTCGTCAGCCTTCGGCCTCAAGCGCTGCCACTACGTCACCGACGAGGGAACCGAGCACCAGCTCATCCCGGACCGGAGCTCCAGCGAAGGGCGCCGCGCGCACCTCGACCGCGCGCACCCCGTACTGAGCCGCTGGATCGGCTTCCTCTCGCTGATCCTGCTCGTCATCCCTCTGCTTCTCCTCATCCCGCAGCTCATCGAAGTGGCCTTCAAGATTCCCCCCGTAACTGAGCGCTTCGGGACTTTCACCTCGCCCATCCGTCTGCCGGCCTGGCTCAACTTCACGCTCGCGCTCGGTGCCGCCGCGGCGGCCTGGGAGCGCGCACTGCGCCTGCGCTACAACTGGTTGCTGGACTCCATGGCCAAGGGATGACCATCACGCCTCGTCGTCCAGGCGGCGGATGTGGATCGGGGTGTCCCACGTGATCGAGGTGTCCTCCGGGTGCCGGTCGCTCAGGTACGCTCGGCGCAGCAGCGCCTCCGTACGGTGATTGCCGTCGAGCACGACCCGGCCCCTGACCGTGATGTACATGTCCTCGCCCGGCTTGAACACCGCTTCGAGCAGCCTGTGGTCCGGCAGGCGCGCGTAGTGGTCGGTCTTTCCCCGGCTCAGCGCGCTGCGGTCGAGGTCGGGGCAGATGAGGTCCTTCAGCTGGCGCACGGTCGCGTTCGGCGCCGCGGGCGACTTGCCGCGCCGCGCCGCCCCGGCTTCCCGGGGCGCGCGAGCCTCGAGGAGCGGTCGCAGCCGGTCGCGCACCTTCTGGGCGAGCGTACGGCCGAAGAGGCGTTCGAGGGTGCGGCGGAAGGCTGCGACGGCCCGCTGCACGATGACCCGGCGCTCGGCCACCTGCCGGTACGCAGCCACCATCGCCGCGCCGCCCGCGATCGCAGCCGCCGCCACGGCGGCCACCACGTACGCGGCGGAGGCGGCCAGGAAGACCTTCAGGTGCTCGACGACCGTGGCGGCCTGCTCGTGGCCGTCCGCGAGCAGGCGTGACAGGGATGCGAGCGTCGTGAGGTGCCCGCCCTCGCGGTGGTAATCGGCCGTGTAGGCCCGCATCGCCGCGACGTCGTCGCCGTCACCGGCCGCGGCGGCCGTCGCCACACCCGCCGTCATGGTGGGGACGGCCTGCGTGTCGAGCGTGGCGGCGAACGCCCGGTACGCGGCGGCGACCTCGCGCAAGGCATGCTCGTCCTCGTCCGGCCAGGGCACCCCGAGCAGCCGAAGCCCAGCCTCAAGCCCCGGCCCAGCCGTCAGCACCACCGGTGCCGCCCCGCCCAGGCCGCATCCCGTCGCCCCGCCGAGGCCGAGCGCGGTCGCCCTCCCCGGACCGGGCCCGGAACCCCGCTACGGGTCACGCTCAGGAACCGCCGCGGCGTCGGCATCGACGGCCTCCACCGCCATCGCCCGCATGGCCGCGCCCGTCCCCGCCAGGTTGTCCCCCAGGTGCGCGCACGCCTCCCCCATGAGATCCCGTACGGCGGCCATCGCCGTGCCGACCGCCCCCGAACCCCACGGCTCCAGCCCTTCGGTCCCGGCCCGCAGCGCAGCGGCCGCCCCCGTCATGATCCCCGCGGACTCCTCCACCCGGCGTGCGCCGTCCTCCAGAGCGGCCGGCTGAATCCGCCACTCGCGCCCCACGTCGGCTCCCCGTCGCTCGCCTGTCACCGCCGCCGGAACCGTAGCGCGCGGACACCCGGACGAGGCTCCCCTTCAACGAAGCTGGAAATGTATAAACAAAGGTCAGAGGCCGTTCACCGGCCCGATCGCGCGACGTTCACGGAACCCTTTTCATCTCCATGCGGTCGACCTTTCCCCGGCCTTGGAAGTCACGGGTGCGGTCCCGGAGGCGCCCAGCAGGCCCCGCGCACCCATCCAGGCGAGCGCGGTGGACAGAACCCAGAGCACCGCGCACTGGGCGCAGACCATCGTCCACGAGGCGCCCTCGGGAAGGTTGTCGAGCAGGGGGAGCCGCACCATCAGCAGGAGCAGCCCGGTGGCCGTCATGGCCAGCGCCCATGACGGGGAGCTCCGGCGGGCGAGGACGACCACGGCGCCCGCCGCCCATACGAGGATCGTCGTGCCGAAGCCCAGCCACAGGTAGGGCCAGTCCAGGTTGTACGGTCGCAGGGCGACGACCAGCCAGGTGCCGCACAGCAACCGCCAGGCCGCCGGCCGCCGGCGACAGGGTGGCCGCCCACGACCGGCGTCGCGGCGTGATATCGCTGTGGAAGCCCATCAGGAGCGCGATCACCGGCGCCGCGGTGAACACCAGGGTCGCGGGGTCCGACAGCGGCCGATCGGTCAGGGGCCCGGCCAGGATCATCGGGATCAGCGTGTAGACCAGTGGGGCTGTCACCCCGATCACGGCCGTGACCTTCGCCGTCCTGACGTGGCCGCGCATGATCGCCACGAACGCGACGGCCGAGCACAGGTCCGCCGCGGAGACGGCGATCGACACCAGCCGTTCGACGGAGCCTGGCGAGCCCGTCCACGCGACCTCCGTGCCGAACGCCAGCGCGTGCCCCCAGTACAGGAACTGGTAGACGCTGCCCACGGCCTGATGGCCCAGTCCGAGCAGTGCCACGAGCCGGACGGCCTCACCCCAGGCGACGAAGCGGGGAGATGCGCCCGGGCCGCCGAGGCGCACCCGTAAGGACAGAGAGAGCACGCTGGCGATCTCGCCCCACCGGGGCCGCGGGTTCGCCTCGTCGGGCGCCTCGCCCGACATCTCCATGAACGCGTCCACCATCTCCTCCTCGCGCTCGGCGCGGTAGGAGGCCGGCAGCAGGCGCAGGACGGAGCGGTAGCGCTGTTCGAGCAGGCTCATGCGGCGCCTCCGGCCGTCCTGGCCCGCAGGCGGGCGGTGGCGGCCTCGGCGGTGGCGGCCATCTTGACGGCCTCTTCCCTGAGCGCCTTGGCGCCATCATCGGTCAGCCGGTAGTAGCGCCGCAGCCGTCCCTGCTGGGCCTCTTCCCGGTCGAGTTCGACCAGGCCGGCGGCCGAGAGCCGGTCGAGCACGCCGTACAAGGTGCCGATCTTGAGTTGCACCTTCCCCTCGGACAGCCGATCGACCTCCTGGACGATCCCGTAGCCGTGCCGAGGCTCATCCGCCAGCGCGGTCATCGCAAGGAACGTGGACTCCGTGATGTTCACCCATCCACGATATCCTGTCTCACAGGATATCGTGGGTGCTGCGACGCCAGGCTGACGCTCAGGATGAAGGGCTCACGGATCACCGAATGGGGACGTGGCACCAGACCACGCGTTCCTCTCGCTCGGTGAGGTACGTGCCCCACGCCCCCTCGCAGATCGCGGCGACGGTGGCGATACCCATCCCTCCGGGCCGCCTCATATGCGGGATCCAGTCATTCCAGTCAGCCGGGAGCGGCAGGCATTCCGGCTCCGACATGGGGTTGCCGGGATCGGTGACGACGAGGCGGATGCAAGACACCGCTTCGCCCAGACCTTCGCCCAGACGGAGGCGCACCCAGTCGCGACCAGGACCCTTGAGCGCGTGCCGGACAGCGTTGGTGACCAGCTCGGAGGCGACGAGCTCAGTGTCGTGCAGCGCGGGATGCGCCGATCCCAGCCAGGACCTCACGGCCAGCCTGGCGCGGTGGGGTGCGTACTGATCCTGCCGCAGCGTGGTACACCGCAATCGCCGAGGCACTCTCGCGCCTTGCCGCATGGAAATCACCTCGAAGCACACAGGAGCGGTCGGAAGGTGGAGGGCTACACAGGCCTAAAACTCCGTAGCCACTGCACAGAATGGCGTCAGGCAGTTACGTTGTGTTGCCAAAGGGCGGCTTCACTTTCCGCCAACCACCGGCCAAGTGTGTGTGGGCCTTGTAGGGACGTGCGGAGACAGAGGCGAAGGGGCGTGATATGACCGTAAACGGAGAGGAACCTGGCCTACGCGCACGAGCGGAGTATGGCGCGCGGATGCGGAAGTTTCGGACACTTCAAGGGCTGTCACAGGAACGCCTTGCGGCGGCTCCCGGGGTCACCTACAGCGAGAGCCAGATAGGGGCCGTCGAACGCGGTAAGCGCACGCCGAGCGAGGCTTTCACGGAGGAAATCGAGCGCGTTCTCGGACTGAATGGGGAACTGAAGGAACTGCTGCCCGAAATCCACAACGACTTCGGCCCCAAGTGGTTCAGACCCTGGCCCGGCATCGAGGCCACCGCCCACACCATCCGCACGTCCGAGCCATTGGTGATCCCCGGACTCCTCCAGACGGAGCGGTACGCCGAACAAGTCCTTCTGGGCGAACCTGGGACCACAAGGGATCAGGTGCAGAAGGCGGTCAAGGTTCGACTCAAGCGTCAGGCCGTGTTCAACCAGCCGAAGCCGCCCATGTATTCAACTCTCATTGACGAGAGCGTCCTTTCTCGGCCGATTGGCGGGGCAGAGGTGATGCGAGAGCAGCTCGCACATCTCCTCACCGTCATGAAGCATCCGTGCATCACAGTCCGGGTCGTGCCCCTCGTCGCAGGGCTCACCACCGGGTTGCTGGGCGCGTTCGAGATCGCACAGGCGGATGGCTCACCGGACACTGCCTACTTGGAAAGCTCTCTGGCGGGAGAGGTGATCACACACATCGACAAGGTCCGGGCCCTTGGCGTGCGCTGGGATGCGTTGAGCAGCATGGCCCATCCGGTGAACGTGAGCGAGCAGGTCATTCGCGAGGTGATGGAGAGGTATGGAGACTGACAACGAACTCATAACCGCCGCATGGCGGAAGGCCAAGGCATCAGGAAGTAACGGCGGCAGTTGCGTCGAAGTAGCCCCCCTCAGCGGCGGACGCGTCGCCGTGCGAGACAGCAAGGACCGCACCGGCCCTGCCCTGGTATTCACCGCACCAGAGTGGGCCGCCTTCAAAGACGGCATGGCCAAGGGCGAATTCGACTTCTAGCCGGAAAACACGGAGGAGGGGCCCAAATCCCTTCCAAGCCCCTCCTCCTTCCTCCCGCACACCAAGATCCCTACACCGAGGCGACGGAAGCCTCCACACAAGCCCGGAGGGGTGTGCGACCACGACGGATGACCGTAACGTCGCAGGTGGGAAGACGTAGAAAGGTCTCTGTCGTGAGAGTTTCCGCGGTCAAGGAAGAGGGCGCTTCAAAGAATCGCCCGTCGCGCCCCGAAGAGAAACCCCACCCCGGCAAGCCTCAGGCGCCGAATCGGGAAGACGACGGCCGCGCGCGTCAGCCAGGGCGGCGAGGGTCATCGACGGAGCAGCCCGACGATGTCCGGATATCGCGGAATCTGCGGGAAAGCCTGCGGTTCCTCGCCGAGCACGACCCTCGCTAGAGCGCGAGCCGACCCAGGCCGACCAGCACGGGGATCGCTCGGGGTGGCTGATGCTCGGCTGCGACGTCACGGTCCTGGCCATCTCCCCCCGGGCGCAGGGCGGCCGCCCATTACGCACAGCCGCAGGTGCAGCACGGTCTCCCGGCGAACGTCGAGCAGTTGTCGAGGTTGCTCACACCGTCTCTCCGCCCCCGGCGAGATCATGTCAAAGGAGAGGGCGGGATACCCTGCCTGCGGTGCCTCGAACCACGTGACCGGAGGAGTCGATGCTGGGATGACGGCAGAGCGACCGATGCCCACACAGGACGACGTGCTCGGGTACTTCGACACGCTGTCGAACTGGGGACGGTGGGGCGACGACGACGAGCTCGGCACTCTGAACCACATCACCGACGACGTCCGGCTGGCGGCGGCGCGGGCCGTGCGCCACGGCAGGAGCGTGTCGTGCGCATGGGAGGTTGCCGTACCGCAAGACATGGAGCGGTCGACGACGACGTGCCCGTGCGCCGCCGACATGCCGGGTGCCGAGAACATGCCGGTGGCCGCATTCCACAAGGACCGGCGCTGGGGCTTTTCCTCCGAGCGGCTCGGCATCACCTTCCACGGCAACACCCTCACCCACATCGACTCGCCGTGCCACATCTTCTGGGACGGCACGATGTACAACGGGCGGTCGCACTCGCTGGTCGACACCGCAACCGGATCGGCGTGGGCGTCCGTCACGGCGGCGGCGAACGGGATCATCACGCGTGGTGTCCTGCTGGACATCGCGAGCGTGCGGGATGTGCCGTGGCTGGAACCGGGGCAGGGTGTGTTTCCCGACGATCTCGAGGAGGCCGAGCGTCGCCAGGGTGTGCGGGTGCGATCCGGCGATGCGGTACTCCTGCGGACCGGCTATGGCCGCGTCCGGCACGAGAGCGGTGCGGTCAGCGGTTTCACGCAGGCCGGGTGGCACGCGTCCTGCCTGCCGTGGCTGCATGAACGGCAGGTCGCGCTGATCGGCGCTGACACCCCCAGGACGTTCAGCCATCGGGGTACGAAGACGTGTTGATGCCGGTTCACGCCGTGAGCCTCGTCGCCATGGGTCTGTGGATGCTCGACAACTGCGACCTGGAGGCGTGCGCGACGACGGCTGCCGAGCTCGGCCAGTGGGACTTCCACCTCGCAGTCGCGCCGGTCCGCTTCGCCGGTACGTCCGGCAGTCCGGTCAACCCGATCGCCACCTTCTGACCGCGGTTCACGCGGGGTGCGACGCCATGAAGCGTGGTCGGTGAGGACACGCCGTGCCGGCCGGGAACCAGGCGGCATGAGCGCTTCGAGGCTATGTCGGTGGTGCTCGGCCGCGTGAGGAGAGCCGATAGTCGTCAAGTAACGGCCGCTCGACTCGTCTCGGAAAGTTCACTGGGTAACCGCGCAACCGGCGGGACCTCAAGCGAGCGAAGCGAGCGGGGGTTGAGGGGGATCGAAAAGGGGGGCGGAGCCCTCCTTGGGAGGCGCAGCCTGGAATGCCGTGCGCGAAGCGCCCCCCTGTGGAAGGCCGTGCTTTAGGTGCCGCCGCGGCCCGACCATTTGATTTCGTGGGGTTTCAGGGTTACCTGGCGGCCGTCGACCGTGGCCGTGACCTCGCGGTCCGAGGTGTTCACCATGACCACCTGGCGTTCCTGGCCGATTGCCTTGATCTTGGGGTCCGAGGTTGTCACGGGCTCGACGCGTACGCCTGCCGGAAACCATTTGGTGAAGCCGCTGAGCAGGCCCGCCATCGGCATCTCCCCGCCCACCTTGGGGCTCCAGAGGCAGCCGGCGCAGTCGCCTTCGCTCTTCCGCTGCGGGTTCCAGTAAAGGGCCGTCGTCACGCCGCTCTTGGCGAATTCCATCAGCGCCGTCGCCTGCACCGCCGTGCGCTTCGCCTCCGACCAGCCGGAGTTCTCCGGCTCGACGTACCATTCGGCCCACCACACGGGCAGGTCCTTGCTCTGCTGCCGCAGCCACGTCGTGATGGCGGCGAACTTGGCCTGGGCGGCGAAATCGTCGGGTACGTTGCCCCGGTCGTTCGTCATGGACGCGCCGTCCACCACGACGAAGTCGGCGCCCTTCTTGTGCTCCAGCCAGTACGTGATCGCGTCCAGCGCCCGCTGGTCCACCGTGCCCCACGGGCCGCTCAGCTCCGAGGGGCCGCCCTTGGAATTGCTCTCGATGGGGATGTACGGGCCACCGACCTGGATGTCCTTGTTCACCTTCTTCAAGGCCGCGTAGACCTTGTTGTACAGCTCGGTGTACCCCTCGGCGTCCCAGCGGTTCGTGGACGGGTCCCAGAAACCCTTGAACTCGTTCCACACCATGTAGTGCTTGACCGTCGGATACTGCTTGGCGACCGTGGCGGCCAGTTTGGCGTAGTCGTCGAAATGCTCGCGCTTGGGCGCGACCGTGTGGTTCTTGCTCCAGTCCGTACGCCCGGCCTGCCCGCCCTTCATCCAGTCCGGCGCGCAGCACAGCGTGATGACCGGCACCGCCCGCGACGACGCCATGAACTTCAGCCGCCGGTCCAGGTCACGGAAGTTGAACTGTCCGGGACTGGGCTCCGGGTTGCCGACGCCCCAGCCCATGATGTGCTGGTTCTGCAGCATGGGGACCCGGCCGAGCACGCCCCTGGCCTCCTCCACGACCTGCGGCGGCTCGTTGTCCGCGCTGTACTGGGTGTGGGTGACGCCCCAGCGCGGCCAGTTGTCGAGCGCGGGCGGCTGCTCCAACTGCGGCGCGGGCTCGCTGGGGAGCGTCGTGGCGACGTCCTCGCCCTTGAACACGCTGCGTGACTGGCTGCGCATCGACGCGTAGACCATGATGCCCGCCACCAGGACGACGGCGAGGACGCCCGCTCCCAGCGCGAGCGGCCACGGCGATCGTCTTCGTGCGTGCCGGCCGTCAGTCGGAATCACCGAATGCTCCTCATGCTGCGGCAAAGGTACAAGGACTCACGAACCTACAAGGGCTCTGGATTCTGCGAGGGCTGCGAACGTTCCAAGAGACTGCAAACGTACAAGAGCCTGACCCTTAATAGGCTAATCGCCCCACTTGCAAGGCACTTGCCGTTTCCGTTCAGGAGACTGGGGGACGCTGGCCTCCCACGGGGCCCGGAACCCCTGCGTAGCGGTACGGGACCGGCGGCCGGCCGGGCTGCACGACCAGGAGCGTGCCGGGGGTGTCGGCGTAGAAGGCGGACTCGACGGCGGCGGCCACGTCCTCGGCCGTGAGCAGGGGGAACCCGGCGTTGACGAACATCTCCCGCGACTCCGCCACCAGCGGCGTGTCCGTGAATCCGGGGCAGACGGCGCTGATGCGGATGTTCTGGGCGGCCAGCGGCTCGGCGAGCGCTCTGACCAGGCCGACGACGGCGTGCTTGGTCATCGTGTAGATCGGGTCGCCGGCGAAGCCCACGAGCCCGGCCAGCGACGAGGTGGCCACGATGGCGCCCCCGCCCGATCGCTTGAGCAGCGGGAGGCTGGCCTGGACGCCGAAGACGACGCCGTCCACGTTCACCCCGACCACCTGGCGGTAACGCGCCAGGTCGAAGTCCGCCAGGTCCACCCGGCCCGGGATCCCCGCGTTCAGGTGGACCAGGTCGAGCCGTCCGTAGCGCTGCTCGGCCAGCGCCACCGCCTCCAGCGAGGCCTCCTCGCGGCTGACGTCGGCGGCCAGCCACGCGCCGTCCACCTCCTTGGCCAGCCTCTCGGCGCCCTCCCCGTCGAGGTCGACGAGGACGCACTTGACGCCGCCCGCCGACAGCCGCCGCGCCACCGCCGCCCCGATGCCGCTGGCCGCTCCGGTGATGAGTGCAACTGTGCTCATGGCGTGCTCCTTGCGTCGGGGGTGTCCTTCGCGAAGGCCGACCGTCAGGGCTGGTCGAGCATGCGATGCGCACGGGAGATCAGCGTGGGCACCGCGGACCCGATGCGGTCGAATCCCTCCCCAACGGTCTTACCTTGCCGGAACCGGGCGTGGATACCCTCCACGATGACAGCGAGCTTGAAGTTGCCGAAAGCCACATAAAACCCAAGGTCCGAAATATCCCGGCCGGAGACCTTGGCATAGTGCGCGGCGAACTCCGCCGCGTTCATGAAACCCGGCGCCACCGTCACGTCCCCCGCCACGGGGATCCGCGCCCGTTCCTCGTCCCCCTGATCGTGCCAGTACGTCAGCGTCAGCCCCAGGTCGGCCAGCGGATCGCCCAGCGTGGACATCTCCCAGTCCACCACGGCCATGATCTCGATCGGCTCCCCGAACCGGATCAACGTGTTGTCCAGCCGGTAGTCGCCGTGCACCAGCGTGCTGTCGGAGGCGGCGGGCAACCGCTCCCGCAGCCGCTCCACGAGCCGGTCGTACTCGGGCAGGTCTGCCGTCTTCGACCGCTCCCACTGCTGCCCCCACCGTTCGAGCTGCCTGGCCAGGTAGCCCTCGGGCCGCCCGAAGTCCCCGAGCCCCACCTCGCGGTAGTCCACCGCGTGAATGGCCGCCAGCACCTCGGCCAGCCGCTCCGACAGCCGCCGCGTCTGCGCCGGCGACGGCGAGCCGAGCTCCTCCCGGGTCCGTACGGCGGCGCCCTCCACGTACCCCATGAGATAGAACGGCGCCCCGACGACGGACTCGTCGGCGCAGAACGCGATCGGCGAGGGCACCGGCACGGGCGTGCCCGCCAGGGCCGAGATGACCCGCCACTCGCGCCGCATGTCGTGTGCGGTGGGCAGCACGTGCCCGAGCGGCGGCCGGCGCAGCACCAGGCGGCGGTCGCGGGCCTCGATCAGGTAGGTGAGATTGGACCTGCCGCCCGAGATCAGCGAGACGGACAGCGGCTCGCCCGCATCGGGCACGTTCCGGCCCATCCACGTGATCAGTGCAGGCCAGTCGATGCCAGGTACGGTCATGAACACACATTAGAACGACACTCGGTCCTGAACACCACCTGAGAGTTCGGTAACGTTCGGGACCTGCGGTTACGACTGCTCTGGTAATAGCCTTTACCCTGGCTGTACAGGTCCCCCCTCAAGCTTGAAACACAGTGGCATGCCGACGGTAGGAGCCCATGCGCGTCACCCTTGCCCTGCCCCGTGAGCTGGGACAATCCGAAGTGAGCCGCTGGAGAGAGCTGCAGGAGGCGGACCCCGCGCTCGACAGCCCCTTCTTGTCCCCGGAATTCACCATCGCGGTAGGCGAACTCCGAAATGTCGTACGGGTCGCGGTCCTCTACGACGGCCCAGAGATCGTCGGTTTCTTCCCCTTTGAACGACATCCCCTGGGCATCGGCAAACCGGTCGCCGCGGGGCTGACCGACGCGCAGGGGATGGTACGTGCCAAAGAGCTCCCCATCGATCCGCGCCGCCTCCTCAAGGAGTGCGGGCTGGCGGTGTACGAGTTCGACCATCTGGTCTCCGGCCAGCCGCTGCTGAACGAGCGGCACGAAAGGCATCCGTCGCCGATCATCGATCTGCGCGGCGGCTACGAGCACTACACCGACATCCTCCGGGAGCACTCCGGCAAGACGTACAAGACCACCCTGGCCAAGTCCCGCAAGCTGCAGCGCGAGGCCGGAACGATGCGTCACGACTACGCGACCACCGACCTGACGCCCCTGCACACGCTGCTCGGCTGGAAGACCGACCAGTATCGCCGCACCGGGCGCACCGACAGGTTCGCGCACCGGTGGATCGTGGAGCTGGTCGAGCGGCTGCTAGCCACCCAGTCGGACAGCTTCGCCGGGGTGCTCGACATGGTCTCCGTGGACGGGCGGCCGGTGGCCGGGCATTTCGGTCTCCGCACGCGTACGACGCTCGCCGGGTGGTTCCCCGCCTACGACACCCACTTCGCCAAGTACTCCCCCGGCCTCATCCACCACCTGGCGATGGCCGAGCAGGCCGCGGCCAACGGCATCGAGGTGATCGACATGGGCCGGGGCGAGAAGGAGTACAAGGACAAGCTCAAAACGGGCCAGCTCGAAGTGGCCGAGGGGCGGGTGGCCAGGCTCGGGGCGGCCGCCGGGGTCCACTGGATGATGCGGGTGCCGGTGCGCAAGACGCGCGCCACGGTGATGGCCAACCCGTTCCTGCTCAAGACCGCCGACAGGGCGCTGAAGACCTACGGACGGCTCCGTACCGTCCTGCAGGGGTGAGGCTCGTCGAGGAGCGCACCGGCCGTCGCTGCCTGGCGCTCCCCTCCAACCGCCTCGGCCTCTACCTGGCCTTACGCCACTGGTGCGAGCCGGGCCAGCGGCTGCTCATGTCGCCGATCTCGGCCGACGAGATCCTGTTCCTGGTGCTCGCGGCCGGCCTGCGCCCGGTGATCGCGCCGCTGTCCCCGCGCGACGGCAACATCGACGTCTCCCGCGTCGACCTCGCCGCGGTGGACGCCGTCCTGACGACCAACCTGTACGGCCTGCCCGACGACGCCCCCTCCCTGTCCGGAGAAATGTCCGGAAAAATCCTGATCGAGGATGTGGCGCACGCCATGGAGACGAGCATCGGCGGCCGGCCGCTGGGGACCTTCGGCCAGGCCGGGGTGTTCAGCCTCTCCAAGCACCCGGGGGCGGGCTCGGGCGGCGTCCTGGTCGTCGAGCACGAGTCCGACCTGCGCGCGCTCCAGCGTGCCCGTGACGCCCTGCTGGCCCCCGGCTCCCTGCGGGCCGACCTGACCGGCGTGGCGACCTCGATGGCCCGCCAGGTGGCGCTCAGGCTCGACCTCGTACGCCCCGCGCTCAGGCTCATGCGGGCACTCGGCATGCAGGAGGACCGCGAGGGCTACCGCATCGCCCTGGAGCCCGAGGCCCTGAAGCAGGCGCTCGAGCGGATCCCCGAGCTGCCGCCCTTCGACCCCTGGGTACGCGCCGACCTGCACGACTACCGCGCCCGCCGCGGCCGCGTGGCCCGCTGGTACCAGTCCAGGCGCCTGGCCAAGGTCTCCGCCGACCGCGGACGGCGGCTCGCGGGTGTCGCGGCCCTGGCCGAGCTGCCCACGGTCGCGCCCGCCGTGCGCGACGACGTGCGCCGGCCGCTGTTCCGCGTGCCGCTCCTGGTGCGCGACAGGGACGCGGCCATCGCCGAGCTGGAGCGGCGCGGGGTGGCCACGGGCTACCTGTACGACCCGCCGTACGACGACTACGCCCCCGCCTTCACCGAGCCCTCCCCCGACCCCGGCCCCGCGCGCTGGTGGGCGCGGCACGTGCTGCCCGTGGACCCGGTGTACGCCGCCCGCGCCCTGCCCGTCCTGCGCGACCTCGAGCCTCCTACGCAAGGTCCGCCCTGATCAGCCGCAGGAACGCCTTCAGCCCCGTGATCACCTCCTGGTTGTCGTTCAGCCCGTCCACGGTCTCGTCGAACCGGCGCGCCATGAGCGTCATCCGGCGGCCCAGATCGTGGTCGGCCAGCTCCAAGCCCTGGCGGGCGGCGTTCAGGTCGTCGATGTCCCTTTTGAGGCCCTTCATGACCGTCTCCAGCTCCGACACCCGGTCGCGCAGGGAGATCACGTCCGCGCGCGGGTAACGCACCTCCTGCCCGAGCGTCCTGACCCGGTCACGCAGGTGCTTCGTGTACGCCGCGATCGGCCGGAAAGCGGTGGCGAGCAGGTAGAACCCGGAGAAGTAGTAGCCGAGCCGGGCTCCCGCGAAGAACGTGACGACCGCGATCACGGCGGCGGAGACGACGTGGCCGGAGATCGCGAGCACGAGCATGCGCCGGGCGATGCGCCGCGCCTCGTCCTCGCGGTGCTGGGCCACCTCGATGCCGGCCTCCCTGGACACCTGGATCTCGTGGAGGACGTGGCGGGCGGCCAGGCACAGGTTCCACGGGACGGTCAGGACGACGACCAGCCAGAGCAGGCTGATCGCGCCGGCGCCCAGGGAGAGGAGCGTGGATGGCGCCACGCCCGCGTAGAGGATCAGCCAGACGGTGAGCAGGGTGACGATCAAGGACGCGAGGAGTAGCCACCATTTCATGGGGTTCAGCATGCTTCGGGGGCGGGGTGGGGGCGAGAGCTCGGCTACTCAAATCCACCCTGAGCACCCGACGTACTCCGGCCGGGGTCGCTTGAGGAGTGGGCGGGGGTCAGCGGGGGTGGGTGGAGCGGATGAGGTCGGCGAGGATGCGGCAGCCGCGGCGGACGTCGGCGAGCGAGGCGGAGCCGTAGCCGATCACCACGCCGTGCAGCCGCGCCCGCCCGTGGTGGTGGCGGCCGATGGAGTCGAGCAGGACCCCGCGCTCCCTGGCCCGCTCGACCACGTACGGCTCGACCGACGACGGCAGCTCGGCCACCACGTGCAGCCCGGCCGTGTCGCCGCGCAGGCGGCAGACGGGCCCCAGGAGCTCGACGACCGCGGCGCGGCGGCGGGCGTACTCCAGGCGCATCCTGCGCAGGTGCCGGTCGAGGTCGCCGCACTCCAGCAGGTTGATCACGGCCTGCTGGACGGGCCCGCTGGTACGGTCGCCGACGCTGCGCCGCAGGCGGGCGATGGCGGCGACCAGCTCGGGATCGCCGACGAGCCAGCCGACACCCACGTCGGGCGCCAGCGTCTTGGAGAGCGTGCCGAGGAGCACGACCCGCGAGGGGTCCAGGCCGTAGAGGGCGGGCAGCGGGGCGACGTCGTAGCGGAACTCCGCGTCGTAGTCGTCCTCGACGATCGTCGCGCCCGTGCTCCTGGCCCAGGCCAGCAACCGCTCCCTGCGCGGGATCGGGAGCCGCCCGCCCAGGGGGTACTGGTGCGCGGGCGTGGTGTAGAGCACGCGGAGGTCGCCGGGCAGCCCGTCCACGATCACGCCGTCCTCGTCCACCGGGCACGGCACCACATGGGCGCCCCTGGCCGCGAACACCGTGCGCGCCACGTGGTAGCCCGGGTCCTCGACGCCGGCCCGCGTGCCGTTGCCGAGCAGGGCCAGCGCGCACAGGTCGAGCCCGTTGCCGGTGCCCCGGGTGACCAGGATGTTCTCGGGGCCGACGGCCATGCCTCTGGCCCGTCTCAGGTGGTCGGCGAGCAGCTCCCTGAGGCGCGGCAGGCCGTACGGGGTGGGATCGGCGCCCGGCGGCAGGTCGGCGGCCTTGCGCCAGGCCCGCTTCCACGCCGCCAGGTCGTAGTCGCGCACCCAGGGCTGGCCGGGTGTGAGGTCGATCCAGTCGGCGGGGGCGGGCGGCGGCGCGGGCACGTACGGCGTCTGCTCGCGCGGCGGCGGGGCCACCTCCATGTCGGCCACGAACGTCCCGGAGCCGTGCCGCCCGTCCAGCCACCCCTCCGCGTACAGCTGCTGGTACGCCTCCGTGATCACGGTCCTGCTCACCGCGAGCTGGGTCGCCAGGGAACGCGTGGACGGCAGCCGCTCGCCGGGCGCCAGCGTGCCGTCCAGCATGGCGCGCCGCAGCCAGTCGGCGAGCTGCGCGGTCAGCGGCGCGTCCGAGTCACGGGAAAGGGAAACGGGCAGGTCAACGTGGGTACGCACGGAAGTGGTCTCCGCGAAGGGCTCGATAGTGGCCCTACAGGATAGGTCCACTTCCTGGTTACGGTCGAATCATGCTCTCCACCACTTCCCGTACCACGCTCGGCCGCTCGAAGGAGCGGGGCAGCACCGACAGGAACGATCTCTTTGAGGTGCTCGACACCGGCCTGGTCTGCCACCTGGGCGTGGTCGTGAACGGCCACCCCATGGTCGTGCCCACGGGCTACGGCCGCATCGGCGAGACCCTCTACCTGCACGGCTCCACGGGGGCCACGACGCTGCGCGCCGCCGACGGAGGCGAGGTGTGCGTCACGGTCACGCACGTGGACGGGATCGTGCTGGCCCGCTCCGTCTTCCACCACTCGGTCAACTACCGTTCGGCGGTCATCTACGGCCGCGCCAGGCTCGTGACGGACCCGGAGGAGCGGATGGCGGGGCTGCGGGCCCTGTCGGAGCAGCTCGCGCCCGGTCAGTGGGACTACGTCAGGCAGCCCAACCGCAAGGAGCTCGCCGCCACCGCCGTGCTGGCCCTGTCGTTGGAGGAGGCGTCGGTCAAGATCAGGCGCGGGGCGCCCAAGGACGAGGAAGAGGACTACGACCTGCCGGTCTGGGCCGGGGTGCTGCCCCTGGTCACCACGTGGGGCGAACCCGAGCCAGATCCGATGCTCCCAGAAGGTATCGACGCGCCTGTTCACATCCTCCATCGGGAGTAGTTCCATTGAGCAGGCAACACCTGCTCCTGATGGTGATGGGAGACGGCGATGGAGTGGAGCGCTCCCGGCTATACGGAAGTCAAGCAACTCGGCGCGGGCGCCAGCGGGCGCGTGGCGATGGCCGTCCACGACGAGACCGGCGTCAAGGTCGCCATCAAGTACCTCTCCGAGGGACTGCTGCGCGATCCCGCCGCGCTGGGCAGGTTCCAGGCCGAGGCACGGCTGCTGACCACCCTGCGCGACCCGAACATCGCCACGATGTGGGAGTACGTCCAGGACACCGGTGGCGCGGCCATCGTGATGGAGCTGGTCAACGGCGTCTCGTTGCGGGCCCTGCTGCGCGAGAACGGCGCTACCGAGCCCGAGGCGGCGCTGGTGGTGCTGAAGGGGTCGCTGCTCGGGCTGGCCAGGGCGCACGACCTCGGGCTGGTGCACAGGGACTACAAGCCCGAGAACGTGATCGTCAGGGACGACGGGGTCAGCAAGCTCGTCGACTTCGGCATCGCGGTGCGGCAGGGCACGCTCACGCACCCCGAGGGCACGCCGCCGTACATGGCGCCCGAGCTGTGGGAGGGGCTGCCCGCCTCGCCCGCGACCGACGTGTACGCGGCCACCGCCGTCTTCTTCGAGTGCCTGACGGGGCACCGGCCCTACCGCTCCACCGAGCCGAGCGTGCTCGGCTACCAGCACGTGCACGCGCCTGTGCCGTTCCACGACGCGCCGCAGCCGGTGCGCGAGCTGGTCAGGCGCGGGCTGGCCAAGGATCCGGCGCGGCGGCCGGCGAGCGCGCACGCGTTCGTGGCGGAGCTGGAGGCCATGGCCAGGGCCGCGTACGGCGAGGACTGGGAGGAGCGCGGAAAGCGCCGCCTGGCCGCGCTCGTGGCCCTGCTGGCCCTGCTCCTGCCCACGGCGCAGACGCCCGTCCCCGAGGTGACGACCTCGCTGGCCCGGACGGTCTTCCGCGGCCTGCGCTCGAACGCGGCCCGCATGGCCATGGCCGGAGCCGTGGCCGTGGCGACCGCCGTGGCGGTGGTGGTCGTGCTGGCCAACCGCCAGTCGCCGCCCACGGAGGAACTCGGCGCGGCGGCGGCCGTCCCGCCCTCGCAATTCACGACGGAGCCGGCGGCCGATCCCCCGACCACGCCGGAGCCGACGCCCGAGACCACACCCGAAACCACACCTGAGGTCACCCCGAAGGCGACGCCCGCGAGCACCCCCAAGGCGGTCGTCCCGATAAAGACGCCCGTACACACCCCCGTGAAGACCCCGGTCAACACACCGACCGCCACGAAACCGGTCAAGACACCCAAGCCCACCAAGAAGGCCACCCCGACCCCCACCCCCAAGCGGACGCCGACCCCCACCCCGACCCCCACCCCGACTCCGACGCCCACCCCCACTCCCACTCCCACCCCGGAGCCCGTGACCGAGGTGCTCGGGGTGAACGTGGGCGGCCTCACGGTCGACGAGGACGGCGACGCCACCGCCACGGTCACCGTGCGCACCGACGGCACCGCCGCCGTCATCGCCACCGCGACCTGGTCGGCACCCGGCGCGGGCGGCCGCACCCAGCGCCTGCGCCTGGCCGGCGCCAGGTCCTACACCCGCACGCTCTCCTGGTCCATCGGCGAGCGCCCGTGCGGTCGCACGGTGACGCTGACCGTCGCCACCTCCCCTGCGGCCCCAGGAGGCGCCAGGACGGCCTCGCTGGCCGTGCCGCCCTGCCCGACGAGGGTGACCGGCCTGCGCGTCTCTCTGGACCTGCCGGACGCGCCGGGCCGCACCGCGGAAGCGGCGGTGCGGGTGACCGCGAGCGGCACCGGGGAGATCCCCGTCGAGGCCCAGTTCGCGGTCAACGGCGATCCGGTCGGCACCCGTTCCGCGACCCTGTCCGGCCGGACCTCCTACGCGCGCTCGTTCGCCCACACCTTCAGGTCCCGCCCGTGCGGCGCGACCCTGTCGGTGCGGGTGCGCGCCGGTGACCGGACCGCCACCGCGCGGGCCTCGGCGCCCTGCCCGCCGCGGGTGGAGCGGGTCTCGATCGTCAGGGCCGGTCAAGGCGAGGGCGGGCTCGTCGCGACGATCTCGGTGACCACGTCGAGCACCGAGCCGGTACGCCTCGTCGTGTCGTTCTCGGCCGGCGAGGGCGGGGGCACGGAGTCGGTCACCCTGTCCGGCGACACGTCGTACACCAGGACTTTGAGCCACTCCGTCAAGCTCCCCTGCGGCACGAAGTGGTCCGTGACGGCCTCCACCGACCCGGCGGCCGGCAACGGGAGCGACAGCGCGAGCGGGGCCACACAGGAGTGCCCAAGGGAGGAGGAACCTCCCAAAGAGGAGGAGCCAAGCAAGACACCTAGCCCCGGCACAGACGACAACATTGGGTGACATTGTTGACTAATAGGGATATCGGTAGCGGGAAAGCGGTTCCCTCTGGTTAAGCTACGGCCGTTTGATGAGGGTGGGGGCCCGGCAGACTCCAGAGGAGACCGTTATGCACGGTGAAGGCCAGTGGGGGGTCCCCGGCTACACCGAGATCCGCGAGCTGGGCTCGGGTGCGTCCGGGCGTGTGGTCCTGGCCAGGCGCGACCTCGACGGCGTCGAGGTCGCGATCAAGTACCTCAGCGACGAACTGAAGAACGACGTGGGGTTCGTCGCGCGCTTCCGGCACGAGGCCCGGCTGCTCGGCACGCTCCAGAGCCAGTACCACGCCCGGCTGATCGACTACGTCGAGTCCGGCCGGGGCGCGGCGATCGTCATGGAGCTGATCAGCGGGGTGTCGCTGCGCGAGATCCTCAGGTCCGAGGGCCCGACCGGCCCTGAGGCGGCGCTGACCGTCCTCAAGGGCTCGCTCCAGGGTCTGGCCTCGGCGCACGCGCTCGGCGTCGTCCACCGCGACTTCAAGCCCGAGAACGTCATGGTCCAGGGCGACGGCACCAGCAAGCTCGTGGACTTCGGCATCGCGGTCAAGGCGGGCGAGGGCGCGAGCGCCGCGGGCACGCCGCCGTACATGGCGCCCGAGCAGTGGGCGGGCGGCCCTTCCGGGCCCCCGACCGACGTGTACGCGGCGACCGTCGTGTTCTTCGAGTGCCTGACCGGCACCAGGCCCTTCCGGGCCCCCAACGTCGCCGCCCTGGCCCGCCAGCACCAGAGCTCGCCCCCTCCGGTGGACGAGGTGCCCGCGCCGCTGCAGAGCCTCGTCGAACGCGGCCTGGCCAAGGACCCGGCCCAGCGGCCACCGTCCGCGGAGGCGTTCCTGAGCGAGCTGGAGGCGGTCGCGGCCGAGGGGTACGGGCCCGACTGGGAGGAGCGCGGACGCCGCCGCCTGGCCGCGCTCGCCGGCCTGCTGGTCCTGCTCTTCCCGACCGCCCTCGACGAGCCCGCCCAGACGCAGACCTCGCTGGCCGAGACCCGATTCCGCGACCCGTCGCGCGTCCTCGGCAAGCTGCCCGTGAAGATCGCCATCGGCGCGACCGCCGTCGGCGTGCTGGTGGCCGTGGTCGTGGTCATCGCCAACGCCTCGTCGGACACGCCGGTGCTGCGGGCGCAGACCAGTACGGTCTCCCCGACCACGGCCGTGCCCGCGACGCCGGAGCCCGTGGAGACCGACGAGGAGCCGACGCCCACTCCTTCGGCCGAGGCGACCACCCCGGAGGCGACGCCTACGCAGAGCGCCGCGCCGCCGCCCGTACAGCCGACCGCCACCACGCGCCCCACGCGGCGGCCGACGCGCAAGCCCACGCCCAAGGCCGTCGCCACCCCCGTCAAGACACCTCCCAAGATCAAGAAGCCGACCCCGACCCCGACCCCGTCTCCGGAGCAGTCCCGGATCACCGGCACGCCCCACGACCCCGAGGGCGACATCCCGCCGACCACGGCCGCGCCCACCCCGACGCCTCCTCCAGCCACCACGACCCCGCCGACCCGGCCGACCCGGCCCGCCCCGACGCCCAGCTCGCCTCCCGGCGACGGCGGCGAGGGCGGAAGCGGAGGCGAAGGGGAGCCGTCGCCGGAACAGCCTCGGATCGATCGCGGGAGTGACGCGCAGGCCGCGCTGATCGCCTTCGGCCTGATGACGTCCGGCGCGGTTCCGGTCACACTTGCGGTGAGACGCCGTATGGCGGGACGCCACAGAAGGAAGCGCTGAGACGCGCCGGGGGGACGGCGGATGAACAACCCTGGACACGGGATCGCCGGTTTCCGGCTCACTGAACACACCTGGATGACCGAGCTCGGCAACTGGATCGACGCGATCTCACCCGATGGCCGCAGGGCGGGGGCGCTGCTGTTCGACCCGAAGATCATCGCCCTGCCCGGCGTGCGCGACCGGGTGGTGCACGCGGTCATGACCGACCAGCGGCTGGTGCTGGGTGGGCTGACCGGGCTGATCCCGGTGGCCGACGTGGTGGCGGCGGGCGACCAGGTGTGGCTGCTCACCGCGCAGGCGGTCAGCCCCACTCTGTCCGATCTGCTCGCCGCCGGGCCGATCGGCCCGGCGGGTGCGGCGTCCGTACTCGTGGAGACCGCCCAGACCCTGATCGCGCTGCACGCGGCCGGGGTCACGCACGGGTCCGTGCACCCTGGCACCGTGGTGATCACGGCGGAGGGCGCCCCTCTGCTGTCCGAGCGCGGGTTGTCCGACGCCATCCGCGGCCGGGTCGCGCCTCGCGAGCGGGACGCGGCCGGGTGGGCGTCGCTGGCGCGCGGGCTGGCCGCCTCGTTCGGGCAGGGCCGGCAGGAGGCCGAGCTGTTCGAACGCGCCGCGGCCACGGCCGGGACCCTGGGCCTGGCCGCCGCCCGCGACCTGCTTGCCGGCCAGGCCACCGGCCGGGAGGAGCTGGCGCAGGCCGCCCGCGGGAGGTCGGCGTTCGCCCAGGCGCGGGCGTACGCGCCGCCGCCCGTCCTGCCGCCCAGGGACGAGGGCGACATCGTCACGCTGCTGCACGTCCCGGGCCGGTCGTCGGGGCCGGTGCAGTTCGGGCCGGGGATCGGCACGCAGGAGCAGCGGCCGGAGACGACGGCCGAGCGGATCTGGCGGGCCGGGCGCGACCAGGCCGCCACCGAGCACCGTCCCGGCGTCAGGCTCGCCAAGGCCTCGCGGGCGCGGCGGCGGCGCACGATGACCTCCGCGGCCCTCTTCGCGGTGATCATGGCGGGGGCGGTCCTGGCCTGGTTCTACGTGGGGAAGACGCCGGAGCTGGCGGTCGAGTCGATCGACGTGGTGGCGCCGAAGAAGACCCAGGGCTGCGACAAGGCCGTCCTGATCACCGGGACGGTCGTCACCAACGGGGCGCCTGGCGAGATCACCTACGAGTGGCGCAAGAACCTGGACAAGGAGGTCGTCAAGGGGACGCTGCGCACGAAGGCGGACCAGACGACGTACGAGGTGCCGCTCCGGTGGACGCTCCAGGGCAGGAGCAACGTCAAGGCCACCGCCACGCTGCGGATCCTGACGCCCGGCCCGGTCCGCAGCGACAAGGCCAGCTTCACGTACAAGTGCTGATGCCCTCGCGACAATGCATATCAAGGAGGTTCTTACTAATCTGGCGAACATGACCACGCAGACCCCCGCGGGCTGGTACCCGGACCCGTACGGAGAGCCCCAGCTCCGCTGGTGGGACGGCACCCAGTGGACCGACGCCCTCCATGCGCAGCAGCAGCCCGGGCCGGGCGGACCCCCGCAGCAGCCCTCCGGGCCGCAGCCGCAGCCCCCGTCGCAGCCCCAGCCCCAACCCCAGTCACAGCCGCAGCCGCAGCCGCAGTCGAGCCCCGACTGGTCGGCGACGCCCGCGAACCCCACGCTCCAGTTCGGCCAGCCGACGTACGGGCAGGGAAGCTACGGCCAGCCGACGGCGCCCACCCAGTGGGGCGGCCCGCCCCTGCCCGGCGTGAACTACGGCCCGCCGCCCAAGCAGTCCAACCCGCTGCCCTGGGTGTTCGGGGGGCTGGCGGCCCTGGTGGTGGTCGCGCTGATCGTGGTGGCCGGCATCTTCTTCGTCAACCGGAGCACCAGCCCGACGGCGTCGCTGCCGACACCGGCCGACACGTTCGAGCAGGAGGACCCGCCGAGCCAGGAGCCCCCGTCCAACGAGCCGCCCTCCCAGGGCGTCACCGAGCTGCCCCAGCCGGTCGGCGGCCGCATCACCGACCCGCGGGCCGGCCTGTCCTTCCAGGTGCCCGACAGCTGGACGGTGCCCAAGTCCGCCGAGATCAACGGCTCCAACCCGACCCCGACCCAGCAGCTGTGGTCGGGCGGGGTGCAGGCCGTCTCGCAGGCGAAGTACGACGGCGAGGGCGACTGGATCGGCAACATCTACACGGGCGTGCTCAACGAGCTCTATCCCTATTCCGGCGCCTCCGGCATGGGCGACACGGCCAAGGCGGTCTTCGTCGACTTCTCCACCAAGTTCTACCAGCTCGCTCACGAGACCAAGGTGGTGGAGGACAAGGCGATGAAGATCGGCGACAAGGACGCCTGGGTGCTGCAGTTCCAGCTCGACTTCTCCAAGGTCTCGGAGGAGAAGGGCTACAAATGGAAGAAGGAGAACGGCGCGATCGTGCTCATGGACCGTGGCGACGGGCAGCGTCCGGCCATCATGTACGCCTCCATTCCCGACAATCTCGGCACCGACGTGCTGGCCAAGGTTCTCGGCTCGCTCAAGCCCGCCTAATCAGTGGCACTAGGCTGGTGGGGTAACAAGCGGGCGGATTGCTCCGAGCCGCTGGGCGAGGAGATCGAATGAGTGACTTGCTGGTCTGGATCGACTGCGAGATGACCGGGCTCGACCTGGGTCGCGACGCGCTGATCGAGGTGGCGTGCGTCATCACCGACAGCGAGCTCAATCAGCTCGACGAGGGCGTCGACGTGGTCATCAAGCCGCCGCCGGAGTCGCTGGAGCAGATGTCGCAGGTCGTACGCGAGATGCACACCGCCTCGGGGCTCCTGCCCGAGCTGGCGGGCGGTGTGACGCTGGCGGAGGCCGAGTCGGTCGTGCTCGACTACATCCGGCGGCACATCCCCGAGCCGAAGAAGGCGCCGCTGTGCGGCAACTCGATCGGCACCGACCGCACGTTCATCGCGCGCGACATGCCCGGGGTCGATGGCTATCTGCACTACCGGATGGTCGACGTCTCGTCGATCAAGGAGCTGGTGCGCCGCTGGTACCCCCGCGTCTACTTCGCGGCACCCGAGAAGCAGGGCGGACACCGGGCTCTGGCGGACATCACGGAGAGCATCAGGGAGCTTCGCTACTACCGCGCGGCGATCTTCGTCGCCCAGCCGGGGCCCGATTCGGCAACCGCGAGATCCCTGGCTGAGCGTGTCAGCGGCTAAAGGAGTGGCGTAAAGACTCCCGAACCCCGCTACACTTTTCCTGTGCCACCACACAGCGGTGGCCATGGTGGGTGTAGCTCAGTTGGCAGAGCGCCAGGTTGTGGTCCTGGATGTCGAGGGTTCAAGTCCCTTCACTCACCCCAATGAGGCACGGCCGGTCCTTCGGGGCCGGCCGTTGTCGTTTTCTCCCAACAACGGCCCCAAATCATGACATTGCGAGTTATGCTCGCTGTCTACCGCTAACGCCGGAAGCACGGGGGCCATCGGCGATCTGACCGTCTGCGCGCCACCCGGAGGCCGGATGAGAGTCGACGACGCAGCGTTCGATAGCGTGTTCACGTCCCTGAGCAAGCGTGAAGCCGAGGTCATGGATCTGATCGCCACCGGTCAGTCCAACGGGCAGATCGCTCAACGGCTGTTCCTCAGCGAGAAGACGGTCAAGAACCACGTCAATCGCATCTACGCCAAGCTAGGGGTGGACTCCCGGGTCACCGCCATCGGCCTGTGGCGGTCCCGCCAGGAGTAGCCCGCTCTGCTCCACCCCGTCACGAGCGACCCGCTTCCCGATCCGGCGGGCCGCCCACAGGCCTGAGCCGCCGGTTCCGTGAGCACATTCAGGGGCAGACCCCATGGCATGGTTCAGAGACCGCGAGTCGTGGTGGTGGGCGGCGGATTCGCCGGGCTGGCCGCCACCAAGGAGTTGGCCAAGGCCGGAGCACTGGTGACGCTCATCGACCGCAACCCGTACGCGACTTTCCAACCCCTCCTCTACCAGGTGGCCACCGCCAGCATGGGCAGCGCGGACGTGGCGTACCCGATCCGCACGTTCGCCGCCAGGTGGCCCAACGTGCGGGCGCGCCGGGCCGCGCTGAGCAAGATCCTGCCGGGCGAGCGGCGGGTGGAGCTCGACGACGGCAGCGGGATCGAGTATGACTACCTCGTGCTGGGCACCGGCGTCACCACCAACTGGCTCGGCATAGAGGGCGCGCAGGAGAACGCGCTGCCCATCTACTCGCTCGGCGACGCGGCGGTGCTGCGCCGCCGGTTCCAGCACTACCTGGAGGACACCGCGGCGGGCCGGCGCGAGAGCGTGCACGTCGTGGTGGTCGGCGCGGGCGCGACCGGGGTCGAGATGGCGGGCACGCTGGCCGAGCTGCGGCGGCGCACGCTGCCGCTGACGCATCCCGAGATCAAGCCGGAGCAGACCAGCGTGACGCTGGTGGAGCGGTTCGACTACGTGCTGGCGCCGTACAAGCCGCGGCTGCGCGACAGGGCGGCGGCCGCGCTGCGCAAGCGAGGGGTGAACCTGCGGCTGGGCGCCACGGTGGCGTCCGTCGAGCCGGACGCCGTTGTGCTGTCCGACGGCACGCGGCTGCCGTCCGACGTCACCGTGTGGGCGCTCGGCGTCACCGCGCCCAAGCAGGCGGGCGACTGGGGCCTGCCGCAGGGCAAGGGCGGGCGGATCACGGTCACGCAGGCGCTGAACGTACCGGACCATCCCGAGATCTTCGTGGCGGGCGACCTGGCGGGGCCGCCCGACCTGCTCCCCCAGCTCGCCCAGCCGGCGATCCAGATGGGCGAGCACGTGGGGCGGCAGATCGTCGCGGTGCACCGGGGGCGGTCACCGGCGGCGTTCAAGTATCACGATCCGGGCATCATGGCCACCGTCGGCAAGGCGGAGGCCGTGTTGCAGCTGTCCAACGGGCTGATCATGTACGGGCTGCCCGCCTGGCTGGCGTGGATCTTCATCCACGTGGCGTACCTGCTGGGCGGGCGCAACCGCATGAGCGTTCTGCTGAACTTCTTCTGGCGCTACTTCGGGCCGCGCCGCGCGGCCACCAGCGTCACGCAGTAAGGGCCGCCGACAGGGCCCGGAGGCCGTGGTCGACGTCGGCCTCCGGGATGTTCAGCGCGGGCCTCAGGCGGATCGAACGAGACCCGCAGGGCAGCACCAGCACCCCGTGCTCCTCCCTGAGGCGGGTCACCAGCGCGTCGCGCTCGGCCTGGTCGGGCAGGTCGAACGCGCACATCAGGCCCCGGCCGCGGACGTTCGAGATCGACTCGGGGCGCTCGGCCTCCAGCTTGGTGAGGCTTTCGAGCAGCACGTTGCCGAGGGCGCCGGCGCGGGTGATCAGGCCGTCGCGTTCGACGATCTCCAGGATGCCCCGGCTGCGCACCATGTCCACCAGGCCGCCGCCCCAGGTCGAGTTGATCCGCCCGCTCTGCCGGAACACGTTGTCCGGCACCAGGTCCACCCGGCGGCCCGCCATGATCCCGCCCACCTGCACCTTCTTCGCGAAGGCCACCACGTCCGGAGCGAGACCCAGCTGCTGGTACGCCCACGGCGTCCCGGTCGTCCCGCCGCCCGTCTGAACCTCGTCAAGGATGAACAGGGCGTCGTACTCATGGCACATGTGCTGCATGGCCTGCAGGAACTCGGGCCGCATGTGGTTGTCGCCGCCCTCGCCCTGGATGGGCTCGGCGATGAAGCAGGCGATGTCATGCGGATTCCGCTCGAACGCCTCACGGGCCTGGGCCAGCGCGCGCTCCTCGGCGGCCTCCACGTCTCCGAAGTGAATGGCGGGCACGTCGATCCGCGGCCAGTCGAACTTGGGGAAGCGGTCGGTCTTGCCCGGCTCGGTGTTGGTGAGGCTCAGGGTGTAGCCGCTGCGGCCGTGGAAGGCCTTGGCCAGGTGCAGGACCTTGGTGCCCAGGTCACGCGAGCGTCCGGCGGCCTCGTTGCGGCGGCTCTTCCAGTCGAAGGCGGTCTTGAGCGCGTTCTCGACGGCCAGGGCGCCGCCCTCGACGAAGAACAGGTGCGGCAGGTCGGGGTCGCCCAGCACGCGGACGAAGGTGTCGACGAAGTCCGCCAGATGCTCGGTGTAGATGTCGGGGTTCGCCGGTTTGTTCCGGGCGACCTGGCCCAGCAGGAGAGCGAAGTCGGGGTCGAAGGGCGGGTTCACCCCGAGCGGGGCCGAGGCGAAGAACGTGTAGAAGTCGAGGTAGCGGCGGCCGTTTCGGGCGTCGACGAGCCAGGAGCCGCGGCTGAGCTCGAGATCGAGCACGAGCCGGTATCCGTCGACGAGCAGGTGGCGGGCGAGGCGGGCGTGTACGTCCATGGCGACTCCACGTGCGTCGGTCTGACCGGATGTTCCTCTTGAGGAACGCGGGCATCTACGCAAAATTTACGGCATACCTACCCCGTGAGTGAAGTTCTTCACGCGGAACGACAGGGCGATCATGGCGATGCCGTGCAGGATCGCGAAGATGCCGACCAGCCAGACGAGGCTGAGCAGTCCCGCAGCCGGCCAGATGAGCAGCAGGATGCCGAAGATCAGCGACAGGATGCCGCCGACGATGAGCATCCATTCGTTGTCGATGGACTTGCGGAGTTTGATGCCGGCGATGATCTCCGAAACGCCCGCGAAGATGGCCCAGAAGGCCACGACGTAGAGCAGAGCCAGTGACGTGATGCCCGGCCAGATAAATGTCGCGATACCGGCCAATATCCCGATAATTCCCGAGATGATCAGCCAAACTCGCGACTCGGCCCCGTGCCGGAACCCGGCGAACAGCTCAGCCACACCGCCGACCAGCGCGTACGCACCGAAGAAGATCACGAGCACGAGCAGCGTGATCGCCGGCCAGATGAGCGCCAGGATGCCGAAGATCAGCGAGGCGAGGCCGCGTATGAGTAGAAGCCACCACGACCGTGTGATATCTCCCATACTGATCTGATTTCCAGGTAATGCCGGAAATCAGACCAGTGTGGGGTCAAATGTCGGTGATCCGCACTCCAACGGTGCCGGTGTTCCCCCTGCGGAGCCTGCTGCCGAGCAGCGTGATCCGCCCCAGGAGGCCGTACTTGCGCCGCAGCAGCCCGCGCACCCGCTCGGTCTCCGCCGCGTCCAGCACCACGGCCCGGCCCTTGACCGGCTCGGTCTTCACCTTCCCCCGCACGTCGCACCCGGCCACGCTGACCTCGGGGTTGTTCCGGATCCGCTTGATCTTGCCGGAGTCGGCGACGGTCCAGAAGACCACCGCGTCACCGTCCTGCACGGCCCACACCGGGGTCGCGACGGGGGTGCCGTCCCTCCGGTACGTGGTCACCGAGATGTACTGCTCTGC
The DNA here is from genome assembly GCF_044593615.1 of Nonomuraea sp. NPDC051941. Classification (NCBI taxonomy): domain Bacteria; kingdom Bacillati; phylum Actinomycetota; class Actinomycetes; order Streptosporangiales; family Streptosporangiaceae; genus Nonomuraea; species Nonomuraea sp. NPDC051941. Next base: position 393,085 of record NZ_JBIUCF010000002.1, read on the forward strand.
CCCAAGGTTCATCACACGTGCGAATAAACCACAATCGACACCGCGATGTACTGGACCAGGTACGCCGCCAGGGTGAAGGCGTGGAACACCTCGTGGAAGCCGAACCAGCGGGGCGACGGGTCCGGGCGGCGCAGGCCGTACACGACGGCCCCGGCCGAGTAGAAGACGCCCCCGACGGCCACCAGCACGACGGCGGCCACGCCCGCGCCCGCCAGCAACTGCGGCATCACGAAGATCGCGGTCCAGCCCAGCGCCAGGTAGAGGACGGTGTAGAGCCAGCGCGGCGCACCCATCCAGAACACCCGGAACAGCACCCCGGCCAGCGCGCCGCCCCAGATCACGGAGAGCACCGCGATCCTCGCCACCCCGTCCAGCGCGAGCAGGGCGAAAGGCGTGTACGTGCCGGCAATGATCAAATAGATGTTGACATGGTCGAACCGGCGCAGGAACTCCGCCAGCCGCGGCCCCATCGTGCCCCGGTGGTAGGTCGCCGAGATCCCGAACAACAGACCGGACGTGATGGCGTAGACGGCGGAGGCCACCCGCGCCTGCAAGGTCGGGCCGAGCGCCACGAGCACGAACCCCGCGACCAGCGTCACGGGCAGCGCCCCGGTGTGCAACCAGCCTCGCAGCCTGGGCTTGACGGTGATGGTCGTCATGAAACCTACGGTACCGTAGGTTAGGGTCGCCTTCTCACCGACCCCAAGGTGTTCGCAGTCAGGGGCTGGGGGCCTTTGAGGGAAAAGGCGGAGGCGTCCGCCGGAGGTGGCCTTTCGCAGCTCAGAGGCCGTTGAAGAAACGTGCGGCGATGGGGACGGCGGCCTGCCGGCCCGAGCCGCCGTGCCGTACGAAGACGCAGAAGGCCAGGTCCTCCCGGTAGCCGATGAACCACGCGTGCGACAGTTCCTCGTCCGGCACCTCGGCCGTCCCCGTCTTACCCGCCACGCCCGCCGGCAGCCCCATGTCGCTCGCCGTGCCGTGATCGACCACGGCGGCCATCATGTCCCTGAGCGAGGCCACGATCCCCTCGTCCATCCGCACGTCCTTGTGCGGGATGCCGTCGATCCGGCGCACCTCCGCGTCCGACAGCAGCCGGGGCGAGCGCCAGGTGCCGCTCTGCACGGCGGCGGCGAGCGCGGCCATGCACAGCGGCGTCGCGACCACCTGGCCCTGGCCGATCGCATCGAGGCCGAACATGTCGGGATCGTCGGTTTCCTGCATGGCCCCGCAGGTGCCGCCGATGCCGGTCGCGATCTGCCGGCTGAACCCCCACTCGTCCGCCGTCTCACGCAGCCGGTCCGCGGTGAGCCTGGTGGTGGCCTGCTCGACGAACGTCGTGTTGCACGAGTACGCGTACGCGTCGGTGAAGCTGATGAGCCCGCGGTCCACCTCGCCGTCGTTCTTGAAGGGCGCGTGGAACGGGATGGTGTACGTGCCGGGGCACCGGACCTCCGCCGCCGGGTCGAGCCCGCTCCCGAGCAGCGCCGCCGCCGTGATCGTCTTGAAGACGGACCCCGGGGGGAAGACGTCCCGGACCGCGCTGTAGTTGTTCTTGAGCCGGTCGGCCAGCGCCAGGATCTCGCCGGTGCTCGGCCGGATGACGACGATCGCGGAGTCGTCGACCCCGTCCAGCGCCCTGGCGGCCGCCGCCTGCACGGGCCGCGACAGCGTGGTGCGCTCGACGTCCGCCTTGGGCAGGCGGGTCAGCAGCTGCCTGGCGGGCTGCCCCGGCGCCTTCGACACCAGCTCCCAGCCGCGGGACGACGACCCGAACTCGGGTTTGAGCTGATTGAGATAGGCGTCCGCGTAGCTGTCGTTCGGGATCCGCTCGCCCTCGCTGGTGACCAGCTCGGTCACCGACGCGTCGACCTCGTCCAGCTCCAGCGTGCCGCCGTCCTTGAGCAGGGGGTGCAGCGTCTCGGGGGCCCACAGCACCTTCCAGGCCCGGTCCCGTACGCCGAGCCGCAACGTGCTGTCGAACGGCCACGCCCCGAGGTCGGCGAGCTGCCGCACCCCGGCGAACGGCACCTCGGCGGCCCCCTCCCCCGTGCTCTTCAACCGCCCCGGGGTCAGCCGGATGGACTCGATGTGGAGCTCCTCCGTCAGCCGGTGATGCCGGACGGCGAAGTCGGCCGGCGGCTGGTACACCAGGCGCGCCATGCGCGACACGTCACCCTTGCGCCAGGCGTCGAAGTAGTCCGCGGCGGTCTGGGAAGCGCTCCCCTTGACCCGGTTCGACGCCGCGACTGCGAACGCACCCGCCCCAACTACCGCGACAAGTGCGATAACGAGCACAATCAGCCTTCGTCGTCGCATACGGTTTCTCCCAGGAGGGGATCAGCGTGGCACGAGGACAACGGGAACCGATGCCCGGCGTGTATCCGGTGACGTTCGGCGAGGTCGAGCTTCTCCGTGACCTGGACCGGCAGGACGGCTGGGTGCTGTCCAAAGATGGCGTACCTCAGTCGTATGTTGATCTTCAAGACCCGACATTTCTGGAATTTGAGTATGTACGACTCATGGCGGATGTGATCGACCTTTTGTCGGAAGGACCGCTGAGCTGCGTACACGTGGGCGGCGGCGCCTGCACCATCCCCCGCTACGTCGCCGCCACCCGGCCCGGCTCCCGCCACATCGTCATCGAGCCGGACGGCCTCCTCGTCAATCTGGTACGCGAGCAGCTGGACCTGCGTTCGGTGCCCCGCCTGAAGGTCATCGTGGCCGGGGGCCGCGAGGGCACCGCCAAGGTGTGGGACGACTCGGCGGACCTGGTGGTGCTGGACGCCTTCACGGGGGCGACGATGCCCGTCGACCTGGCCACGGCCGAGTACATGGGGGACATCGCCAGGATCCTCCGCCCGGACGGGACCCTCCTGATCAACCTGGCCGACGGCAAGGGCCTGGCCTTCGCCAGGCGCCTGCTCGCCACGGTGACCGGCACGTTCGGCCACGTGGCCCTGCTGGCGGAGCCGGGCATCATGCGGGGCCGCCGCTTCGGCAACCTGATCGTGGCCGCGTCCCGTACGGGCCTGCCGCTGGACCTCCTGACGCGGCGCGCGGCGGGCGGGCTGACGCAGGCGAGATGCGTGCACGGCGAGGCGCTGACGAACTTCATCGCCGGCGCCGCCCCCATCAAGGACGGCGACCCGGTCCTCGCCCCCGTCCCCCCGCCCGCCGTCTTCGGCTGACCGGCCCGACCCTCCCGAGTCGAGACCTCTTCCCCGTGCGCCCAAAAAGTGATATCACTTTGATAGCCGACAAAGTCAGCTAGAAAAGGGGACGGGCGATGACAGACACATCGTTCGAAGGAACCGTCGTGGACATGCCGGCGCCGCACACCAGCGAGCACCCCGTCCGGGCGGCCAACGGATTCGTGCTGCTGGGGGTGGCTGTGGTGCTGATCCTGGGCGGGGCAGCGTTACTCGCGCTGGGGATCATCATGCTCGCCGGCGGGGCCGGGCAGTCCGGCGCGTGGCTGGTGGTGGCGGCCCCCCTCGTGGTCCTCGTGGGCGCGACGCTGTGCTGCGGGCTCACCGCCGTGGCGCCGGGCGAGGCCAGGGTGGTGCAGCTGCTCGGCCGGTACGTCGGCACCCTGCGGACGCCGGGCTTCCAGTGGGTCAACCCGTTCACCCTGCGGCGGCGGGTGTCCACCAGGATCCGCAACCACGAGACCGAGGTGACGAAGGTCAACGACGCCGACGGCAACCCGATCCAGATCGCGACCGTGGTGGTCTGGCAGGTGCAGGACACGGCGCAGGCGGTGTTCGAGGTGGATGACTTCGTGGAGTTCGTCGCCATCCAGGCGGAGACGGCCGTGCGGCACATCGCGGGCAGCTATCCGTACGACGCGCACGGCGAGCCGCGGCTGTCGCTGCGGGACAACGCCGACGAGATCAACGAGCGGCTGTCCGCGGAGATCGGCGCCAGGGTGGCCTCGGCCGGGGTGAAGGTCATCGAGTCGCGCATCATCCACCTGGCGTACGCGCCCGAGATCGCCCACGCCATGCTGCGCCGCCAGCAGGCGGGCGCGGTGGTGGCGGCCAGGCAGCGGATCGTCGAGGGGGCGGTCGGCATGGTCGAGATGGCGCTGGCCAGGCTCGCCGAGCACGACGTGGTGGAGCTCGACGAGGAGCGCAAGGCGGCCATGGTCAGCAACCTGCTCGTGGTGCTGGTCGGCGACCGTGACACCCAGCCGGTGGTCAACACCGGCACGCTCTACCAGTAATCGCCGTGGAGCGGAAGAAGATCCTGCTGCGGCTCGACCCGGTGGTCCACGACGCGCTGGCGAAGTGGGCCGCCGACGACCTGCGCAGCACGAACTCGCAGATCGAGTTCCTGCTGCGCAAGGCCCTCTCGGAGGCCGGTCGCCTGCCCGACAGCGTGGGGCGCATGCGCCCCCGCGGGCGCCCGCGCAAGGCCCCGGAGACGGAAGAAGCCCTGGAAGGAGGGGAGACGGCGGATGGAACCGCGGACGACGACGCAGCAGGGTGAGCCCTGGCCAAGGTCGGTTTTCCTGCTGGCCTTCGACCTCCGCAAGGAACGGCCGGCCAACCGCCGCGAGCTGGGCTGCCTCCTGCGCGCGGCGGCGCTCGCCGAGCTCATGACGAGCGGCAGCCTGGCGGACGAGTCGGGCAAGGCGCGGGCGGTCACCGCACCCGCCGCCCCCGGCCGGCTGCAGGCGGCCGTCTGGGAGCAGATCGCCGGCTCTCCGCCCCGGTCGTGGGCGAGCTGGATCCGCAAGGACCACGTGCAGGCGTACCGGCTGGTCCGCGACGAGCTGGAGGCCGCCCGGCTGGTCCGGGTGGAGCGCCACCGGGTTCTGCTGTTCCCGGTCGAACGGGTCACGCCACGCAGGCCACACCTCTCGCGCAGGCTCGTCGAGCGCGTCGCCCGCGCGGTCCACGGCGGCCGGCCCGTCAGCCGGCTGAGCCCGGATGTCCGCGTCCTGGCCGCGCTGGCCGCGGCGGCCCAGCTCAAGACGGTCCTGCCCGGCCGGGAGTGGCGCCGCCACCAGCACAGGGTGGAGCAGCTGTCGGCGCCCATCGAGCCGATCACCACGGCGCTGCGGAAGAACCTGCAGGCCGCCGAGAGCGCCGGTTGAGTGGCGATTTATGGAAGTACGTAATAAAGTACGGCTTCATTATGAAGCTAGAACATGATGACACCGGATTGCTCTACGACCCCAACGCCAGAGCCGCCATGAGCCGGCTCGCCGGCGACGACACCCTCACCTTCGAAGCCGCCGCCGCCGTCCGCACCGCCTTCCAGGCCATCGAGCGCATGCGCGCCCACGGCAGCGAGGGCCGCGGGCTCAGCTCCGGGGCGATGGACCTGCTGTTGCGGCTGAGTGACACGGACGACGACGGCGTCAGCATCGGCGAGCTGGCCCAGTCGGCGGGCGTGAGTTCGAGGAACGCCACCGGCCTCGTCGACACCCTTGAGAAGGACGGGCTCGTGCAGCGGGTCCAGGACCGGCGCGACCGGCGGTCGGTGCTGGCCCGGATCACCCCCGAGGGGCGGGCGTGGATCGAGGCGTTCAGGAGGCCGTCGCAGCTCGCCATGGCGGCGATCTTCCGCGGGTTCTCCCCCGAGGAGCTGACGTCGCTGCGCCACCTGTGCCTGCGGCTGGCCGACAACCAGCAGCGGCTGGCCGAGCACCTGGCCGCCCAGGAGGCCCGATGAACGCGCGCGAGGTCGTCAGGGCCTATCACGACGCCCGCTTCCGGGGCGCGGTCGGGGAGGCGGCGGCGCTGGTCGGCGAGCCGTTCTCGTTCAGGAGCCCGTTCATCTCCTCCGCCGACCCGGCCGGGCACCTGGCAGGGCTGGAAGGCTTCCTGCGGGTGGTGACGGAGGTGGAGATGATCAGCGAGCTGTACGGGGAGTCGGAGGCGACGCTGGTCTACGACGTGCACACGGCGACGCCGGCCGGGATCCAGCGCACGGCCGAGCACTTCCGGCTCCGCGACGGGAAGATCAGCACGATCATGCTGATCTTCGACGCGGCGCCGTGGCAGCCGATGGCGGCCGCGATCAGGTGACGGGCGCGGCGGCCGCCGTCTGCCGCCAGATCCTGCCGTCCCTGACGACCAGGGTGCCGTACGTGGTGACGCGGTTCCCGGCGATCGTCATCAGGGCGTTGTAGAAGATCACGTCGTCGGTCGTCCGCACCGAGACGATCTCGTCCACCTTGGGCTCCGCCGAGAGGTACGCGGTGAACAGCTCCCTGATCTCGGCGGGGCCCCGGGCGACGCGGTCGAAGCGGATGACCGTGGCGTCGTCGTGATACTGGCCCAGCAGCGCCTCCAGGTCGCGGTCGGCGATGGCGGCCAGCTGGCGGTCGAACAGGTCCTTGGCGGTCATGCGACACCTTCCGGCTGCGGGCGGAACAGGTCGTACGCGACCTGCGCCGCGGCGTACAGGATGATCAGGGGCAGCGCGGCGGCCACGGGAAGCGCCGAGGTGGCGAGCGTGAGCGCCGCCGCGCCGAGGCGGATGGTGCCCGCCCGCCGGTCGGACGAGCACAGGTGTTGCAGGCCGAGCACGGCGAGCACCAAGGCGGCGGGCAGCCCGAAGGACCAGCTCGACGAGGACGGGTCCATGATCGCGTGTTCGATCCCGATCCCGAACGCCACCAGTCCCAGCGAAAGCGGCAGATGCGAGTAGACCCACACCTGTCCGGCCAGCCGGGTACGCAGCACGACGGACTCGTCGGTGTGGCCGAAGTACAGCCACCAGAAGCCCATCGCGATCGCCACCCCGGCCAGGGCGATCAGCAGCGTGCCCGGCGTCACGTCGTGGCCCTTCAGCCCGAGGACGACCGCCGCCACGACCTCGCCCAGGACGATCACCACGAACAGGCCGAAGCGCTCCGGCAGGTGCTCGGACTGCGGCGGCAGCTTGCCCTGGGCCCGCCGGGTCAGCAGGGGTGTGACGAGGTCGATCGCAAGGGCGACGGCCCAGAACGCGTAGCGCTGGGGCGGGTCGACGGCGAGCGAGGCCAGCCAGATGAGCACCGCCACCGTGAACCCGATGGCGTAGCGGGTCGTCAGGGGCCGGGCCTCGGGCACGTGGCGACCGGCGCGGACGTAGGCCACGATCAGCAGCACTCTTACCACCGCATACGCGATGGCGAAAAGTCCGGAACGCTGCTCGATGTCGCTCACGCTCGCCGCCATGGCCGCCACGGCCAGGATCTGCGGCAGCGCGAGCAACCGGTGGCTGACGTCGTCGGTGTCGAACCTGTTGGCGTAGAAGACGTAGCCCAGCCAGGCCCACCAGATCGGTACGAACAGGCCCACGAAGGCCGGCAGGCTCGTGGGGAGCACATCGGCCAGTTCGGCCACGGCGACGACGAAGACGAGGTCGTACAGGAGCTCCAGCCAGGTCGCCCTGCGGTGCACGTCTTCGAACAGCCGTAATCTAGGGGGCTGCCACTGGGTCACAACTACACCTTCCGTTATGTAATTGTGTAATTATGCCCGTGGCTGGGTGGTTACGACACCTTTTTAAGGGTCAGGCAGGCCACGCGGTCCCCCGCCGTACCGACCTCCGGACCTGAGGTCTTGGTGGCCTTGGCGTGGATGACGAGCGAGCCGGGCAGTTTGGCCGGGTCGAGGACCCAGTCGTTGCGGGCGGACGAGCGGCCCGCACCCTCACCGTTGGTGGTGAAGTCGAGCCAGACCTCGCTGGCCGGGCTGATCTCGCCGGCCTTGTGCTGGTAGTGCGGCCCCGCCTCGTCGGGCTTCTTCCCGCAGGGCTTGACGTGCAGGTGGGCGCCGTAGTGGCGGTTGGGGAGCAGGCCCTCGACGACGAGGGTCGTGCGGGTCTGGCCGTCGGCCGACTCGACGTGGGCGCTGCCCTGGGCGCCCTGCGGGACCAGCTTGCGGTCGTAGACGATGGCGGCGGTGTCGGAGGCGGTGAACTCCCCCTCGCCGGACAGCCTGATCGCCGCGCTCGTGGCCCCCTCGCTGGGACCCTCGCTGGGGCCCATGGCCTGCTGGAGCGGGGCGGGCGGGCCCGCGCAGGCTGCGGTGAGCATGATGAACAGGAGTGCGGGCACGCGCATGAGACCCTCCATGGTTCGAGCCCCTTCGACAGGAGGGCTCCGGGAGGGCACCCACTCTAACGAGTAATCGAGCTACTACGGTGAGTATTCAGCGGTTAGGCGCCGTGTTTCGCCGCGATGTCATCGATGACGGCCGCCAGCGTGAAGTCGAGGTCGGTGAGCCCGCCCGCGTCGTGGGTGGTGAGGACCAGGTGGAGAGTACGCCAGCGGATGTCGATGTCGGGGTGGTGGTTGAGCTCCTCGGCCTTGACCGCGATCTCGTCGACGATGCGGATGGCCGTGGGGAAGTCGGGCGCCTCGATCGTGCGCCGGATCTCGTCGCCCTCGCGACGCCATTCGGGCAGGTTCTCGCTCATGGCGCCACGTTACTTCAGCGCCCCCGAGCCGAGCCCGGACTGGATCTGGCGTTGGAAGATGATGTAGACGACCATGACCGGCAGGATCGTCATGCTCAGCGCGGCGAACAGACCCGGCCAGTCCGCCTCGTATCCGGCCAGGGTGGAGATCTTGGCGATGCCCTGGGTCAGGACCCATTTGTCCGGGTCGCCGGCCAGGAGCACGAGGGGCAGCAGATACTGGTTCCACTGGCCCAGGACGTTGAAGATGGTGATGCTGATCAGGCCGGGCCGGGCCATGGGCACCATGATCTGGAAGAACGTCCGGGTGTGCGAGGCGCCGTCGATCATCGCCGCCTCGGCGACGGTCTCCGGCAGCGTCCGGAAGAACGCCGCCAGGAAGAAGACGGTGAAGGGCAGGGAATAGGCGATGTAAACGAGAACGAGCCCGACGTGGGAGTTCAGCAGGCCCAACTGCTTGACGACGAAGAAGAGCGGCCCCAGGGCCAGGAACACGGGAAACGCCAGCCCGGCCACGAAGTAGTAGTAGATCAGCCTGTTGCCGATGAAGGTGTAGCGGGCCAGCACGTACGCCGCCATCGACCCGAACAACATCGTGCCCGCCGTGCCGAAGAAGACGACGACCACGGTGTTGAGCATGTACTGCCCGATGTGCGCCTTGTCCCAGGCCCGGCCCCACGAGTCCAGCCGCAGCGCCCCCGGGAGTTGCAGCGGGTCGCCGAAGATCTCGGTGTTGTTCTTGAACGACGCCAGGAACGTCCACAGCAGGGGCAGGATGATCAGTAACGCCCAGACGGCCAGCGCCACGTGCGAGAGCCCGTTGAGCACGCCGGGCCGCGGCCTGTTTCTGGCCATCTAGAGCTCAACCCTTTCACGCCTGGTCGTCCGCAGTGTCAGCACGGCGAAGGTCACGGTGAGGAAGAACAGCGCCACGCCCATCGCGGAGGCGTATCCGACCTTGTTGTAGGCGAAAGCCGTTTTGTAGATGGTGACCGGGAGAATGGTCGTGGCGCCGTCCGGCTCGCCTTTGTCGCCGGCCAGCACCTGCACCAAAGCGAATCCGTCGAAGGCCGCGATCCCCAGGTAGATCCAGCCGACCTGGATGGTGTCGCGCAGCAGCGGCAGCGTTATCGAGAAGAACAGCCGGACGCGTCCGGCGCCGTCCAGCGCGGCGGCCTCGAAATAGTCCTTGGGAATGGCCGCCATGCCCGCCGAGAACAGCACCACGTAAAAGCCGACGCCCTGCCAGATCATCACCGCGATGATCGACCAGAGGGCGAGGTCCGGCTCGGTGAGCCAGCCGACGGGCTCGGCGCCGAACCTGGCGAGCACGCCGTTGATGACGCCGTCCGCGTCGGGGCGGTAGACCGCCTGGAAGAGCACGCCCACCACGGCGACGGCCAGGACCTGGGGGAAGAAGAACACCACCCGGTAGAACTTCGACCCCCAGACCCCTCTCATGCCCGCGCCGCGCGTGCCGCCGCCCAGATTCAGCAGGAACGACAGGAACAGCGCGATGACGATCGTCGCGATCGGCAACACGAGCAGCATGATCCCGTGGTTGCGCAGGGCCTGCCAGAACACCTCGTCGTCGAACAGCCGGCCGAAGTTGTCCAGCCCCACGTACCGCACGATCGAGCTGTATCCGTTCCAGCTCGTCAGGGAGAGCTGGAAGGCCTGGACATAGGGGCTGATGACGAAGACCGAATAGAGCGCCAGAGGGACGACGAGAAATCCGGCGACGAACCCGTACTTGCGCAGCCGCTCCATCTGCTCACTGGCTCCGCGTCTGCTTGGCGACCGCGTCGTCCTTCTTGATCTCGTCGGCCTTCTTCTGCATGTTCGCGCAGAACCTCTCCGGGGTGATGCGCCCGGCCATGACCACGTTGATCTGCTGGGTGCCGTAGTCGAACAGCTCCTTGTACCAGCCCTCGAAACGCGCGTCGGTGATGATGTTCTGGCCGGCCGCGTCCTGGGCCTTGGCGGCGCTCATCAGTCCGGCGGGCAGGTCGAGTCCGGCGGCGGCGCCGTTCACCACGGTGAGGTTCTCGGTCTTCTCCGTGAATCCGCGCGCGCCGTCCTTGGACAGCATGATGCGCAGGTATTCGAGGCCGCCCTGCGGATTCTTGCCCTTGGCCGCGACGACGAAGTTCTCGCCGACGCCGACCTGGATGGCGCCGTACGGCATCTTGTCGGCGGCGGTGACGTCGGGAATGGGGGCGATGGCGTATTCGAAGTCGTCGGGCTTGTCCTTGGCCATCTCGTTCTCGACCCAGGAGCCCACGGGGTAGAAGAGCAGCTTGTTCTGGAGCTGCTTGACCTGGGTCTGGGTGTGGTCGAGGCCGAAGTACGCTTTGTCGCCATATTTCGCCTGAATCTCCACCCAGGCCGTGACCGCCTGCTTCATCGGCTCGGCGTTCCAGGCGTTGTCGACCAGGTTGTCGATGTCGATGATGACCTGGTTCCCGCCGATCTTGGCGGCCGTGTAGAGGACGTTCCAGAGCTGGTAGTACGGCCCCTTCTGCCCCGGGTACGCGAAGAGCAGGATGCCTTCCTGCTTGGCCGTGTCCCCCAGCGCCGTGAACTCGGCCCACGTCCTCGGCAGCGACCATCCCTTGGACGCGAACAGCTTGGCGTTGTACCAGAGCGCGCGGTGGGAGACGGTGTAGTTCAGGACGAGGTCCTTGCCGTTGATCTTGGCGTTGTCGATCACGGCGGGGGTGACGGTGTCGCGGATCTTCTTGGCCGGGTCGTCGATCGACGGGGCGTCGAAGAGCACGGTCAGGTCGGCGAGGTGGTTCTCGGCGGCCAGCGCGGCCAGGTCCATCGAGTCGGGACCGGAGTTGTTGAGCACGTCGGGCACGTCGCCGGCGGCGAAGCGCGGGCGTAACTGGGTGCCGATCTGCTGGGTGGCGTTGTGCTTGATCGACACGCCGGGGAACTCCTTCTTGTAGAGCTCCTCGTGCAGGTCCTTGGCGTACGCGTCACCGTACCCGCCGCTGAAGATGACCACCTCCAGCGGCTTCTTGGGGTCGACGCCGAACGGGTTCTTGGTGTCGGCCGAGGCGGTGATGCTGGGGGCGGCCGACGGCTCGCCGCCCGTGCCGGCCGTGGCGCAGGCGCTCAGGAGGCCCGCACCAGGGCCGGCGACGAACGCGGTCATACCGAGGCGGCGCAGCAGCTGACGCCGAGTGATCTCGCCCGGATGGGTCATGAGGGCTCCTGAATTAGGAAAGTTTCCTAAACGTTTGCCCGAACGTACGAACGGCCGCCGACGCGCGTCAAGGGGGCGCAATCGAGACGTGACCTTGCCGTGTTCCCTCGTGATCCACTCGCCTGAACAGATGCCAGCATCGTGGACCAGAACGTGAACGGCAAGACCAGGCTCAGTTCTTCCACCAGCCCGGATCATCGAGCAGGGCTGATTTGGGCAGCGACCCCAGCGGCACCCCGGGACCGGCTTCGACCGTCAATCGGACGGCGTCGGACGCGGTCTTGCTGGCAAAAGCGACGGTCCAGTCGTCCTTGATGTACGCGTCGTCCACTTTGTATCCCTCGCCGCTGCCGTCGGGACTGGTCGTCCACATCACTATGTACGTGATCTTCAGCCCGAGACGTTCCATATCGGCCCTGACCTCGGCAACCCGCTTGCCATGAGCTTTGTAGCCGTCGATGGGCCCGCCGTCGGAGGACGGGGAGACCTGGCCCTGTCTGGCGTAGCGCTCCCCCGGCGCGGCCGGTCGGCCGATCCCGAAGATGACCTTTCCTTTGAAGTGGATGGGGATGGAGACCGTGCCGCACCAGGCGGAAGCGCAGTCCTCCTTACGGCTGCTCGTCACCCCCGTGCCTGGCGGGAACTCTCCGTCCATGACCGGGCCGACCAGCTGGCCCACGTCCTCCGGCGCCACCGGCGCCTTCTTCACCTCGGCGTCCAGCCCGACCGCCCGGAACGCCTCCGTGAACTGCGCCGCCTCGGCCTCGGGATCGTTGATCGCCACCTCCAGGTAGTCGTCGCCCGCCTTGACCGAGACGGCGGCGTTGGCGTACTCGGTGACGGGCCCGCCGAACGGCACTCCGACGACGAGCACGACGGACGCCGCGACCGCCACCACGGCCAGCCCGAGCCACCGCCCTCTGCGCGGCGAACGTCTCCGCGCCGGCACCCGCTCCTCGGCCATGATCGACTCCATCAGCGCCCGCGCCCCCGCGCCGGACGCCTGCCCCACCGGGTCCTCGGCCAGATCCTCGTCCCGTACGCGGGCGAGCTCGGCGATGTTCACGGGCTGCTCCCTTCGGATGCTCACAGGCTGCTCCCTTCGATCGCGACGGCATTCGAGTACTCGACCCCGGCCTCGGCCAGGCCACGGGCGAAGCGTTTTCGCGCACGGAAGAGCCTGACCCGCACGGCGTTGCGCGAGATGCCGAGGATCTTGGCGATCTGACCCGGATCCAGCCGCTCCCACGCGACCAGAGCGAGCAACTCCCTGTCGTCCTCGGACAGGGCCCGGAACACCTTGCCCATCTGCGAGAGGTCGTCGCCGGGCAATGGCAACTCGGCGACGAGCGGCGAGGCGGCCAGCTGCTCGCGCAGGGCGGCGGTGCGCTGCTCATGCCGCCGCTCACCGCGCCGCTGGTTGGCCAGCACCCTCCTGGCCACACCGAAGAGCCACAACCTCGCCTCGTCGCCTTCGGGCACCTCCTCTATCCGGCGCCACGCGACCATGAACGTCTCCGCCACGACATCGGCCGCGTCGTCCGGGTCCGGGCATCGGCGTAAGGCGTATCCGAGCAGTTGGGGGTATGCCGCTTCGTATATCGCCTCGAACCGGCTTTCGGGATCGACTCCCATCCGTTCTCCTCACTGTGGTCCACCACCACTCACCCCATGTCCGGATTCCCGCCACCATTACCGACCGCCCTCGACTACGGAAGCGCGCAACAACGCGAGGGGGGCGGCGGCGAGCGGCGATGGCGGGCCGTTGAGGGGCGGGGTGCGGTGGTGGGGAGCCGACGGTGCGGTGGTGAGGAGCGGGGACGAGGGGTGAGGGACGGGCGGTGAGGTGGTGAGGGGGTGGGGCGGTGAGGGGGCCGGGTGGAGGTTAGGTGGATTGGGTGCGGTGGGTGAGGATTTCGGTTATGTGGCCCTCGGCCCATGCCGCCACCGCCGAGATCGGCTCGTGCAGTGAGCGCCCCAGGGACGTCAACTCGTACTCCACCCGCGGCGGCACCTCCGCGAACACCTCCCGCGTCACCAGCCCGTCCGTCTCCATGGCCCGCAACGTCTGCGTCAGCACCTTGGGGGTGACCCCGCCGATCCGACCCCGGAGGGCGGTGAAGCGCATGGGGCCGTGGACGAGACTGAGGAGTACCAGCACCGACCATTTATCGCCGATCCGATCCAGAACCACCCGGGTCGGACAGTTAGGGTCGAAGACATCGCCAGTATCCATAAGGTACTTATAGCACGATGAAGTAACCAGTATCCGATGGATACTCTTGCGCACATGAAGATCCTGCTCTTTGGCGCGACCGGCATGATCGGCCAGCGCATAGCCGCCGAGCTCGCGAATCGCGGCCACCAGGTGACCGCCGTCAGCCGCAAGGGCCCCGTCAAGGGTGACGTCCACGACGCAGCCACCCTGGCCAAGGACTACGACGCCGTCGTCTCCGCCATCGCCCCGCCCCGCGACGGCACCGAGCCCGAGCCGCCGTTCCTGGACGCCAACCGCGCGCTCATCGAGGGCGTGCGCGCCGCCGGCGTACGCAGGCTGATCGTCGTGGGCGGCGCCGGCAGCCTCCAGATCGCGCCGGGACAGGACCTGGTCGACACGCCCGACTTCCCGGAGCTCTACAAAAAGGAGTCCAAGGCCCAGAGGTCGGCCCTCGGCCTCTACCGGGAGGTCGAGGACCTGGACTGGACGTACATCTCACCGGCCGCGGAGATCGCGCCGGGCGAGCGCACCGGCGTCTACCGCATCGGCGGCGACACGCTGCTCGCCGACCCCGAGGGCCGCAGCTTCATCTCGGCCGAGGACTACGCGGTCGCCGTCGCGGACGAGCTGGAGAACGGCGCCCACCCGCGCAAGCGCATCACTGTGGCCTACTGAGCCGCCTCCTCCGGGAGCAGCGCCTTCTCGTCGGGCTTGTGGACGAGCACGTTGTCCACGTACGACTTCACGGCCGCGGCCAGCCCCACGTCCGCGCCCGTCTCCTCGGACAGGTACCAGCGGTGGTCGAGTATCTCGTGGAAGAGCTGCGCGGGCTCCAGCTTGCCGCGCAGCTCCGCGGGGATGGCCTCGACCGTCGGCTGGAATATCTCCGCCAGCCACCGGTGCGCCACGATGGCCTCGTCCTCGTGCCGCAGCCCCTTGGCCACCCTGAACCCGTCGAGGTCGTTGAGCAGCCGCCGCGCCTGGTTCTCCTCCACGTCGAGCCCGGTCAGCCGGAGCAGCCGCCGCTGGTGGTGGCCGGAGTCCACGACCTTGGGCCGTACGATGAGCCGCCCGGTGCCGACCTTGCGCCGCACCATCATCTCGGCCACGTCGAAGCCGAGCAGGTTCAGCCGGCGGATCCGCTGCTCCACGCGGTGCCAGTCGACCTCCTCGATGATCTCGCTCTGGGTGATCTCGTCCCACAGGCGGTGGTAGCGGGTGACGATGTCCTCGGCGGTCTCCATGGGGTCGATGGACGGGTGCAGCAGCCCGCCGGCCTCCAGGTCGAGCATCTCGCCGAAGATGTTCATGTGCGCGGTGTCGATGTCGGCCAGCCGCTGCCCCTCGCTGATCATCGGGTGCATCTCGCCGGTCTCGGCGTCCACCAGGTACGCGGCGAAGGCCCCGGCGTCCCTGCGGAACAGCGTGTTGGACAGCGAGCAGTCGCCCCAGTAGAACCCGTTCAGGTGCAGTCGCACTAACAGCACGGCCAGCGCGTCCAGCAGGCGGGTGAGCGTGTCGGGCCGCAGCGTGCCCGACATGACGGCGCGGTACGGCAGCGAGAACTGCAGGTGCCGGGTGATCAGCGCCGCGTCCAGCCCTTCCTCGCGGCCGGTCACGTAGGCGACGGGCTCCACGGCGGGCGCGTCGAGGCGGGCCAGGTCCCACAGCAGCTGGTATTCACGCTTGGCGTACCGTTCGCTGATCTCCTTGATCGCGTACACCTTGCCGGACAGCCGGGCGAACCGCACCACGTGCCGTGAAATGCCGCGCGGCAGATCCACGAGATGGTACTGCGGCCAGTCTTGGAGGGGGACCTCCCAAGGGAGGCGGATCAGGTCAGGGTCGCCTAGCGCGCCAGTGATCTGCAGGGGCATTTCCACAGGATATGGTGCATTGGTGGACGAGTTTCTCAAGTGGTACTTTTCCGACCGTCCCGTCGTGGCCAGCTTACTGGGGGCCGACGGTTATGATCACACCCTCGGCGACTTCACGGCCTCCGGCTGGACCGCCCGCGAGCGGGAAGAGGCCCGCTGGCTCGACCGCCTCTCCTCCCTCCAAACGGCCACCCTTGACGACGCCATCGACAGAGATCTGGTCCTCTCCCAGCTGAGAGGCTCGACCGCGCTCGCCTCCTGGCCCGAGTGGCGGCGTGACCCGGCCGTCTACCTGTCCGCGATCTTCTCCTCCATGTACACGCCGTTCCAGCGGCGCCTCAGGCCGGAGCCCGAGCTGGTGTCCTCGGCCGTCTCCCGTCTGGCCGAGGTGCCCGGCGTGCTGGCCGCCTGCCGCGCCAACCTCGACCCCGAGCTGGCCGCCCCGCTGCTGATCAAGCGCGGGCTCGGCCAGGCCCGCACCGGCCGCAACTTCCTCACGCGTACGATCCCGTCCATGGTCGAGGACCCCGACCTGGCCGCCAAGCTGGCCGAGGCCGCCGAACCGGCCGCGCGGGCGTTCGACGAGCTGGTCGCCTTCCTCGAAGGCTTCGAGTGCGGCGGCACCTGGCGGATGGGCGAGAAGCTCTACTCCACACTGCTGCGCGAACGCGAGATGCTCGGCTACGGCGCCGCCGAGCTGCACGAGAAGGGCAAGGCCGCCTGGGCCGAGCTGGACGCGCGGATGCGCCAGGTGGCGCTGCGGGTCAACGGCAGCGAGGACTGGCGGGCGGCGATGGAGTTCCTCATGGACGACCATCCGCCGACCCTGGCCGACATGCGGGCCGAGTACGCGGCCGAGACCCAGCGGGCCAGGGAGTTCGTGCGGGAGCGGGACCTGGTCACGTTCGCCGACGGCGAGGAGTGCGACGTGCTCCCGTCCGCCGAGTACACCCGACCGGTGCTGTCCGTCGCCCACTACCTGGCGCCGCCCCCGCTGAGCGCCTCGCGCAAGGGCGTCTTCTTCGTCCCCTACACGCCCGACGACTTCACCCCCGAGCAGGTACGCCAGCGCCTCCGTACGAACTCGCGGGCCCAGATGCCCTCGATCGCCGTGCACGAGGCCTACCCGGGGCATCACTGGCACCTGTCGTACATGGCGGGCAATCCCCGTACTGCCAGGAAGGTCTTCCGCACCCCGTACTTCACCGAGGGCTGGGCCCTGTACGTCGAGAAGCTCCTGCACGAGCAGGGCTACTTCGACACCCCCGCCACCGAGCTGGCCCACCTGGACTGCCGGATCTTCCGCGCCGCCAGGATCGTCGTGGACACCGCGCTGCACTGCGAGGACATGTCGATCGAGGAGGCGGAGACGTTCATGGCGACCAGGGCGTCGCTGTCGCCGGGCACCGCTCAGGGCGAGGTGAACCGCTACTGCGCGTGGCCTACGCAGGCGCCCTCCTATCTCACGGGCGCGATCGAGATCGACCGCATCCGGGAGTCGTTCCAGGGGTCGCTGAAGGAGTTCCACGACCGGATCGCCGGGTCGGGCGGGCTGCCGCTGGGCCTGGCGGAGCAGGCGGCGCTCTCATAGACGGCGAGGGAACGTCGGGGGGTTCAGCGCGCGCTCGATCACCGCGTTGAGCTGCTCGTTCGTGAGGATGGCCGGCTTGCCCACGCTGAGCCCCCGGACGTAGACCTCGCACAGCCACTCCAGCAGCCGGGTGGCCTCGAACGCCTCCTCCAGCGTCGCCCCGACGGTCACCCCGCCGTGGTTGGCCATCAGGGCGGCCTTCTTGCCCTCCATCGCCGCCCGGACGTTGGCGGCCAGCTCGGGCGTGCCGTACGTGGCGTACTCGGCCACCTTGACCACGCCGCCGAGCAGCAGCGCGTTGTAGTGCACGGGCGGCAGCTCGGTCATCGTCGTGGCCACGATCGTGCCGAACACCGAGTGCGTGTGCACGATGGCCTTGGCGTCCGTGGTCGCGTAGACGGCCAGGTGCATGGGGGTCTCGCTGGACGGCTGCAGGTCGCCCTCGACGAGGTAGCCCTCGACGTCCACGACCGGGCACATCTCCGGGGTCAGCCGGTCGAGCGCCGCCCCCGAGGGGGTGACCGCGACCAGATCCCCTTCACGCACGCTCAGGTTGCCGGACGTGCCGATGACCAGGCCGAGCTCGACCGCGCGCCGGCCGTACTCGCACAACTGCTCGCGCAGGCTCATGCGCGGCAAATGTAGTCGGTCGTCCGAAATACATCAACGGTCACAAACGATCCAGCGCCTGGAGCATGAGGCGCTCGACGTCGACGCGCTTGAGCCGGCCCGGGTAGAGGAGCAGGTGCAGGCTGAGGCCGTCGACCAGGGCGAGCAGGTGCTCGGTGAGGTCGTCCAGGTTGTCCTCGGTGCGCAGCTCACCCGCCGCGCGGGCCTGCGCCAGCAGGTCGCGTACGGCGGCGCGCAGCTCGTCCGCCTCCGTGCGCTGGACCTCGGCCAGGCGCTCCGAGGCCAGGCTGCGGCTCCAGAAGCTGACCTCCAGGCGCGACTCCTGGGTGCGCTCGGCGTCCAGCGGCAGGTTGTCCAGCAGCAGCTCGCGCAGCGCGGCCAGCCCGGTCGCGCCCTCGACCTTGCGGGTCAGCCGGTCGCGGATGCGCTGGTGCGACTGGCGCAGCGCAGACAGGAGGATCTCGTCCTTGTCGGCGAAGTAGTGGGCGAGCACGCCGTTGGAGTATCCGGCCTCTTTGGCGATGGCCCGCGTGGTGGCGGCGTCGATCCCGTCCCTGACGATCACCCGGCGGGCGGCTGACAGGACCTCGCGCCGGCGCTCGTCGTGATCGACGATCTTGGGCATCGGCTCCTCCATTGACTTTTTATTCGGACGTCTGTCTATTTAGACTATGACCGTCGCCACCGTCGGCGTCCACATCGTCGACATTCTCGCCAGGCCCATCGATCACATCCCCGAGGGCCAGGACACCGTACTGGTGGAGCAGATCCGCCTCACCGCCGCCGGCGCCGCCGCCGGAACCGCCGTCGACCTGGTCAAGCTGGGCAACCCCGTGATCACCATGGGAGCCGCCGGCGACGACGAGTTGGGTGACTTCCTGGTGGCGGTGCTCGCCAAGCGCGGCGTCGACGTCTCGCGCCTCGTGCGCAGGGCGGGCGAGCAGACGGCCGCGTCGATCCTGCCCATCAGGCTCGACGGCGGGCGGCCCAGCTTCCACGTGCCGGGGGCCAACCTCAGCGTGACGTACGCGGACCTCGACCCCGACGTGCTGCGCGGCGTCCGGGCGATCCACCTGGGCGGGATGGACGTCACCTTCGGCCTCGGCGACCCGGCGTTCTTCGCCCTCCTGGACGAGGTACGCGCGTCCGGCACCGTCATCACCATGGACCTCCTCTCGGAGATGCCCGACTTATTGGGAATGGCCCGCGCTTTCCTGCCGCACGTGGACTACGTGCTGCCGAACGAGTCGCAGGCCCTCCTCATGACCGGCGCCTCCGACGTCGGCGAGGCCGCCCGGGCGCTGCTGGCCGACGGGCCGCGCGGCGTGCTCGTCACGCTGGGGGCCGCGGGCAGCCTGGTGGTCACTGCGGAAGGCGCGGAGACGGTGCCCGCACTCAAGGTGGACGTCTCGGACACGACCGGCTGCGGGGACGCGTACTGCGCGGGGTTCCTGACGGGCCTCCTGCACGGGCAGGACGTGCTGACCGCGGCCCGCTGGGGCACGGCCGCCGCCGCCCGCGTCGCCACCGGGCTCGGCTCGGACGCCGGCCTCATCGATCTCGACTCGACTCTAAGGACTCTCGGATGACCGACGCAGAACTCCGTCAGCGCGCACTGAAGGTCGTCCCCGGCGGCATGTACGGCCACCTCAACGCCGCCCTCTTCGCCCCCGGCTTCCCGCAGTTCTTCGAACGCGGCGAGGGCTGCCGCCAGTGGGACGTTGACGGTCGCGAGTACATCGACTTCATGTGCAGCTGGGGCCCGGTCGTGCTCGGCCACCGCCACCCGCGCGTGGAGGAGGCGGCCGCCCGGCAGGCCGCGCTCGGCGACTGCCTCAACGGCCCCGGCCCGATCATGGTGGAGCTGGCCGAGCTGCTGGTGGACACCGTGCCCAGCGCCGACTGGGCGATGTTCTCCAAGAACGGCACCGACGCCACCACGCAGGCGCTCATGGTCGCCCGCGCCGCCACCGGGCGGACCAAGGTCCTGATGGCGCACGGCGCCTACCACGGGGCGGACCCCTGGTGCACGCCCTCCCTGGCGGGCACGACGCCCAACGAGCGGGCCGACCTGGTGGAGTTCACGTACAACTCACTCGAGTCCTTGGAGGCCGCGGCGGCGACCGTGGAGGGCGACGTGGCGGCGATCATCGTGACGCCGTTCAAGCACGACTCGTTCGAGGACCAGGAGCTGGTGGAGCCCGCCTTCGCGCGGGGCGCCCGCGCCCTGGCCGACCGGCTCGGGGCCGCGCTGGTGATCGACGACGTGCGGGCCGGGTTCCGGGTCGACCTGCGGGGGTCCTGGGAGCCGTACGGGGTGCGGCCCGACCTGACCGCCTGGTCGAAGGCCATGGCGAACGGCTACCCGATCGCCGCCGTCACCGGCACGGACGCGCTGCGCGGACCGGCGCAGACGCTGTACTCGACGGGGTCGTTCTGGTTCTCGGCGGTCGCCATGGCGGCGGCCAAGGCGACCATCGAGACGCTACGCGACACGGACGGCATCGGCGCCATGGAACGCGCGGGCACGCAGCTCCGCGAGGGGCTTTACGCGCAGGCCAAGTCCCACGGGTTCGTGGTGAACCAGACAGGACCCGTCACGATCCCGTGGCTCAGCTTCGACGGGGACGCCGACCTCTCCGTCGCGATGTGGTGGAGCGACGCCTGCCTGCGGCACGGGGTCTACCTGCACCCGTGGCACAACTGGTTCATGTCGGCCGCGCACACGGAGGCCGACGTGGCCAGGGCGCTGGAGGGCACGGACCAGGCGTTCGCGGAGACCCGTGCCCACTTCGGCTAGGGAGCGGTGAGCTTGCTGATCTCGGCCACGACGGACGGCCAGAGCGGGCGCGGCAGGTCGTGGCCCATGCCCGGGTAGGTCACCAGCCGGGCGCCCGCCACGGCCGCGGCTGTGGCGTGGCCACCGGCGACGGGGACGAGCTGGTCCGCCTCCCCGTGCAGCACCAGCGTGGGCACCCGCACCCCGGCGAGCCCCGCCGTGCGGTCGCCCGAGGCCATGATGGCGGCGAGCTGCCGGGCCGTCCCGCCGGGGTCGAAGCAGCGGTCGAACGCGAGTCCGGCCAGCAGGGTGATCCGCTCGCGGTCCAGCTCGTATCCGGGCGAGCCGATGACCGACCAGGTCCGCACCGCCTGGGCCTGGACCGCTTCGCGGTCGGCGGGGGGCGCGGCCATGAGGGTGGCGAGCGCGGCCTCGGTGGGCGGGGCCGCCGAGGGGCCGGGGGTGGACATGATCGAGGTCAGGGTCAGCACCCGGTCCGGGTGGCGGATGGCCAGCGCCTGGGCGATCATGCCGCCCATCGACGCCCCGACCACGTGGGCGGCCGGCCAGCCCAGCGCGTCCATGAGTCCCGCCGAGTCGTCGGCCAGGTCGTCCAGCAGATACGGCGAGGGCGCCCCCATCGCGGGAACGCCCTTGTCGTGGAAGTGTGTGGAGAGACCGGCGTCGCGGTTGTCGAACCGTACGACGTGGTGTCCCTGGTCCGCCAGCAGCGCGCAGAGCCCTTCATCCCAGTGGATGAGCTGCGCGCCGAGCCCCATGATGAGGAGCAGGGGGCGCCCCTCGTGCGAGCCGAAGCTCTCGTAGGCGATTTCGATGCCGTTCGCGGCTACGCGGGTGGTCACGAGGACCAGAATGACATTCTGGTCCAGGTCCGTAAAGTTCAGCCCTTGAGAAGATTGCGAACGCGGTCGCTGGCGAGCACCACGCCGCCGCCCACCGCGGCCACGGCGCTGGCGACGACGGCGCCCGTGCTGGCGCTCCACTCTCCGGCCTCGCGCGCCGGCGGCGGCACGGCCGCACCGGCCGCCGGGGGCTCGGCCGGGTTGTCGTCGCGCTCGGACCAGGCGCCGGTCGAGAACGGGACCGGGTAGTTCTTCTTGCCGGGACCGTTGCCCCACTTGGTGATGACGTAGTCGACCTTGATGTGCCCCTGGCCGCCGACGCCGTCGACGCCGAGCGTCTCCATGTTGAACGAGCCGCCGGTCAGCTCCGCGAACGTCTTGCCGTCCAGGTCGAGCATGACGCCGTTGTTGGAGGGCACGCCCGGACCGCGGTCGCCGACGAAGAAGGGCAGCTTCTTGCCGTCGTGGATCACGTATCCCTCGGTCATGAGCGGCCAGCTCGGGCTGGCGGCCAGACCTTTCTGCATGGGCTTGCCGCTGGCGGGCAGACCGGTGTCCCCGGCGCGGCCGGAGGAGTCGTCCCAGAAGTACGAAGCGGTGGTCGAGCCCTTGAGCAGGACCTTCTCGTCCGTGTTGGAGTCGGCGTGGGCCGCGGTGCCGGCGATGGTGAGCGCGCCGACGGTGGAGGCGGTGAGCAGAGCGAGGGTACGCAAACCAGAACGTGCAGACATGAAAAGTACAGTCCTTCGCGAGGGGGCAGGGAGATTGCGCTCGCTTGAAAAAGGGCGTAGCAGGGGAAAGCACCTGACAGGGGGAAAGCTACGCGGAGCGCGAAACGAACCTGGAGAAGGGACCGCTCAGAGGGCGGCCGTCATCACGCTGTATGGGTGTTCTACGTGATCATTCAAGTTCTGCATAAGTCCTCTCCATCTCGCCTACCGGGTTAGCTGACGGGTTCGGGCGGTGGAGTTGCCCTACCGACGCAAGGTCGGATTCACCCCAGGGAGGTGGGTCCCCGGCTCCCGAGTGATCGGGATTAGGCGCCAGCCGGCTGGTTCCCTTGTGTGGTCCACGCCACCGGCTGGTAAGTGGGCATCACTCTAACCACGTATTCCGGACAAACACAAACAGTTCGTCATGAATCGGTGTAAAGATCTACCTGCCTCCGGCATAGAGAAAGGGGGCACGGCATTGCCGTACCCCCTTGAAATTCCCGGCCTCAGCCGCCGCTCTTGCGCCTGAACGATCTTTTACTCGCAGCCGGACCGTGCGCCCCGTGGATCTTCGATGGGTCGCCGCCCTTGCCACCCGCGCCCGAGTCCGCGTGCTGGTTACGCTTGCGCTCCAGCGCCTCGCGGAACCTGCGCTTCATCTCGTCCTCGGGAGTCTCGCTGACTTCCGGCTCCGGTGTTTCCGCCATGAGGACCTCCATGGTGTTGGGGACTATCACAGCTTCGCATGGCGCCGCTTATGACGCGAAACTGGCCTCAACCCTGTTCTGCGGCGTGGCGGGCACCTCCAGCCGCCTGGCCGGCATCGCCACCAGCGCGATCAGGGCGAGCAGCGCCCCTGCCACCCCCAGCGACGGGATGACCGCCGCCGCGGCGGAGGCGTGCGCGGCGGCCAGGCCGTGCACGGGCGCGTCCACCGTGACCGTCGAGCTGTAGAGGGTGCCGCCGACGGCCAGCGCCACGGAGCCGCCGATCTGGCGGAAGAAGGTCAGGTTCGCGGAGGCGACGCCGATGTACTGCGGCTCGACGGACTGCTGGGAGGCCACGGTCAGGCCGGACAGCATCGGGCCCATGCCCAGCCCGATCAGCAGCATCCAGCCGGCCAGCAGCAGCCCGTTGGTGTGCGCGGTCAGGTTCAGGCAGAGCAGGGTGCCCGCGACGAGCAGGAACGGGGAGGCGACCAGCCACGGCTTGTAGACCCTGGTCCTGGACATGAGCGTGCCCATGACGACGCTGCCCAGGACCATGGCCAGCGTCATCGGGTAGATCCTCAGCCCGGACTCGGTGGCGCTGACGCCGAGGGACTGCTGGAAGTAACGCGGCAGGAACACCACGCCGGCGTACATGCAGAAGGCCGTGAAGAAGGACGTGACGTTCACGAGCGTGTAGGTGCGGTTGCCGAACAGGTGCATGGGCATGATCGGGCTGACCGCCCGCCTCTCGACCAGCACGAACACCGCCAGCAACGCGGCCGCGAGCACGATCGGCCCGGCCACGGCGGCGTCGGTCCAGGTGTTGCCGTCCAGGCCCTTCTCCGTCAGGCCCAGCAGCAGCGCGCTGATGGCCACGGTGAAGACCGCGATGCCCGCGTAGTCGGGGCGCCCGCCGCCGCCCACGCCCGGCCGGTTCGGCAGGCGGCGCGCGACGATCGCGATCAGCACGAGGCCGATCGGCACGTTCACGTAGAAGGCCCACCGCCAGGTCGCGTGGTCGGTGAACAACCCGCCCAGGAACGGCCCGGCCAGGTACGTCAGGCCCATCACGCCGCCGAGCGCACCCTGCACGCGGGCGCCGTTCGTACCCGGAGGGAACATCTCCATCACCAACGCCATCGACAGCGGCAGCAGCGCGCCCGCGCCGAGCCCCTGCAGCGCACGGAACGCGATGAGCTGCGGCATGTCCTGCGCCGCCCCGCACAGCGCGGACCCGGCCACGAACACCACCATCCCGATCAGCAGCAGCGCCTTCCTGCCGTGCTGGTCGGAGAGCCGGCCGTAGAGCGGCACGGTCACCGTCGAGGTGAGCAGGTACGCCGTCACCACCCAGACGTAGAGCGTCGTACCGCCCAACTCGGCCGTGATCCGCGGTAACGCGGTGCCGACGATCGTCTGGTCGAGCATCGCCAGGAACATCCCGCCGAGCACCGCGAGCAAGAGGAGCCCTTGAGGCTTCATGTCATCATTCACATGTGAAGACTGATATGTAAGTCGTGACATGTCAAGTCTTCGATATGCTGGCGCGCATGTCCCTTCGGATCGCGCTTCTCGGGCTGCTGGAGGCCGTGGGCCCGGCGAGCGGGTATGACCTGGCCAAGAAGTTCGAGCACTCGCTCAACCACGTGTGGCAGGCCGGGCACACGCAGATCTATCCCGAGCTGGTGAAGATGGCGGCCGACGGCCTGGTGGCGGCCTCGTCGGAGGGCGCGAGGGGGCGCAAGATCTACACGATCACCCCCGAGGGGGCGCGGGAGCTGCACACGTGGCTGGTGGAGCACGAGCCTGTCTTCGTCGTACGCAACGAGACCGCGCTGCAGGCGTTCCTGCTGCCGCTGCTCTCCACGGAGGAGGCGATCGCGGTGGTCGAGCGGATCAAGGCCGGGTACGAGGCACGGCTGGTGGTCCTCGACTGCCAGCCTGCGGAGGGGACCGGCCACTACGCACTGCGGCTCGGGCTGGCCCAGGTCCGCACCGGCATCGAGTGGGCCGAGGAGACCCTGGCCGCCCTCAGGAGCCGCTGAGCCCGCCCGCTCAGGTAAAGGGGAACCACTCCGTTCCTGGTGTTGCGTTGGAGCGGCCCAGGAAATAGACCCGGCATGCCCGCCACGATCGCCACGTCCGCAGTCGCGTCATGAGTCTCCTCGGCCGCGACCTGGCGATGGACCTCGGGGGCTCCCGCACGCGGATCTACGTCAGGGGCAAGGGCATCGTGCTCGACGAGCCCTCCGCGGTGACGATCGACGGCCGTACCGGCAAGATCATCGGGTACGGCGCGGACGCGACGGGCGAGGAGATCTGCCGGCCGGTCAGCGGCGGCCTGCCGGCCGACGGCGACCTCACCCTGCGGATGGTCAAGCACTTCCTGAGCAAGGTGCACCGGCGCCCGCTCGCCAGGCCACGCCTGATCATGGCGCTGCCCGACGGCTCCACGCCGATCGAGCGGGCCACGCTGCGCGACGTGGCGTACGAGGCGGAGGCCAGGCAGATCCGGCTGATCCCGCACTCCCTCGCGGCGGCCCTCGGCGCGGGCCTGCCGGTCCGCGACTACGTGGGAGGCATGGTGATCGACATCGGGCGCGACTCCGCCCGGATCGCCGTACTCTCCGGCGGGGAGGCCGTGGCCACGACGGCGGTCCCGGGCGGCGGCCGGGCCGTGGACCGGGCCATCGCCCGCCTGGTCGAGCACGAGCACGGCCGCACGATCGACGAACGCGAGGCCGAGGCGGCCAAACACCACGCCGGCGCCGACGGGAGCCCCGTCACCGTACGCGTCAGGGACCCCGAAACCGGTCAGGAGCACGACGTGCGGCTGCCCGTGGAGCGGATCCGGGAGGCGGCCGGGCCGGCGATCGAGTCCATCGTGTGGGCGGCGAGGGAGACCGTCGAGCGCTGCCCCGCTGAGCTGATCGGCGACCTCGGGGAACGCGGCGCGGTGCTGGTGGGGGGCGGCGCGCTGCTCGCGGGGCTCGCGCAGCGGCTGCGGGAGTCCCTGGGCATGCCGGTACGGCGGGCGGAACGGCCGCTGGAGTGCGTGGCGCTCGGCCTCGGCACCTGCGTGGACGACCTGGGACTGCGTGCCCGGCTCCGCCGGCGCCGTTGATCATTCTGTTTTCGCTTTTTGGTGGAGGGCCCCGGACGATCTCGGATATGGTCCGATCGTGCGCGCCTGCCGTCACGGCTTATCCGCGGTGCTTCTCTGCGTCGCGGCGATGACGGCCTGCACGGCGGCGGCCGAGCTGCCCACACTCGAAGACGCCGCCCGGCAGCTCGACTCCGACGGCGGCGCCCTGCTCAGCTCCGCCGGCCTCCGGCTGTCGACCGAGTCGCCGGTGGACGACGACTCGTGCGTGCCGGGTCAGGTGCGGCGGTACTTCCGCGCCGAGAGTGACCTCGCCTCCGCCTCCTCGGGGCTGCTGGATCGGCTCCAGGCGATGGGGTACGACAAGGTGGTCGACGACCTGGACCTGCGGGATGGGGATCAGGACGTCTCCGTGCTGCGCAATCCCGAGACCCGGCTGACGTTCGAGCTGACCGTGCTCTCCGGCGACCGGCCCGGCATCCGGGTCATCGGCAAGACCACCTGCTACGCCACCGACTGACACCACCCGGCCCCTTGGGTCCGCCGCCGGGAGGGCCTCAGGGGGTGGACAGGGCCTCGGTCGGGGAGAGGCGGGAGGCGCGGATGGCGGGGTAGAGGCCGGCCGCGGCGCCGATGGCCAGGGTGGCGGCGAGGCCGCCGACGGTGGCCCAGGCCGGGACCACGGAAGGCCAGCCGCTGTACAGCGCGTAGCCCATCGTGACACCCGTCCCCAGCAGGATCCCCCCTCCCCCGCCAAGCGCCGACAGAAGCAGCGACTCCGCCAGGAACTGGGTGCGGATCTGCCCCCGGGTGGCCCCGAGCGAGCGGCGGAGGCCGATTTCGGCGCGGCGTTCCAGCACCGAGATGACCATCGTGTTGGCCACCCCCACCCCGCCCACGAGCAGCGCCACCGCCCCCACCCCCAGCAGGAGGTTGGCGAACGCCTGGCTGGTCGCCTGCTTGGCGGCCAGGGCGTCGGACGGGCGGGAGACGTCCACCTCGTTGGGCGCCTCCGGGTTGGCGGTGCCGGCCAGCACCTGGCGTACGGCCTCCAGCTTGGACTCCTCCGAACGGGTGTAGAGCGTGGTCGGGTGCCCGTCGAAGCCCAGCCTGGACTCCGCCACCGGCCAGCCCACCAGGACGCCGCTGTCCAGTTCGGTGGCGAGCGCCACCGGGTTCATGACCCCGACGACCGCGAAGCGGACGCCGCCGATCACGACCTGCGTGTCGGGCCCGATCGAGCCCACACCGAGCCGCTGGGCGGCGGAGGAGCCGAGCACGGCGGCCGGGTAGCGTTCGGTGGCGGCGTTGAGCCAGGTCCCGCTCCGCAGCGTCGCGCCGACGGTGGCGGGCAGATCGAGGCGGGCCGCGTACGTGTTCATGCCGCCGGTCTGGGCCTCGGGGATCTCCTCCGACCGGTAGACCTTGGCCTCGCTTATGCGCCCGATCGACGAGGCCGCCTGGACGGGGCCGATCCGTTCGATCATCGCCTCCGCGTCCTTCGGCATCTGCGCGGCCTCGCCCATGAGCGTGGTTCCGGACGAGACCGTGAGCAGGTTGGTGCCGAGCGCGGAGAGCGTACGGTCGAGCTCGGCGCCCGACGAGGACGACAGCCCGACCACGCTGACCATGGCCGCGATGCCGATGGCGATGCCGAGCGCCGACAGGAAGGCCCGCAACGGTCGCGTGCGCAGGCCGACCGCCCCGACGCGCATCACGTCGCGGGGCCGCATCCTGGCCGGGGACAACTTCGGCCGGGGCGCTTCCACGACGGCCATCACACCGCCTCCAGCGGGACCCGCGCGCTGTCGGAGATGATCTGGCCGTCGCGCATCCGCACCTGCCTGGGCAGGCTGGCGGCGATCTCCCGGTCGTGCGTGATGATCACGATGGTGGTGCCGCTCGCGTTCAGCTCGTGCAGCAGCTCCATCACCCCCGTACCCGACACCGAGTCCAGGGCCCCGGTCGGTTCGTCGGCCAGGAGCAGCGGCGGTTCGCCCGCCACCGCCCTGGCGATGGCCACGCGCTGCCGTTCGCCGCCGGACAGCTCGTGCGGCTCGTGGTCCATCCGGTGCCCGAGCCCCACCCGTTCGAGCGCCTTGGCCGCGCGGCGGCGCCGCTCCGACCGGCTCAGGCCGGTGTAGACCAAGCCGTCGGCCACGTTGTCCAGCGCCGGGACCTTCGCGGCGAGGTGGAACGACTGGAACACGAACCCGATCGTGGTGGCCCGCAGCGCCGACAGCTGGTTGTCGGAGAGCTTGGACACGTCGTACCCGTCGATGTGGATGGTCCCGGAGGTGGGCCGGTCGAGGGTGCCGACGACGTTGAGCATCGTCGACTTGCCCGAGCCGGACGGCCCGACGATGGCGATCAGCTCGCCGTGCTCGATGCGCAGCGACACCTCCCGCAGCGCCGCCACGCCGCCGGGGTACGTCCTGGACACGTCCGTCAGCGCGATCATGGGGTACGTCATTTCGGCATCCCCACGGTCATGCCCTCGGTGAGCCCGTCACCGCTGACCTCGACCCGTCCCCCGGCGAACAGCCCCGTCTCGACCTTGATGTAGCGGGACCTGCCCCCTTCGACGATCTCCAGGCCGTAGCCGCCCTCCTGCAGCGCCACCAGCGCCGCGACCGGCACGGTCAGCACGTTCTTGCGCTGGGAGGCCGTGAACGTCACGTCCACCGCCGCCTTGTCCAGCCCCTTGGCGGACTTGGACTCGCCGATCGAGACGAGCGCCTCGACCCGGGTCTCCGGCTCGGCGTTCTGGCCCTCGCCCGGCTTGACGACCGTGGCCACCTCGGTGACCTTGCCCCGTACGTTCTTGCCGTCCGGCAGCGTGACCTCGACCTTGGCGCCCTTCTTGGCCATCCGCTGGTCCTCGGCCTCCAGCTCGACCGTGACCACCTTGGACGTGCCCGTATAGGTCAGGATTTTCTGCCCGGGGGTGGCCGGCTGGCCCTCCTCGGACTCCAGGCTCTCCACCCGTATCTTGCCGGGGGCGAAGACGACCCGGCCCAGCTCGACCACGCCCGTCTCGTCCAGGCCGCGGTCCTCCTGCCACTCCTTGACCGCCTCGGCGGTGTCGTAGGTGTACTCGTCGTCGACCGTGAAACCGTCGTAGCCGAGCTTCTTGAGGTTGCGCTCCAGGTTCTCGACGTCCTTGCCCTCCACGCCGACCTTGAGGTCGCGGTAGGCGGGCGTGTCGCCGTACAGGAGCATGACCGGCTGGTTGTCCACCCGGTACAGCGACCGGCCGCGGGTGATCTGGGCGCCGCTGTCGGGCAGCCAGGTGATCGTGCCGGGCTTCCTGCTCATCGCCGTGGTCACGGGGCCGTAGCCGAGCTCGCCGTCGGCGTCCCTGGTGTCGTTCAGGGTCTGCCTGGTCACCGCGGTGGTGGCCGGGGGCAGGGCGGTGGCCGACCGGGTGGGGCCGGCGCCGCCCTTCAGCAGACCTGCGCTGTTGATCGCCACGAACCCGCCGCCCGCGGCGACCAGCGCGATCAGGAGCCCGGCGACCACCTTGCCCCGGCCGCGCCGGCGGCGCGGCCGGGAGGGCGGGGAGCCGGGCTCCGCCTTCCCGTCGATGGTGGCCATCCCCATCACATGCCTCCCATGCCCGCCTCAGAGAGCTCCTTCTCGCACTTCTGCTGGGCGGACTTGAAATCGGGGTCCTGGCCGACCTCGGCGTTGATGCGCACCATGCCGCCCTCGGGGTCGGGGTAGGACTCGACGCCGTTGTCACGCATGCACTGCGCGACCTTGCGCAGCGCCTCGGCCCGCTGGGGGTCGATCTTGCCGCCCTCTCCGCCCATCTTCGGCGCATACTGCTTGCACGCCTGCTGGGCGGCCTCGACCTTCTCCCGCGGGACGCTGCCGTCGAACTTCATCATGATGCCCTTGCCGGGCTCGGGGTCGGGGACCTCGACGCCGTTCTCGCGCATGCACTGGGCGAATTTGAGACCGCGCTCCTGCGGGTCCTCGCTGGGCTTCGCGCTGGCCGCGGCCTGGGTGCCGGTACCGGACACCGACGCCACGTCCGAGCCGCCGCCACCGCCCGAACCGCAGGCGGCCAGGGTCATGGTGAGCGCCAGGGCCATCGCGCTGAGGACTGGTCCTCGCATGGGTGTTCTCCTCCGTCGAATGAACGTGGTTCGAGGAGAGATGCAATAGGGGCCGCTGTTTCCTCAGCGTTTCCGTCCGCTGTTTGTTCCGCGGCTTATTTTGAGCAAATGCCGTCTACGCCACACTCAGCTCCGTAAGCAGAAGAAAGGTGCACGATGCGGGTGCTGGTGGTGGAGGACGAGCCGCTGCTCGCCGACGCGATCGCCGAGTGGCTGCGTGAGGAGACGCACGCGGTCGATCTGGCGCGCGACGGTGCGGCGGCGCTGGAACGGATCGCGGTCAACGAATACGACGTGGTCGTGCTGGACCGCGACCTGCCGCGCGTGCACGGCGACGACGTGTGCCGTGAGCTCGTCGCGTCCGAGCGCGACGCGCGGGTGCTGATGCTGACCGCCGCCGTCCAGCTCGACGACCGGGTCACGGGGCTGTCCCTGGGGGCCGACGACTATCTGTCGAAGCCGTTCGCGTTCCCCGAGCTGGCCGCGCGGGTCCTGGCGCTGGGGCGGCGCTCGCGGCCGGCCGTGCCGCCGGTGCTGCGCAGGGCCGGGATCACGCTGGACCCGGCGCGCAGGGAGGTCTTCAGGAACGGGCGGTTCGTCCCGTTGTCGAAGAAGGAGTTCGCCGTCCTGACGGAGTTGATGCGGGCGAACGGCACCGTGGTCTCGGCCGAGCTGCTGCTGGAGAAGGCGTGGGACGAGCACGCCGACCCGTTCACGGGCGCGGTCCGGCTCACCATTCTCAAGCTGCGCCGCAAGCTCGCCGACCCGCCGGTGGTGGAGACCGTGCCGGGGGTCGGGTACCGGATCGCATGAGCTTCCTTCGCATGAGCTTCCTTCGCATGAGCTTCCCTCGCATGAGCTTCCTGAGGCGGCTCGTACGGCCGCGGCCCACGCTGCGGCTGCGGCTCACCCTGTTGTTCGGCGCCCTGTTCATGCTCGCCGGGCTGACCCTGCTCGGCGTCACCTATCTGCTGTTCAACCAGCAGCTGACGAACTCGTTCGAGAGCCGGTTCATCGCCCCGCCGGGCAAGTCCAAGCAGCTGTTCTTCGTCCAGGACGGCGTCCAGCTCTCCGGCGAGGCGGCGTACGAGTGGATGCGGCAGCAGGAGCTGACGCTGCGCGGCGCGGCCATCACGTCGCTCCTCACGCAGGGTCTGATCGCGCTGGTCGTGGTCGGCGCCGTGGCCGTCTGGCTCGGCTGGGTGGTCGCCGGACGGGTGCTGGCCCGGCTGCACCGGGTCACCGAGACGGCACGCAGGATCGCCGCCGCTCCCATGGCCGAGCGCGGGCTGCACGAGCGGATCGCGCTGGCGGGGCCGGACGACGACGTCAAGACGCTCGCCGACACGTTCGACACCATGGTGGAGCGGCTGGACCAGTCCTTCGACGGGCAACGCAGGTTCGTGGCGAACGCCTCCCACGAGCTGCGCACGCCGCTGACGCTGAACCGGGCGCTGGTCGAGCTGGCCATGCACCGCCGTACGGCCTCGGCGGAGATCAAGGAGCTGGGCGAGAGCCTGCTGGAGATCAACGCCCGCCACGAGCGGCTCATCTCCGGGCTGTTGCTGCTGGCCAGGTCGGAGCAGGAGATCACGGACCGCTCCCCGGTGGACCTGGCCGACGTGGTGACGCACGTGGTCAGGCAGACCGCCGCGGACGCCCACGACTCCAAGGTCACCGTGCACGAGGTCACCGCGCAGGCGCCCACCGTCGGGGACGCCCTGCTGCTGGAACGGCTGGTGCACAACCTGGTCGAGAACGGCATCCGGCACAACCTGGACGACGGGACCGGGTGGGTGCGGGTGGTGAGCCGAGTCGTGTCCGGCGGCCCGGGCGGTTCGGGTGGCTTGGGCGGCTCCGGCGGATCGGCCGGATCGGGCGGGTCGGGCGGGTCGGGCGGGTCGGGCGGGTCGGGCGGCTCGGGTGGCTCGGGTGGCTTCGGCGGCTCGGACGGGAGAGCCGAGGTCGAGGTCAGCAACACCGGGCCGGACGTGCCGCCGTACGAGATCCCGCAGCTCTTCAAGCCGTTCCACCGGCACGGGGCCGAGCGCGTGATCACGGCCAGGAGCGCGGGGCTGGGGCTGTCGATCGTACGGTCGGTGGCGGTGGCGCACGGCGGCGACGTCCGGGCGAAGCCCCGGGAGGGCGGCGGCCTGGTCGTGACCGCGTCGCTGCCGCTCGCCTTCCATTAGCTCGGTACTGTCGGGTGTCATGGAGATCTGGATCAATCCGGCGTGCTCGAAGTGCCGCTCCGCGCTGTCCATCCTGGACGCCGAGGCCGCCGAGTACACCGTGCGCCGCTACCTTGAGGACCCACCCGACGAGGCCGAGATCCGCGCGGTCCTGGCCCGGCTGGGCCTCGAACCGTGGGACGTCACCAGGACCGGCGAGGCGCGGGCGGCCGAACTCGGCATGGCCACCTGGCCGCGCGACGCGGACGCCCGTGACCGGTGGATCAGGGCGCTGGCGGAGAACCCGATCCTGATCCAGCGACCGATCATCACGGCCGACGACGGAACGACGGTGGTCGCCCGGTCCGAGGACGCCGTCCGCTCCGTACTCCCCTGACCGTCCCCAACAGCTCACCACCGAACACGACCAGACAGCCACGAACCACCGCCAAACCAACACGCCCGCACCCATCTCGGTGCCATGTCGGTCCGGCCACCGCCCGCCCGCACCCCACCCCCGCGCCGCGGCCGGCCAGCCGCCACGCGCCCGCGCCCTTCTCAGCGGCCCGGCAGTAAGCCCGCAACACGCCCACGCACATCTCGGCGGCACAGCGGTCCCCGCAGCCACCCATCCGTTCGTCCGGCCGATTTCCGATTTCGGCCGTATCCGCGCGGACGCGCAGATCGTCGTGCTCGCGGGGACGGACGGCGAGGATCATCGGCGCCGACACCGGCCAACTGCGGGCATCGCCCCCGTCGTTGACGACGACGGCCCGGCGGTACACGGCCGTACTCCCCCCGGCTGCGACGGGGTGGGGCGTGGTGCACGCGGTCCTACGACCCCCGTGTGGATCGCTTGGTCAGTTGACGCAGTCCTGCGTCTTGAGGCTGAGCGCCAGTTCGTAGACCTTGCCCTTGGAGAGCAGGAACGAGTAGTTGGCCTTGGAGTTGCCGGGGACGCTCACGTACGGGTAACCGCTCGCCGCGGTCTTGACGCCCGGGTACGCCTTCTTGATCTGCGTCATCGTGGAGCCGAGGCCGATGCCCTCGGGCGTCTTGACACCCTTCGCGGCGAAGATCAGGGCCACGCCACGCTTCTTGGAGATGTACAGGCCCACGTTGTCCTTGCCAGTGGGCAGGGCCTTCAGGTCCCAGCCCGCGCACGAGCCCGCCTCGCCGGCCTTCTTGAACACGACCTCTCCGGTCGCCTTGGCCTGCTTCTCGCTCATGCCGAGCCGGACCTTGCCATAGCCATAGGGCCCCAGCGTGGTCTGGGCGGACTGGGCGAACGCCGGCGCGCCGGCGGTGAGCAGTGCCCCGCCTGCCAGGACCGCCACAAGCACCTTCATCACGATGATCTCCCCTGTGTCGAACGGTACGCATGCTTCGAGTGGTGGACCCGGCGGAAAGTTCATCCGGATTAGTCACGAACGCGCCACACCGGCGGCGCGAACAGGCTCACGGCCGTGACGAGCACGGCCGCCACGGCGCACACACCCAGGACGGGCCCGCTGCCCAGCAGCGCCGCCGCGGGCCCCGCCAGGCCCATGCCGACGGGCGCGGCCACGAGGGCGCCGAGCATGGTGACGGAGGTGGCGCGGGCGACGAATTCCTCGGGGAGGTGGCGCTGGATCGAGGTGGTCTGGAGAACGTTGTAGACCACCAGCTCCATGCCGGCGGCCGCCGCCGCGAGCGCCAGTAACCAGAGCGCGGCGGGGATCGCCAGCAGCGCCGGGAGCGGGGCCATCAGGAGGAAGAAGAGGAGCGCCGCGACCACGGGCCGCCCCGGCCGCCACCGGGCGCCGACGAAGCCCCCGGCCAGCCCGCCGACGGCGTACGCGATGCCGATGGCCGACCAGGCGGGCGCGCCGCCGAGGTGCTGGTCGGCTACGTACGGGCCGAGGACCAGGATCGGGGAGACCACGAGCACGTTCGTGAGCGCGCTGTGGATCGTCCACATCCACAGCCACCGGTGCCGGGAGAACTCCGCGAACCCGCCGCCGATGCCGGCCAGCACACCGCCGCTCGGGCGCGGTCGTCCCGTCTCGAGGGGCAGGCGGTACAGAAAGGCCGCGCTCACCAGGAACGTCAGCGCGTCGACCAGGATGGCCCAGCCCGGCCCGACCAGCGCCACCAGGGCTCCGGCGACGCCCAGCGCCAGGATCGACGCCGTGCTCCTGGAGATCGAGATCAGGGAGTTGGCCGCCTGCACATGCTCCCTGCCGGCCAGCCCGGTCACGAGGCCCGCCGCGGCCGGGGTGAAGAACGCCGATCCCGCGCCGGCGATCAACTGCAGGGCGATCAGCATCCAGAGGTGCGCGGCGCCGGTGAGCAGCAGGACCGCCGTCATGCCGTGCGCGGCGAAGCGGGTCAGGTCGGCAAGCAGCATCACGGTCCTGCGGGAGAACCGGTCGCCGACCGCGCCGCCCAGCAGGGTCAGGAGGATGACGGGCAGCCGGGTGCTCAGGACCACGATCCCCAGGTCCACGGGTGATCCGGTGAGGTGCAGGACGGCGAACGCGATCGCCAGAGGGGTCAGCGAGTCACCGAACGCGGAGGCGGTCTGACCCAGGTAGTAGCGCCGGAACCCTTTGGCCGCCAGCGGCGCGAACATCGAACGCGAACGAGAACGAGGCGAGACCACCCGGCCACCGGCGTCTCGCTGCCCATCCACCGCGAGCCGAGCGCCGGCATCAGCCCGGACGCGCGCAGCGTCTGGAACGGCGGCGTCTGGAACGGCGGTGTCAGGGACGGTGGCCATGGCACGGGGATCGGGCTCGACGCCCGTGGCACCCGGGGTGCTCGGGCCGAGTGGCGTCGTGAGGTGGCGAGCGTCGGGTGCCGCGAGGTGGCGGGCTTCGCCTATGGCGAGGTGGTGGTTGTCGGGTGCCGCGAGGTGGCGGGGGTCACCTACGGCGGGGTGGTGAGTGTTGGGTGCGGTGGGGTCGAGTGGCTGGGGCTCGGTTGTGCTCCGGTGGCTGCGATCGGACACCGTGCCCCCTTTCGACGCGCGTGGCATCGGCACTCGCCCCTGGTCGCCGGTGCCGGTCTGAAGATTCGGGGACACTCTGCCAGGCTCCACCGACAGTTCCGGGGTGGTCAGGCTGGGGCGTAGTGCGCGTTGACGGCGGGCTGGCCGGTGTAGTTGGGGCCGGCCTGGTCGTCCGCGCCCAGGTAGCGGTACGGGAGGTCGAGGCGTCTGCGACCCCGGCAGCTGATCCTCCTCGTGCGCCCGTCGTACGTCATCCCTTGCGAGCGCAGGGCGGTGGTCAGGGGGCGGCCGGCAGGGGTGTCGTCCGGGAGGCGGATGCTGCGGGTGTCGAAGTTCGCGACGAAGAGGCCGTCTTCGGTGAGCCAGTCGGCGGCCTTCGCCAGGAGCGCGAGCTTGTCGCCGATGTAGTGGAGGCCGTGTACGCAGGTGATGAGGTCGAACGGGGTATCGGGGCGCCACGTGGTGACGGAGGCGGTGATCAGTCGCAGCCGTGGCGGGGTCGGTGGGCAGGCGAAGAAGTCGACCAGGTCCACGCCCACGATCTCGGCGTCCTGTCCGAGCAGTGCGGTGGCCTCGTTGAGGGCGTTCGCCGTGCCGCAGCACAGGTCCAGCCAGCGCGCCGGCCGGGCTTCCGTGGCGCGGAGCACGTCGATGACGTCGATGCCGAGCTCTCGGTTGTAGGAGGGGAGGCGGCGTTCGCGGTTCATGAGGCTGTTGGCCACGACGGGCGAGCCTTCCAACTCGTCGTCCGTGGTCAGCGGCATGATCGCACCCTTCTGGCCGCGCCTGGGATTACCGGAAGGTTTCCGACAGATCCGGAACTTCGCCACAAATCCGCATGCAGTCGCTATCGTACGTAACGATCAGCCGCCCCCGTCTCAGGAGTCACTTCTCTCATGCCGCAAGTCGAACCGCTGCGGGAGGATGACCCAGCGACAGTAGGGGAATACCGCCTGTTCGGCCGGCTGGGCGCGGGCGGCCAGGGGACCGTTTACCTCGGGCAGGCTCCCGGCGGGAGCCCCGTGGCGGTCAAGGTGCTGCGCGAGGGCGCGGGGTTCGACGACAGGCTGGCGAAGGAGATCGCGGCCGCGCGGCGGGTGGAGCCGTTCTGCATCGCGCAGGTGCTGGACGCCTCGCTGGGCGGCCCACGACCGTACATCGTGACCGAGTACGTGGAGGGCCCCTCGCTCCACCAGGCCGGTCGCCACAGCGGAGCCGACCTGCAACGGCTCGCCGTCGCCACGGCCACCGCGCTGGCCGCCATCCACCAGGCGGGCATCGTGCATCGGGACTTCAAGCCCGCGAACGTCCTGCTCGGTCCCGGCGGGCCGCGCGTCATCGACTTCGGCATCGCCCGGGCCATGGACGACGCCCTCACGCACACCAGCAGCATCGTCGGCACGCCCGCGTACATGGCGCCCGAGCAACTGGCGGGGCAGTCGGTGGGGCCGGCGGCGGACGTGTTCGCCTGGGCGTCGGTCATGGCGTGGGCGGCCAACGGGACGCCGCCGTTCGGGCAGGACACGCTGCCGGCCATCATCAACCGCATCCTCCACAACGAACCCCAGCTCGGCGACGTCCCGCATCCGTTACGGGGCATCCTGTACGACTGCCTGGCCAAGGATCCGCATGCCCGGCCGACGATGCGGGACGTCATCCTGCGGCTGCTGAGCGGGCAGAACTCCGGAGGGCAGGGTCCGATGTCCGGGGTCCCCCAGGGAGCGGGGTCCGGTCCGATGCCGGGGCAGGGGCAGGGGCAAGGTTACGGGTCGGTGCCAGGGCAAGGGCCGATTCCAGGGCCGGGGCAGGGGCCGGTGGCCATATCGGGGCAAGGGCCGGGGCCGGGGCGGGGTCAGGTTTTCGGGGCTGGGAACGGGCCGGTGCCGGGGCAAGGTCCCATTCCCGGGCCGGGACGTGGGCCAGTGCAGGGTCAGGGACCGGTGCCCGGGCCGGGATATGGGCCGGTGCCGGGGCAAGGACCAGTGCCTGGGCCGGGTCAGGGGTATGGCCCAGGCCAGGGGCATGGGCCGGGGCGGCGGGGGGTGGCTGGGCGGCGGGTTGTGCTTCCGGTGGCCGTGGGTGTGTCGGGTGTCATGGTGGTGGCGCTGGTCGGTGGCGTCGTCTGGCTTGCCCCCTGGTCGAAGCAGCCCGGTCAGGCGTCGTTCGCCGCCGATCAGCTCAGCCCGTCCGCCGCCACCAAGACCACGGAGCCCCCGGCCACGAAGACGCCGCCCCGGAAGACCCGCAAGGCCACCCCCAAACCCACCCAGAAGATCACCCCCAAGGTCACGTCCACGCCACCGTCGGCGACGCCCACGCGCACCACGGCGCGCCCGACCGTGGCTCCCACCCCCACCAAGACCACCAAGAAGCCGGTCGCGAACGCCAGGATCAGCATCCTCGAGATCGAGCTGTTCGGCGGCCCCGGCCAGAGCCAGGGAAGCGGCTGCTACATGCCACCGGTCCACTTCCAGACCAACGTGGAGTCGACCCGGCAGGAGGTGTGGGTCTCCTACAAGTGGCTGCTGGACGGCAAGGCGGTCACGGGGAACAGGTCGTGGGTGTCCGAGGGCGGGTACACCGCGTTCGCGACCTCCGGCCAGTACATGCTCAAGGCCGGGCGCCACACGGTCGCCCTCAAGGTCACCTCCCCGTCGGCGACGCAGAAGAGCGTGTCGTTCAACGTCTGCGCCATCCCGACATGATGATGCCGGAGGCCATCGGCCCGTACCGGGTCGTCAAGCAGCTCGGCGAGGGCGGCCAGGGCGTGGTCTACCTGGCCACCGCCCCCGACGGCACCCGGGTCGCCGTCAAGGCGCTGCACGAGGGGCTGCCGGGTGACGGCCGGTTCGCGAAGGAGATCGCGGCCGCGCGGCGGGTGGAGCCGTTCTGCATCGCGCAGGTGCTGGACGCCTCGCTGGGCGGCCCACGACCGTACATCGTGACCGAGTACGTGGACGGCCCCTCACTCCACCAGGCCGGCCGCCACAGCGGAGCCGACCTGCAACGGCTCGCCGTCGCCACCGCCACCGCACTGGCCGCCATCCACCGGGCCGGCGTCGTCCACCGGGACTTCAAGCCCGCGAACGTCCTGCTCGGACGCGACGGGCCGCGCGTCATCGACTTCGGCATCGCCCGCGCCATGGACGCCGCGCTGACCCGTACCAGCAGCGTCGTGGGGACGCCCGCGTACATGGCGCCCGAGCAGTTCATGGGCGCCGCCGCGGGTCCGGCGGTGGACGTGTTCGCGTGGGGGGCCGTCATGGTGTACGCGGCCACGGGCGCCCCGCCGTTCGGCAACGACTCCGTGCCCGCGGTGCTCAGACGGATCCAGTACGAGGAGCCGCAGCTCGGCGGGGTGCCGGAGCCGCTGCGCTCGATCGTGTACGCCTGCCTGGCCAAGGATCCGGCGGCCCGCCCGGCCATGCACGACGTCCTCTTCCAGCTGATCGGCGGCCAGGCAGCTCCGCCAGGTGGTTCGGCCCATCCGGCCTCACGAGGACCGGGGCCGGGGGCGTTCCCAGGCGGCCCGGTGCCTCAAGGAATGGCGCCCATGGGATCAGGACATGCGGGTCCGGGGGCGTTTCCGGGAGGGCCCGCGTATGGGGCCGTCCCCGGTCAGGCGCCTTTCCCGGGCGGACCCCATGGGCCTGGCCGGGGGCCCGCGCATCACCCCGGCGGACCCTTTCCGCACCAGCCGCCGATCGCCCACCTCCGGACCAACCCCGGACGGGGATCCTCCGGCAACGGG
The DNA here is from genome assembly GCF_044593615.1 of Nonomuraea sp. NPDC051941. Taxonomy (NCBI): domain Bacteria; kingdom Bacillati; phylum Actinomycetota; class Actinomycetes; order Streptosporangiales; family Streptosporangiaceae; genus Nonomuraea; species Nonomuraea sp. NPDC051941. Next base: position 432,242 of record NZ_JBIUCF010000002.1, read on the forward strand.
CGCATCCTCGCGTTCCTGGCCGGCGGGACCGCGGTCGTCGTGACCGGCGCCGTGGTGGCCGCCTGGGCCTGGGCGCCGTGGTGGCCCGGCCGTGCCACCACCGCCAACATCGTCACAGCCTCCACCCCGACCGTCTCCGGCTCGGGCACCGGGGCGAAGGGATCCGCCAAGACCCCGCACCCCACCAAGAGCCCGAAGACCTCCAAAACCCCGAAAACGCCCAAGACCTCCACAACCCCCAAGGCCACCACCACGACCCGCCCCACCGCCGAGCCCACCGTCAGCCGGACGTCCAGACCGACCACGAAACCCAGCACCTCCAAACCGACCGCGACCAGCGGCGGCCGCGGGGTGAAGTCGGTGTCCTTCAGGTACGAGGGCTACAAGCTGAGCGACTGCTGGCGCAACGACACGAACATCTGGGCCACGGTCTCGGCCACGGGCACCTACAGCTACCGGTGGCTCGTCAACGGCCAGAACCAGGGCAGGCAGGAGGGCACGTCGTCGTCGAAACCCCTGCTGCCGTCCATCACCTGGAAGGGGGCCGGGACGTACAATGTCGTCTTCGAGGTGGTCACCCCGACGAGGTTCACGAAGAGCGCCACGGTGAAGATCTGCAGCAACAGCGAGAGCTGGGGCGAGGAGTGGCCGGACTAGCCTTGGCCCCTGGCCAGGAGCTCCTCGAACGTGGTCGCGGCGTGCCCGGTGAGCGTGGGGATCGCGTCGCCGACCCCCTCCAGCTCACCGGCGGCGATGGCCTCGTACGTCGACACCCACGCCGCCACCTGCCAATCGGGCGCGTTGTAGCCGCGGCGTGACTCGTAAGCCTCTTCGACCGTCTCCGGGTGGTACGTGATCGCGCGCCCGGTCGCCCTGGTCAGCGCGGCGGCCACCTCGTCCAGCGTCAGGGCCTGCGGCCCGGTGAGGTCGTAGGTCGCGCCCTCGTGCGCGCCCGGATCCAGCAGGACCGCGGCTGCCGCCTCCGCGATGTCGTCCTGGGCCACCGCCGCGACCCGCCCCTGACCGGCCGGGCCGCGGATCACGCCGTCCTCCCCCGCCATGCCCGGCAGGAAGTCGGCGTACAGGTTGTCACGCAGGAAGATGAAGGGCAGGCCGCTGTCGCGAATGTGCTGCTCGGTGGCCCAATGGTCGCGCGCCAGCGTGAACGTGGCGTCCGGGGCGGCGCCGTAGAACGAGATGTACACCAGATGGGCGACACCGGCGTCGCGGGCGGCGTCCACGAACGTGCGATGCCGGTCGAGGCGGTCGGCGCTCTCCGACGCGGACACGAACAGCACGGTGGAGGCCCCTTCGAGCGCCCGCCGCACCGCGCCGGGATCGCCGTACTCGGCGCTGACCGCGCTCGCGCCCGCGAGCGGGGCGACGCGGTCGGCCTGCCGTGAGACGAGCCGCTGCTCGACCCCGGCGGCGGCGAGCAGTGCTGCCACCCGCCCGCCGAGGCGGCCGGTGGCACCGGTGGTGACGATGAACCCCATGCCGTCACCCTATTGCGGCCGGAGCTGTCAACCAGGCGTCCCCCTGCACCGTCTCCTCATGGTCCCCATCCGTCGCAAGGAGTCGCCGTGCGTGTTCTGCTGCTCGTCCCAGCCGCCACCCTGTTGCTCTCGTCCGCCGCCGCCCGGGCCGACGTCGTGGAGTACGAATGCAAGGTCCGCGCCACGGGCGAGACCGAGGACGTGAAGGTCGAGGTCGAGCTGACGGTGCCCACGGACGCGCAGGTGGGCAAGGAGATGGCCATCGGCTGGCACGGCTCGTACGTGGAGGGCTCCGAGTTACGCGCACCCACCACGGGCCTGGAGGACGGCCTCAAGCTGTACGCGTACGCGGGCATCAGCGGCATCGACAAGCTGACGTCGGCCACCGGCGTCGCCGAGCTCGAGCCGATCATCCCCGGGGCACCCGTCCGACTCCCCGCGACGACGGTCGACATGAAGACGACACCCAAGAACCCGGGCACCGGCACCGTGCACGCGGCCTCCATCAACTTCGGCACCAGCCCCAGCGATCGCGCGATCGAGTGCGAGGTCAAGAACGGGGACGCTCGGACGGACTACCCCCTCAACGTCACCAGAGCCGGTGAGACCACGAACCCCAGTTCCAGCCCCACCCCCGCCGAAACGGCGACGAAGACCAGGACCCCGGCGGGCGCGGCCGACACGGGTGGCGGTGGTGAGGCGGGGCCCGACGGGCGGGTGCTGGTGGGGGTGGGGGGCCTGCTCGTCCTCGCCTCCGCAACCGGCCTGGTCCTGCGGCGGCGCAGGGTTGTAGCGGGCTTGTAGCGACCCTGTAGGACCCGGGCTGATCGTTTACGGCAGAGGGGCGCAAGAAGCCCCCCTGCCCCGAACAACGAGGGAGAGTCCCATGGTCAAGACTGTTCGCCGGTACGCCAAGTACGCCATCAGCACGCTGTCGACCGCGGTTTTCGTCCTCAACGGCTGACACCCAGGTGTCCCCCGGGCGCTCCGGGCCCGGGGGCACACTGCACCATCGCGACAGGAGGGCGAGGCGTGTTCGGCACAGCGGTGCGGCAACTGGGCTACGCGTGGACGATGATGTCCGGCCGCAGGTTCCGGATCAAGGACGTGCGGGCGCTGGTGGAGGACACGCGGGCGACCATGGAGGCGTTCGGATCGCCCGGTGAGGGCTCCGACGACATGCTCGCCGCCGCCGACCCGGAGATCCAGGAGGACCTCACCAAGCGGCGCCTGCGCCGCACGATCAGGCACGCCCGCGCGGAGGTCCCGTACTACCGCGGTCTCGAGTCGGACGACCTGGCCGGCATCGCCCCCACCCCCAAGCAGGCACTGCGCGGCATGTCCGCCGCGTTCGTCTCCGAGCTGGCCCGTCCCGCCGTGCTCGCGCACACGACCGGCACGACCGGCAGCCCCACGCTCGTGTGGTTCTCCGCGTACGAGATCGAGCTGATGTCGTCGATGGCGGCGCTGGCCGCGATGCTGAACGGCGGCCTGCGCTCCGAGCACCTGTGGGCCAACGCCATCAGCTCCCGTTCCATCGCCCAGATCGTGGCCGAGCGGGCGGTGCCGATGACGGGCGCGGGCTTCGTACACCTCGGCATGATCGACCCGCGCGCCACGCTCGACCGGCTGGCCACGCCGATGCACGTCCCCGGCAAGCAGCCCCTCATCACGCACCTGAACGTGACCGCCTCCTATCTGGCCGCGCTGGTGCAGGAGGCCGAACGCGGTGGCTGGAGCCCGCGCGACTTCGGGCTCATCGAGGTGACGTCCGGCGGCGAGGTGCTCACCGACGCGCTGCGCCTGCGCGCCGAAGAGGCCCTGGGCGCCAGGGTCTACGACGGCTACTCCATGACCGAGATCGCGCCCGTCACCGGGCGGGTGTGCGATGACGGCCACCTGCATCTGCCCTCCGACCAGGGCCTGATCGAGGTGCTCGACCCGGTCACCATGGAGCCCGCCGGGCCGGACGCGCTCGGCGTCCTGGTCGTCACCCCGTACTCCACCTTCCGCGACACCACGCTGCTGCTCCGGTACGTCACCGGCGACCTGGTCAGAACCCTGCCCGAGCTGCCCACGTGCGCGCTGGCGGCGATCCCGGCGACCTCCCGCGTCCTGGGACGCGCGGTGGACGGCGACGTGACCACCCGTGACGTGCTGGACCTGCTGCAGGCCGAGCACGCGCTGCCGCTGCCGACCAGGTTCGCGGTCGAGGACGGGATCCTGCACGTCGTGTCGGGCAAGGACGACCCGGCGCTGCTCAGCCGGCTGGAGGAGCGGGCCGCCGCGACGAAGCTCAAGGGCATCGTGCTGGTCGAGAGCCCGGACGACCTGCCGCGCCCCTGCCACGTCCGGGCGGACCTGATCGAGCAGAGCTTCGAGCACGCCGCGCACCTCCCGATCGGAGTCCGATGACCGCGCACGTCCTGGGCCTGCACACGCTCATCGCGCTGACCGTCGCGCTGGCGGCCCTGTTCCTGTCCCGGTACGAGATCCCGCGACCGCCGGTCGGCAAGTTCGTCGGGTCCGACATCGCCGTCATGATCGTGGCGCTGGTGGCGATGCCGTTCGCGTACCTGCACATCCCCGTCGGCATCGTCGTGACGATCTTCGGCATCGTGGTGTTCACGCTCGCGCAGCTCACGCTGGCGCCGGTGCTCGGCGGGCGGACGGCGGCGATCGCGGCGGCGGTGCTGGTCGGCGGCGACGTGGCCGCGTACTTCGCCGGCTGGGAGCCCGCCGTCCTCGTGCTGAACGACGTGGCGGTGATCCTGCTCGTCGTCGGCGTGGTCAACCTCTGGGTCCAGACGGCCGTCACCCCGGCCCAGGTGGCCGCCCTGGCCGCCGCGTTGACCTGCTACGACACGCTCGCCACCGGGCTCAGCTCGCTCACGCTCGACTTCGTGGCGCGGCTGGACGGGCTGCCGTTCGCGCCGGTGCTGGCCACCCGCTACGGGGCCGACGCCTCGCTCGTCGGGCTGGGCGACTGCCTCATGCTCACGTTGTGGCCGCTGGTGGCGTACAAGAGGTACGGCCGGCGCGCCGGCTGGCTGGCCGCCGGGATCGACGCCGCGCTGCTGGCCGTCGCGGCCACGGCCTTCCTGTCCGGGAGCGGCGCGATACCGCTGCTGACCCCGCTCGGCCCGCTCATCGTCGCGCAGTGGCTCTTCTGGCGCACCCGCCCGGTCCCGGCGCCGTCGCGGCCGGTGGTGGAGCGGGCGCTGGGCGAGATGATCCCCGCGGGCGTGTGGGTGGCGCTGGCCGACGGCGAGATCGTGGGCGAGGGCCCCACGCCGGGAAGCGCCCGGCGGGCGGCACGGCAGTCGGGCCTCGCAACCGTCCCCGTGGTACGGCACCGCCCGGCCGAGTAGGTCAGCCCTGGGCCTCGTTCAGGAAGCCCTCGACCTGGGCCCGTTCCGGCCCGCTCTCGAACAGCTCGGCCGACTCGCGCCACACCGCCGCCGCGCACGGGTGCTCCCCCAGCTCGGCGTACGCGCGGCCGAGTTCCCTGAGCACGCGGGCCCGCCAGGTCGGCGGTCCGCCGGGCCCGAGCCCGTCGCGGGCGGTGACCAGCAGGCCGAGCGCCTCCGCGGCGCGCCCCTGCCGCAGCCGCACCTCCCCCAGCGCGTACGTGGCCAGCGCCTCCCCCAGCCCGTCCCCGCACTCGCGGAAGAGCGACCTGGCCCGGTCGAGCGCGTCCACGGCCTCGTCGAACCGCCCGAGCGCCCCCAGCGCCTCGCCGAGCCTGCGCAGCACCTTGCTGGACGCGACGCGATCCCCGATCATCTCGCTGACCACCAGGCTCTCCTGGTAGCACCACACGGCCTCGGCCACCTCGCCGCGCAGGTAGCAGGCGGTGCCCAGGGCCCGCAGCAGGTCGCCGCGGGCCCGCCGGTCCTCCCCCGCCTTGGCCAGCCGCTCCTGGCAGAGCCGCACCGCCTCGCCGTACCGGCCCAGCTCCATGTGGATCCAGACAGGCCATGTCCAGGCGTAGTCAAGCCCGCCCTCGTCACCCAGCTCCTCCATCAGGGCGATGGCCCGGTACGCCTCCTCCAGCCCTTCCTCGAACAGCCCGGCCCCGTGGAGGCAGGCCGCCCGGTTGATCAGCGCGTACGCGGCCCCGTGCAAGTCCCCGATCCGCAAGCAGTCCTGATATATCCGATGGAAGTGCTCTCCCGCCGGCCCGTAGGCCCCGCGCGACAGCGGCACCCCGGCCAGCACCAGCTCGGCCCGCAGCGCGATCCGCTCGCTCGGCGCCGCCGCGATCACGATCCCCTGCAGCCGCTCCACGTCGTCGAAGAACCCCTCCAGGCTCAGGTACGCCGACAGGTGGTGCGCCAGCTCGGCCGCCTCCTCCGCCATCCCCAGCTCGACGGCCGCCGACACGCTGTGGACGAGCGTCCTGCGCTCGGCTGCCAGCCACGCGATCCCGACCCCGTCGATCGCCTCGGCCTGAGGGAAGGGCGGCGCGGTCGGGATGGGCAGGTCGCTGGTGGCCGCCCTGAGCCGGCGCAGGCACTCCAGCACGTGCCGGGTCAGCGCCGCCCGCTGCTCCTCCAGGTCGTCCTCGACCCGGGCCCGCTCTTCGGCGTACACGCGTAACAGGTCGTGCAGGCGGTAACGCGGCTGCCCCGCCCCGTCGACCTCGCCCGAGTCGAGCATCCCCCTGGCGACCAGCGTCTCCAGCGCCGCGTCCGCCTCCAGCCCGGACGAGCCGAGCAGGGCCGCCGCCGACCACTCGGCGATGCTCCCCAGGTCGGCCAGCCCCAGCAGCCGGAACGCCTGCCGCGCCGGCTCCGGCAGGGCCGCGTAGCTCTCCCCGAACGTGCCCCGCACGTCCAGCCCGCCCACGATCAGCTCGTCGAGCCGCCGGTCCTCGAGCCTGCTGGCGAACACGCCGACCGGCCAGGACGGGCGGATCGCCAGCCGCGCGCCCGCCACCCTGATCGCCAGCGGCAGCAGCCCGCAGGCCTTCAGGATCGCCCGCGCGGCCTCCGGCGCCGCGCGGAAGCGCGCCCCGCCCGCCACCCGCTCCAGCAGCAGCCGGGCGTCGTGCTCGCCGGGCAGGTCGAGCTGCAGCCGGGTGGCCCCCTCCAGGGCGGGCAGCCGCGACCTGGACGTCACCAGCACGCAGCTGCGCGCGGTGCCCGGCAGCAGGTGGCGCACCTGCGTCTCGTCCTGGGCGTCGTCGAGCACGATGAGCACGGCCATGTCGGCCAGGCGCTGCCTGAGCAGGCTCGCCCGCTCCTCCAGCGGCCCCGGGACCAGCGTGCCGTCCACGCCCAGCGAGCGCAGCAGCTCGCCGAGCAGGTCCTCCGGCCGCCGCGGGCCGGCCGCGTCCCGGCCCAGCCGCAGGAAGACCTGCCCGTCGGGGTAGTCGGCGCGTAACAGGTGCGCCGCGTGCACGGTGAGCGTGGTCTTCCCCACTCCCGGCAGCCCCGAGACGACCACGATGGGCGGCGACATCCGCTCCGGCCGGGCCCGCGCGGCGGGGAGCAGCACGTCCAGCTCGGCCTTGCGGCCCACGAAGTCGGAGGTGTCGGCGGGCAGCTGGCACAGCGGCACGCGCGGGGGGACCGGGGCGCTCGGCGCGGGATCGCCGGCCAGCAGGGCGGCGTGCAGGTCGGCCAGCTCGCGGCCCGGCTCGATGCCCAGCTCGCTGCTGAGCACCGCGCGGGCCTGGCGGAAGGCGTCGAGCGCCTCGCTGCGCCGCCCGCTCCTGTGCAGGGCCAGCATGAGCTGCGCCCACAGCCGCTCGCGCAGCGGGTCGGCCGCGACCAGCGTGCGCAGCTCGGCCACCAGATCCTCCCCGCCGAGCTCCAGCCGGACGTCGATCCACTCGGACCTGGCCAGGAGGAGCTGCTCCTCCAGCTCGGCGATCCTGGGCTCCATGGCGCTGCCGAGCCGGCTGTCCTCGGCGGGCCTGCCCCGCCACAGGGACACCGCCGCCTTGTAGGCCTGCTCCGCGGCCTGGTGCTCGCCCGCCTGCCGCGCGCGCCGCGCCCGGCGTACGAGGTCCTCGAACGCGAGCAGGTCGAGCCGGTCGGGCGACAGCTCGCACGCGTACCCGGCGGGCTCCGTGCGCAGGCGGAGCGCGGTGCCGCTGACGACGCGGCGCAGCTGGGAGACGTACGTCTGGAGGTTCGCCACGGCGGAGCGCGGCGGGTCGTCCCAGACGGCGGCGACCAAGCGCTCGGTTGAAATCACGACATTGGGATGGAGCAGCAGGACGCTGAGCACCGCGCGCTGCTTGGCGCTCAGCCGAACGGGCCCTTCTGCGCCTTGTACGCGTAAGGACCCCAGAATCGAGAAATCCATCGTGGCAATCTCCCCGAGGCCGTCCGGACCCACGACGCAGTACATCCCTTGCCGGATGTTTTGGCAACTGCCGACCTTGACGGGTCTAGTTTGATGTCATGGGATATCTGCCGATCGGCGAACATGGGCTGATCGGCGACCTGCGAACGGTCGCCCTGGTCGGCACGGACGGCACGATCGACTGGTACTGCTGCCCGCGCTTCGACGCGCCGAGCGTCTTCGGCTCGATCCTGGACACCGAGCGGGGCGGCTGTTTCGAACTGACCGCCGACCTCGACATACGGACCAAACAGTTCTACATCCCCGACACGAACGTGCTCGTCACCCGGTTCTTCGCGGACGAGGGGATGGCCGAGGTCCAGGACTTCATGCCGGTCGTCGAGGAGGAGACGCACGAGGCCGACCGGCACCGGCTGATCAGGCGGCTGGTCTGCGTACGCGGCTCGCTGCCGTTCCGCGTGCTGGTCGCGCCCCGGTTCGACTACGCCGCGCAGGAGCACAGCGTGCGCCTGCACGACGGCCGGGCCACGTTCGAGTCATCCGGGCTCTCCCTGACCTTGACCTCGACCGTGCCGCTGGAGAGCGACGGGCGTGACGTGCGGGCATGGTTCACGCTCTCCGAGGGCGAGCAGGCCGTCTTCGCCCTCGACCGGTCCGACATGGGGCTCGGCCCGAAGTCGTGCGCGCTCGCCGAGGCCGAGCAGGAGCTGGCCGACACGGTGCGGTTCTGGCGGTCGTGGCTGTCCGGCTCCCGTTACCGCGGCAGGTGGCGGGAGATGGTGCACCGCTCGGCGCTCACGCTGAAGCTGCTCACGTACGCGCCGACCGGCGGCATCGTCGCGGCCCCCACCACGAGCCTGCCGGAGCAGATCGGCGGCCCGCGCAACTGGGACTACCGCTACGTGTGGGTGCGCGACGCGGCCTTCTGCGTGTACGCGCTGCTGCGGCTGGGCTTCACCGAAGAGGCCGAGGCGTTCATGAACTTCCTGTCGGAGCACGTCACGCTCGGCCGCGGCGACCAGTCGGCCCCGCTGCAGATCATGTACGGCATCGACGGCCGCGTCGAGTTCCCGGAGCGCGAGCTCACCCACCTGGAGGGCTACCGCGGATCGGCCCCGGTACGCGTGGGCAACGCCGCCGCGGACCAGCTCCAGATGGACATCTACGGCGCGCTCATCGACTCCGTCTACCTGTACGACAAATGGGGCAAGCCCATCTCCAGCGACCGCTGGGACGAGCTGTGCACGCTGGTCGACTGGGTCTCCGACAACTGGGACCAGCCGGACGAAGGCATCTGGGAGACCCGCGGCGGGCGCAAGAACTTCGTCTACTCCAGGCTCATGTGCTGGGTGGCCATCGAGCGGGCCATGCGCATGGCCATCCACCGCGGACTCCCGGCCGACATCCCGCGCTGGCGCGAGGCCCGCGACGGCATCTACCGCCAGATCATGCGGAACGGCTATTCGGCCACGCTGAACGCCTTCGTCCAGCATTTCGGCGATGACGTGCTGGACGCGTCGGTGCTGATGATGCCCCTGGCCAAGTTCGTCTCGCCCATGGACCCGAAGTGGCTGTCCACGCTCGACGCGCTCGCCGACGGGCTGGTCTCCGACTCGCTGGTGTACCGCTACGACCCCGAGGCCAGCCCCGACGGGATGCAGGGCTCGGAGGGCACGTTCTCGATCTGCACGTTCTGGTACGTCGAGGCGCTGGCCAGGGCGGGCCGGGTGGAGGAGGCCCGCCGGGTCTTCGACAACATCCTGAGCTACGCCAATCATCTGGGCCTGTACGCCGAGGAGATCGGGCGCTCAGGGGAGCAGCTCGGCAACTTCCCCCAGGCGTTCACCCATCTGGCGCTGATCAGCGCCGCCTTCAACCTCGACCACGCCCTGGGTTGACGCGTTCCGCTCCGGCAAACTGGGCGGATGACGTCGAGTGATCACGAACCGGCCACGCCGTTCGAGGAGCGGTTGTGGGCGGCGCACCGGGACGGGCAGGACGCGCTGTGCCTGAGCCTGCTCCGCGACGCGGACCTGGCGCTGCCGATCACCGTCACCGCGGCGGACGGGACCGAGGCCCCCGCGTGGGCGACCGCCGCCGACGCCGAGCGGACGTGGCTGCTCGCCTACACCTCTGTAGAGGCGATGCGGCTGGCCACCGGAGGCGTCGCCACGCACTGCCGCATCCTGTCGCTGGTCGAGCTGGCGGCCGGCTGGCCGGACCCGCGGTGGGGGCTGGCGATCAATCCGGGGCTGACGGCCGCCTTCATGCTGGAGCCGGGGACGGTGGCCAGGCTGGCGGTGCCCACGCTGGCCGCGGACCTCGTGCTCGACCCCGGCTCGGGGGTGCCGGCGGTCCAGAAACTGCTGTCCCCCGCCGCCGTCCATGACCTGCTGACCGGGGGCGAGCCGCGCGTCTCCGGCTACTGCCATCACGCCCTGGACGTCTCGCACATCGCGACGCCCGTCGTGCTCGCCGACGCGCTGGGGCAGCCGGACCTGCTGACCGAGAACGGCTCGCTCAACATCCTGCGCTGGCGCCCCGTGGGCCTGGCCGGCTACCGCACCCCCTACGGCGGGACGGACGAGGAGCGCAGGGCCGCGGTGGCGGGCTGGGTGGTCGAGGAGCCGCCGTTCGTGGGGATGGGCCTGGTGCCGAACGTCGACCAGGTCATCCGCGAGTACAAGGTGTACGGCGTGGGCCTGCCGCACGGCGCGGAGATCTGGGAGCTCACCTCGGGAGGGACGGAGCACCGGCGCGCGATCTACCACGGCGACCTGGGCCGGTGGCTGCTGATCGGGAGGCGGACGGGATGAGCTGGCACTTCTACCGGGCCCGCTGGCAGGGGGCGGACTACGTGGCCAGCCCCGAGCCGCACTCCCTGGAGCTGTGGATCCGGCTGCGCAGCCCCGAGCCGGCGGACGGGTTCGAGGAGGTCGAGCCCGGCTGCCACGTACGCCCGGTGCCCGCGTCCGAGTGCGCGGCCCTGGACTTCGTGACGACGGTGTGCACCTGGCGGGGAGAGCGCTTCCACGTGCACGGCGAGCGTGACGGGCGGCTGCTGCTCGAATACCTGGGCGGGTCCGCGCCCGCGGCGGTGGAGCTCGGGCTGGAGCGCGTCGAGCGGGGTGTGTACCGCCTCTGGGTACCCCGGGCCGAGGTGACGGATCTCCACGAGCACACCGAACCACTAAATGTCGGGAAACAACACTTTTGAACACACTCTTGTCTGATGGTGTTCATGTGACGGAAACTAACTAGAAACGTGGAAGTTTCGTAAGAGGATTTCCCGTAGACGGGAGGCCTGGCTTCAGGGGGTGTCATGGAGTCGCTCGACCAGCCTGATTCGGCGGCGATGAGGGCATACGCCGACGAGCTGCGCGCCATGTTCCGGCAGATCCAGGACGCGGGCATGGAGCTGCATGCCCAGGCCAGAGGAGTGCAGTTCACCGAGAAGTCACGCGACGGCCTGGTGTCGGTCACGGTCGGCCCGCGCGGCGAGCTCGTCCGGCTCGACCTGGACCCGCGCATCTACCGGCGGCCCGAGGCACGGCAGCTGGCCGACACGATCGTCGAGACGGCTCAGCGGGCGGCGGCCGGCGCCCGCGAGCGCGTCACGGAGATCCTGGAGCCGGTGATCCCCCGTGCGGAGCTCGAGGCACACCTCGACGGCGACGTCGAAACCGCCCTGACGCAACTCGCCGAGCGGATGGAGGGTGAACGATGAGGCTCTGGGACGGTACGCAGATCATCAAGCCCAGCGTGGACCGGGGGCTGTCCGAGTGGTCGACGATGGCCGAAGACCTCGAACACGAGTCGGCGAGGCTGGTCGCCCTGGTCCAGGAGGCGCTCGACGCCGCCCCGTGGGGTCCCGGCGCCGAGGGGGAAGCGTTCAGGGCCGCCCATTTCCGCAACGACGGCCCCAACCAGATGCTCACCCAGTGCACCCAGCTGGCCAAGGAGATCACCGGTGCGGGGAGCGGGGTGCGCACGGCCGTCGACAACACCCTGAAGATGGATCTCGACATCAAGCGCGACATGGCGGCCGGGCGGGTGCGGGAAATCTGAGGCCCAGGACGTGACGGTCAACGCCGACACCGGGGTCCACGGCTCCGGCAGCAAGAACGGCGGCGGCCTTGCCGCCCCGCGACCAGCGGTCCGCATCGACAGCGACGTCCTCCCCGCGTGGGAGACCGAGGAGCTGCCCGACTGGGTCGTCTACTGGCTGATCCCCCTGCTTTCGGCTGGGCAGAAATGGCCGGGCGCCAGCGAGAGCGGGCTGTCGAAGCTGTCCGAGGCGTACGACACGCTGGCCGAGGGGTCCGTCAGCTCCGCGCCGGCCGCGGGCTCGGCCACGCGCGTCCTCCTGGACGGATGGATCTCGCCCGCGACCGCGAACTTCGTCACCAGGGCCACCTTCCTGTACGGCCACGAGGGCGGGCTGGCCGGGGTGTCCGGGAACGCGCGGGCCTACTCGCAGCAGGCCAACAACTTCGCCGTCGAGACGCAGTACTCCAAGCTCTCCGTCAACGTGGCCTTCTGGGTGACGGTCGTCGCCATCGCGATCGCCCTCTTCGTCGCCTTTTTCACCGCCGGCTCCTCCACCGCGATCATCGGGCCGTACGCGGCGGGCGCCCGCGCGGCCATCACGCGGATCCTCGTCAGGCTCATGACCCTGGGCGGCCGGGAGCTGGGCGTGAGGCAGCTGACCAGAGTGACCGCGCTCAGCGGCGCCACCGGGCGCGGCCTCATCGCCAGGCTGCTGGCCTCACCGATCGGCCGGGAGCTGATCGAGGAGATCGGCGAGGAGTTCTTCATCGACGCGGCCTCCCAGTACCAGCAGCGCGAGATGGGCACCGTCCAGGAGTGGAACTGGGACAAGTCGGCCGCCTCGGTCATCGGCGCGGGCGGCGGCGCGCTCTTCGGCACGGCGCTGGCCGGGCCCGTGTCCCAGATCACCAGCCACGTGCCGGGATTCGCGGGCCGCGCCCTGACCACGGGCCTCACCAACACGATCGCCTCCCCGGCCGGCAGCTTCATCGCCAACGGCGTGGTCTACGACCAGTGGCAGAACCCGTTCACGGCCGATTCCCTCCTGGGCGGCTTCATGGGCGGCGCCGGGCGTACCGGGACGATCAGCCCGTTCAACCCGGAGGTCTACACCGCGCTGGCCCACCCGGTCACCTCTCTCGCCTCCGCCTACGACCTCGCCGCGCACACCGACGCCGGCCGCGCGGCGGGTGGCCCGCCCGGGGGCCCGGCGGACGGGAACACGTCGGGCGGCGGCCCCACGAACGGCGGTCCCCAGCCCGGCATGGCCGGAGCCGTGCGCCAACCCGACCCCGCGGGGCCCACCACCGTGAGGTCCGGCGGGCAGGCGACCGCACCGGCGACCCCGAGGCCCGACGCTCCGGCGACCCCGAGGGCCGACGGCGGCCGGGACGGCGACGGCCGCCGCAACCCCGCCGCGCCGGACCCGGACGCGGCCTCGCAGCGGCGGACCTCCAGGGGCGAGGACCCCGACCAGACAGACCCGAATGCAGCGGCACCCGACGAGGCGGACTCGAGTGCGGCGGCACCCTCCCAGGACGACGCCGCGTCGCAGCCCGCCGGCGACGCGGGCCCGCGACCGGACGACGCCTCCGGAACGGCCCCGACGGGACAGGCGCCGGACGGCACCACCGCGCCCAACGCCGACCCGGCCCAGCCGGACGGCACCCCCGCGCAGCCGGACAGCGCCCCCGCCCAACCGGACGCCAATCCGACAAACTCCGACAACAACTCCACCCAACCCGACGCCAACCAGACAAACCCCGACAACAGCCCCGCCCAGCCGGACGGCCAGACGGTGCCCGACGCCCAAGCGGTGCCCGACGCCCAGGCCGCGACCGGCACGACGACGCTCGCCGACGACGGCTCCGGGCACCCGGTCACCTCCCTCGACGGGTCGGCGCCGGCCGGTCAGCCCATGCCCGCCGCCGTCCGGGCCCGTACGGCGCTGATCGGCGCACTCACCACGAGCTTCCCCGACGCGGTGATCGGCCCGGAGGGCGACCTCCTCATCTCCACCCCCGAGGGCGTGCGCGTGATCTCCGCGGCCACCATGAGCCGCATCCGCTCCGCGCTGGACATGCGGGCCGAGGAGGTCTCGGACGTCTCCGACCTGCAGGCCGAGGCCGCCGCCCTGCTGACGGTCGCCCAGGCCGGGGAGCCGGCCGCCCCCGCGGCGGCCCCGGCGCCCGACGACGCCCCCGCCGCCGCGCCTGCGTACACGAGCAAGCCGGGGACGGTCACGTCGCGGCCGATCGCCGGCACCCGCTACGTGACCGACGGCCGCCAGGGCCCGGACCTGGACCTCGACGAGGTGCGGAGCTCGATAGGAAACTGGCTCGCCCGCCACTTCCTCGACCAGGGCGTCAAGCGCTTCACCTGGTCGACGGATTCGGAGGGCCGCCGGACGCTGGCGGTCCACACGGAGACGGACGGCGTCCACCACTTCCGCCCCGTCATCGGCGGCCTGCCCTCGGACCTGATGGGCCAGACCGAGATCAGGTCGGGCAGGAGCGCGGACGACGCCCACCTGGTGCACTTCAACCCCCGTGTGGACTCCGAGCAACTGTCCAGGGTCTGGCTGCACGAGATCACCGACACACTGCAGGAAGTGCGGTCGGCCGGCGAGGGCAGGCGGCAGGGCTTCCTACGGCGCCGACGCGGCGGCGAGGCCACGCAGGACGCGTGCGTCCCCGCCTTCTACAACGAGTTGTCGTTGCTGGCCGGGAAGTGGCACCAGGCCCAGACGCTCCCGGAGAAGCGGCTCCTCGCCGTCGACATCGACGGCGTGGCGCGCAAGCTGCACGAACGCGGTCACACCCCGCCCCTGCCGCCCTGGGCGCCCGGACAAACCGCCCGGCCGAGCCACGCCCCGGCCTTACCCGGCGAGCACCCGTCCACCCAGGAGGTTCAGGACGTCATCAACGCGCTGATCGAGGCGGAGCATGCGCTCCAGAAGCAGATCAGTGCCAAGAAGGACAGCGCGAAAGAGGCAGGTAAGCAGGCCCGCAAGGCGGCGCGGGACGCGGTGAAGGCGCGGATGCAGCACGACCAGGGCCGGTCCGAGCGGGCCCGCAAGGCGCGGCAGGAGATGCGGACGCACCTGGCCACGCAGAAGCGGCACTCCAGGATCGCGCAGGCGTACGCCCCCGCGCTGGCGGAGGCGACGAAGGCGCGGAAGGTCTACGAGCAACTGCTCGCGGCGATGAGGCAGCCAGGAGGGCCCACCCAGCCGGGAGAGGTCGGCATGGCCGCCATCGCCCGGTCGCTGGAGGCCGAGGCCAGGCGGCGCCACAAGGGCTATCTGGACGCGCTGGCCGAGGCGCTGCCGCACAAGGACAGCCTGTCCACGGCCATGCCGACGGGCCGGCTCGCCCACCTCAACGCGCTCACCACCGCCGTCAACGAGATGTTGGGACGCAACAAGATCGGCCACCAGTTCACCCCGGACGAACTGGAGCGCGCCCTGCGGGCCGACTTCCACAAGATCGTCTCCGACGGCGCCGTGCTGCGCGTCGGCCGCGGCAGCAGGGCGGCGGAAGTGCGGGTCAGGCTCTCACTCTCCGACCTCGTCGAGGTGCTCGACCCGGGCGTCAAGGCATCGGAGATGATGGTCGGCCTGTTCTTCCAGGCGGGCCGCACGGTCACCGCCACCGAGTCGGGCAGCGGCGGGATGAACGTCGGCTTCGACAGCTCCGTCCTGGCGCAACTTCTGGCCGAGGGCGAGGTGCCCAGGACGCTGGTCGAGCTGCTCGGGGTCGGCCTCGGGGTCGCCGCCGGGCGCAACTGGTCGGCGACGGGCGGCGCGGGGATGTACGCGCAGGGCGGCTCCGTCGCCGATAACAGGAGCGAGTCGCTGCTGTTCGACGCCGCCGCGACGTGGACCGTCGACATCCGCACCGGGCAGGACACGAGCTGGCGGGACACCACCGTGGTGAATTCCGGCAAACCCGGCGATTCGCCCGCGCAGCGGATGTGGGTCTCGCACTCCTTCACCGACCAGCCGCCGCGGAAGCTGGCCTGGATCGGCGACGACAAGCGGGACCCGAAGCTCCCCAACCACGTCCTCACCAGCATGGACGGCTTGGAGGAGGCCCTCGACAAGATCGCGGCGACACTCGGCGGGGAGTACACCAAGGTCGGCGCCGTCCCCCACGACCAGCTGCGCACGTTCGTGACCGACGTGCTGCCCCACCGGCTGCGCGATGCCGTCAACAAAGGGCGGGAGCAGGTCTTCACCAGGAACGGTGAGCCGCACGCGAAGGTAACCGCCAAGAGCCGGATCGTGCTCGTGGAGAGCGAGCCGCTGGGCGGGGCGACTTCGGATGAGTGGGAGGAGGAGGTGCTCGTCGACTTCGTCGCGACCCCGGGCGGCGCGTCGTCCGGGGGGTCGCTGGAAGCGAGCGCCTCGGCCGGGTTCAGGCACGACGCGCTGCAGGGGGTCGGCGTCGGCGGCTACCATCCCACCATCGGGCCGCAGGTCAGAGGCTCCCGGGCGGCGTCGCGGTCCTACTCGGCCACCGCCAACAAGCAGGCCATCCACCCGAGCGTGCACAGGAAGACCAGCCACAAGCAGAGCTACCGGCTCGTGGTGGAGACCACGTTCACCGTGGAGGTGATCGGCAAGCCGCCCGTCACGCTGCGGCCGATGCGCAGTGAGGCGGTGGTCAGCATGCGGGAGTCGGCCGCCTACCGCTTCGGCCTGCCCGTCGACAGCGCGGCACTCGTGTACAGGGACGGACAGCCGCTCCTCGACGCGGACGGCAACCAGGTGCTGCGCGGCGACATGAACCCCGATCCGCCGCCGGGGCGCAAGCCCGAGCTGCCCGTGTGGCTCGGCGACGGCCCGGGACAGATGCGGGGCGCCGGCCCCGCCCTCGTCCAGGACATCGACGGGCTGGACGAGGTCAGGGATCAGGTGCTGGACGAGCTCGCCGAGCGCGGGATCATCCCGAAGACCGTGAACGGCGTGCCGCAGTACTCGTCCAACCTGCTCGCGCGCGCCTCCCAGATTCTCAATCGCCAGGAGGTCATGGAGCAGCTCTCCGAGCACCGGATCAGGTCCGGGTACGACTCGCTGGCCCAGGACGGCATTCAGGTCGACCTGGTGATGCACGGCCTGAACAGCACGCCGGAGCACTACGTGCTGCACCTGTCGCTGAAGCAGGACTTCGACGACGTGAAGTACCTCGGGTACACGGAGTCGGAGACGGTGGTCAACCTCGAAATCGGCTCCGACACCTCGGCCCAGGGCACGAGCAGGTCCAGGACGTACGGGGGCGGCGCCTCCGTCAGCGAGAGCGACGGTCCCGACCAGGGGCACGACGGCCTGTCGCACGAGGCGGGCGTCAATGCCGGCGGCAACCGCACCCGTACGGCGGGCTCGAGCGACGGCGACACGGTCAACGTGGTGCCCATCCTGCACGAGAGCACCGGCCCGGTCGCGGGCTTCTCGGTGCGCCACGACCTGACCGCCACGCTTGTGCACGACGGCACGACGACCACCCTGGCGTCCGAAAGTGGTAGGGCCAAGCTGCTGTTCGCGGCGGACCACCTTCCTTCAGAGGACGGATCGGCGCCCATGCCCATCGGCAAGATGTCGCGGAAGGTGCTGTCCAGGGCGAAGCTCATCCACTTCGACACGCACGGCAGTCTGGAGTCCGCGGCGAAGCAAGTGCTGCCGAGAGGTATGCGCGAGGATTCGGTGGCGTACCAGATGATCAAGGCGACCCTGGGCGTGCGCAATCTCGTCGCCCATCCCAGGACGCTGATGAGGATGCTCACCAGCGGCCTCGGGATCCGCACCCGCGGAATGCCCACCCGCTCGTCGCTGACGGTGCGGGGCGAGGTCGGCGACACGGAAGTGGTGGGCGTCGTCGACCAGGTGAACGGCGACATCCTGTTCGGGCTCGGCAGCGCCGGCGTGTCCTGGGGCGGGTCGTCCGGCGTGTCCGCCGGCGCCTCGACGAACGTCTCCGACCTCGACGACGGCGGCACGTCGAACGACGGCGGCAAGCTCTCGCTGCCTTCCCGGTCGGGAGGCACCTCCGACTCCACGTCGATCCTCGACATCTGGGGCACCGAGGAGCTCACGATCTTCTTCGGCCGCCAGTACGTCCTGCGTGCCAACGTGGACCTCACCCTCACCGGCTCGGAGAACGCGGCGCACGCGCTGCCGCTGGGGGACCGGGTCCCGCTCGGCGAGAACAGCGAGGCCCCGGCACAGGGCACCGGGCTGTTCCTGCTTCCCGAGGAGGAAGCGCTGCAGCTGTACTCCGAAGGCGAGCTCCCGCTGCCGGGCGCCCTGGTGGCCGACGCCATCGAGCGGCTGCTCAACGGCAGCCTGCCCCTCGACCCGTCCCTCGCCGTGCCCCTCGTCCAGAGGTACGTCATGGACGTGGCCAAGGCGCGAAGGGCCGGCGAGGACGTGGGGTACGCCGACCGCACCCCCCGGCGGGCGCTGCTCGCCAAGCTCCAGGAGCTGACGGGCCTTGGCCCGCAGGCGACCACGGCCCGGCAGGCGAATGAGGAGAAGCGGCTGGACGAGACGCTGAGCGAGGCGGCGGACCTGGTCGAGCGCTCCAGGGAGGTCGTGCTGTCGCCGTCGAACGAGGACGGGATGGGCCTGGGCACGACGGAATCGCTCGAACTGACCGACGAACAGGGCAATCCCATCGACGTCGCGGACGCCGTGCTGAAAGCCGTGCGAGCCGCCGCCCCCGAGGTGGTGGACGGGAGTCCGACCCTGAGCGAGGAGCTGAGCGTCAACTTCTCCCAGGACGCCGTGAAGATCCACGTTCCCGACATGTTCTCGGCGCGTGGCTTCCAGAAGAGCTACCACGTGCAGGTGGGCTCCCAGGTCGGGCAGGCCGAGGAGGTGACCGTCACGACCCGGCTGGTGTACGACAACCCCGCAGACTCCCGCAAGGCCACCTTGCTCTCGCGCTTCAAGCAGGCCGGGGTCATCATGCAGCGCTACCGCTACACCGATCTGTCGCACTCCGAGTCGTACAACGGCTCCTACTCCGCGGGCCTGGACTACGGCAGTTCGGACCAGGGCGACGGCCGCGGGGCCGGCGTGTCGACGGACCGGGGCCGCTCTTACACCGGCTCCACCAACCAGCAGGGCACGCGGCTGCAGCGGGTGGCCCGGTTCAACGGCATCAACCGGGTCAAGCAGAAGCCCAGGCTGGTCATCGAGGTCAAGCGCACGCCGGTGCGTGGAGGCACGATCCCGGCCAAGGTCCAGCAGGCGGCGGGCAAGCTCCGGCGCAGGCCCCCCTCCACCCACACGGTCGAATACGACGCCACGCTGGTGCGGCGCATCCCGATCGGCATGGTTCGGCCCGTCGACGAGGATCCGGGGCAGGTCGTCATGACGTCCGATCCCCGGCAGGTCGAGCTGCATCCCGGCTTCTTCACGGACGCGCTGTGGGAGGACCCGCGTAAACCCAGCCTTTTCGACGTCGTCACCGCGCAGCTGACGAAGATGCTGGGCGCCAAGGCGGTCACGGAACGCCTGTCCGAGATAACCAAGCGGCTGTCCCTGGGGGCGCTGCTGACCGGGTTCGAACGGATGACGGGGCCAGGCGGCGACATCGTCGTGCGGGTGGCCAGGCAGAAGTTCAAGGACCAGGGCGCCCAGGTCAGGATCCGGGCCCGCATGTCGGACTTCACCATCGTCGCCGGCCCGTTCGAGGCGGAGAAGGGAGAGGTCGACAGGACGGCCAACGCGCAGAACGTGACGGTGTCCCGCGGTCGCGCGCTGCCGGTCGGCGAGAGCGGCAGCATGAGCGACGGCCAGTCGGGACTCAACGGCGGCGTGCGGGCCGGGGAGCAGGCGTCCGAGAGCGTGACCGACCACAACGGGGGGCGCCGCGAGCGCACCAAGTCCGAGAAGAGCCAGGCCTACACCGTCCGGCTCAGGGTGGACTACGACTTCACCTTCGAGCACGTGGCGCGGCTGCGGAACGGAGACGAGCGCGTCGTCGGCGACCCGATCCATCTGCCGGGCGCCAGCAGCGGCTGGGTGGATGTGACGCTCTTCGAGGAGGAGATCGCGGAGCTGCGCGCCCGGGTGGAGGCGAACGTGCGGCTCGCGCCCCTCGTTGATCAGGGATGGCCGACGTTCAAGTTCGTGCCGGCCGAGGGCCGCGTAGGGCTGATCCAGGTCCTGCAGGACGCGCGCCTGGCCGCCCGCGAACGCCGTGCGGTGGCCCGTGTGACGGTCCGGGAGGCGGACGGCCTCCATCGTTACGTGGCCGCCCCTGACGGCTCGGTGCACAGCGAGACCCCCGACGGCGGGTTCGCCGAGGCCTTCACCACCCTCTCCCCCGCGGTGCTGGACGCCGCCCACCAGGTCGGCCTCGATCTGCGCGACGTCTTCATGAACTCCGAGAACCCCGGCACCTTCTCCCATCAGGTCAAGGCCGAGCTGATGGCGCGTGGCGTCTTCGCGCTCGACACCGCCAAGCCGGCCTGGCCCGCCGACCGGGAAGAGGAGAACCAGCCGGTGGGAGGCAGCGTCGCCCAAGGGGTGGCCATGTCGGATCCCGCGATCGAGGGCACGCCCTTCAGCCGGTCGGCCCGGCCCGACGGGGTCCCCGACCTGACCGTGGACGAGCTGCGCAACCAGAACATCACCCTCGGCGACCTGGGCGGCGCCGCCGCGCACGTCGCCTGGAACGGCGACACGATGACCGTCCAGGTCCCCAACGCGCCCGATCAGCACGTCCGCGTGCTGATCGGTGAACCTGGCGAAGGGCTCGACGCCTCCACCGAGTTGCGTGCGGGCACGGCGGACGACCCGCACGTCATGCGCTTCTGGCCGCGCGTGCACCCGGACGTGGTGTCGTCGGTCCTGGTGCACGAGCTCTCGCACGTCCTTCAGGAGACGCTCGCCGCGTCGTCGGGCGCCCCGCAGGGCGTGATCAGGACCGCCTTGTCGGAACACCAGACCGAGGGCACCGACTACTGCCTGCTCCCCCGCCTGAACGAGCACGCCCACCTGTCGCGCAAGTGGCACGCGACCTCCGACCCGGCCACGCGCTCGCTCCTGGCCGACGCGATCGACGCCATCGCGGCCGACCTCGAACGCCGCGGCCACACCCCGCCCGCGCCACCGTGGGGAACGGGCCCGCGGGCGCCGGCCGCCCCTCAGCCGCTGAGCCGGCTCGCGCGGCTGCTCAACGGGGGAGGTCCGGTGGGGCTGGACACCTCGCCGGCCGGGCTCGGCAGGCTGGCGCAGACCGCCGGCGTCGCCGACCTGGCTCCGGCGGGGCCCCTGGGCGAGTTCACGGTGTCCACCAGGAGCGGGACCTTCACCGTGGCGCTGGCCGACGCCGCGCCAGGCGCCACGGACGTGACCGTCGACTCGCGCGAGCCGGGGCGGCTGGCGCTTCGCGTGCCCGCCGACGGAGGCGGGCGCGGGGTCGTCGCGGTGGCCGAGCAGATCGCCGCGCACGCGGCCGCGCTGGACGGCCGCCCGGCGGGCCGGACGCTCGGCCCGGGGCCGGCCTTCGGCGCACACCCCACGGCGCCGGGACAGATGCTCGGGGTGGCCGACGCCGCGACGCTCGCGCGGCTGCGCGGGCTGGCCCGCGCGGTCACCGAAGGCGGCTGGAGCGGCGCGGCCGAGGCGCTGCGTGCCGAGGCGGCGCGGGCCGGCCTGGCGCCCGGCCAGGCCGGAGCGGCGCCCCGGTTGCTGGCGCTGGCGCGGGCGGGCGAGCTCTCTCCCGCCGACGTCACGGCGATCCGCGGCCATGCGACGCTGCCGGAGACGGCCGCGGCCAGGGCCGTCGAGCGCGGCGCGGCGCTCATGGGCGCCCGGGTCCACGACTACGGCTCCGGCCTGCTGGACATCGTGCTCCCCGGCCGCCCGCCCATCCCCGTCGAGGTGCGGTCGGCTCCGGTGGGTGACACTGCGGGTGACACGGGCATGCTGACCGTCCAGGTGGACGGCCGCCGCACGATCGGCGCGAACGAGCGGGCCGCCGCCGCGACCGTTGCCGGAGCGGTCGCCCGTACGCTGGGCGCGACGGCCGCCGGCGACCAGGCGGCCCTGGCCGAGCTGTACGAGGCCGTGCGCCAGGCGCGCGCGGCCACCGTCCGCCAGCGGCCGGCCCGGCTCGGCGTGCTCCACGACCTGCTCGCCACCACCCGCCCCCAGGTGTGGCAGCTCGTCCCGCAGCCGCTGGCCACCGAGCTCGCCAGGCTGGCGGACGGGGCGCGTCCCCGGGACCTGCCGGCGTACATGGACCGCCTGCGCACGCTCGCCAACGCGACCGGCTGGGACGAGCCGGAAGAGGAGAACTGCCGGTGCCCCGCCGACGGGCCGTGCGAGTGCGGCCTGCGCACCGGGCAGGCACCGGCCGTGGCACGCACGATGGCGGTGTGACCGGGATCGCGCGTTCCGGCATGATGGGACTCCCGAGGAGAGGACGGCTATGGCATTCGCGGTGGCGCGGACGAGGGATGAGGCGCATCTCTACCTCGATCTGCACCCGTGCGCCTGCGGGTCGGTGGACACGACCTGGCACAGCGGGCTGGTGAGCGTCGAGGAAGGTCTGGTCAACCGCTATTCCGGCGGGTGCGGGGAGTGCGGGACGGCCCGGGAATACCTGTTCGGCCTGCCGGAGCGTCCCGTGCTGCCCACCGGCTATCCGACGTTCGGCGGGACGGAGCCGTCCGAGCTGCTCGACGCGGGCGAATGGTTGTGGGTGGCCGACGTGAGCGCGGGCAACGTGCCGGTGGACGACCAGGCCGAGGCCCGGCGCACGCTGCGGGTCGCGACCGCGGCCGTCGAGGAGGTCGTCAAGTTCGTGCCGCCGGGGGCGGACGCGGTGCCCGACGACGGGTTCTGGTCCGAGCGCGGGCAGCAGTTGCGGGCGGACGACCCCGGCAGGTTCCAGCTCGACCGGCTGCTCGTCGTCAGGGACACCTACCAGGACCTGGCGGGCCGGCATGCCTGAGCGCGGTCTGGCCCGTTCCCTCGTGGAGGCATACGTCTACTTCGACCTGGTGGCCGGCGGCGGTGAGGCGGGCGCGTCGCGCCGGGCGGTGGTCGAGCAGGACCCGGACGGCTGGGTGGTGCGGCTCGGCGGCGCGGAGGTCCTGGTTCCCGAGGAGGCCGAGGTCGTGGCGAGGCAGGCGGGGCTGTTCTTCGGCACCGGCCTCTCCGAGCTGATCGACCCCGGCCAGTGGGTGCTCATCGCCACCACCTACGCGAGCCGGGCTCTGGAGGGCGCGCTGTTCTTCGCCGCGGACCCCTCGGACCCCGAGGCGTTCGGCAAGGTCGAGACCGACTGGCGCTTCGCCGCCGACGCCGTGGCCGAGGCGTTGAAGTTCTTCCCCGGCGGCGCCGCCGAGCTGCCCCCTGACGACTTCTGGAGCGAGATGGGCAGGGCATTGCGGGAGTCCGAGCCCCATCGGCTCACCAGGCAGAAGCTGGAGAGCGATCTCGCCTTCTACCGCCAGAGCCTGGACGACTTCCGCCGTCTCCACGACCGCTGAGGGTCGGCCTCGGTCAAACGATTGATCTCTGGGTCACACCCGTAATATTTTATCGATTATGGTGCGACGCAGCCGAATCAGAAACGTGATGGTCATCCTGGTCGCGGTCTTACCGGCGACCGCCGCGACGCAAGCCCTGGCGTCGGCCTCCGCCCCGCTCACCGTGTACGTGTCGCCGGACGGCAGGGATGGGGCCCGCGGCACCGAGCAGGACCCGTTCGCGACCGTCGAGCAGGCCCGCGACGCGCTGGCGGGCCGGACGAGCGCCCGCTCCCCCGGGACCGTCCGCATCAGGGGCGGCGTCTACCGGACGTCCAGGACCGTCCAGCTCAGCGGGGAGCGCAACTCCTACGTCACCTATGCCGCCTATAGGGGCGAGCGGGTGGAGTTCGCCGGGGTCACCACGCTCTCGCCGGAGAAGTTCCGCAGGCTGAGCGACCTCCCGGCGGGCGAGGCCAAGTGGTCGTCGAAGTCGCGGGTCCGGGACTCGGTGTCCGGCAATGTCTACGTCTACGACCTGGCCGCCGAGGGCATCCCCGCCGGGCGGCTCAACAAGAACGGGTTCAACTGGAAGCCGCAGCCGTACGCGCCCGAGTTGATCAACGACGACGTCGCGCAGACCCTGGCGCAGTATCCGAATGGCGGCGAGAAGCTGGACCGCGCCGACCTCACCGTCAAAGAGGCGCCGAAGGGCGCCCGCGACTACTTCTCGGACAAGACCGCCGACGGCACCACCCTGCCCTACGAGGACATGCTGAAGCTGCCCGGCCCCGCCTACACCGCGGTCGACCCCGCACTCAAGGAGCGCTCCGCCACGTGGGCCCCGCCGCCCGGCGGGACCCCCGACAACACGACGTACGAGACCGACGGCTGGCTGTCCGGATATTTCGGCAACAACTATGCCAACGACCGCGTACGCATCGACTCCGTCAACGGTGACGAGCTCAGGACCCGCTACCCCACGATGTACGCGGCCACGGACAAGTGGACGTCGTTCGTGGCCCAGAACGTGCTGAGCGAGCTGGACGCCGAGGGCGAGTACTACATCGACCGCTGGAACGGCGGCGACGCCCTCTACTACTACCCGCCCGGCGGCACGGTCGAAGGCAAGCGGATCAGCCTGACCTCCTTCGACGCCCCCTTCTTCACGCTGGAGAACGTCAAGGGGGTGACGCTCAAGGGGCTGAAGCTCAACGGCACGACCGGCACCGGCGTACGCCTGCTGGACGCGGAGTCGTGCACCATCGACGGCCTGGAGATCCTCAACGTGAGCATGGACGCGGTCGCGATCGGCGAGGCCAACGACGCGATCACGGCCATCGCCGAATACCGCACGAGCCGGGGCGGCCACCGCAACCGGGTGGTCAACAGCAGGCTGCACGACCTGGGCGGCGGCGGGGTGTTCACGGCCGGCGGCGACCGCGACTCGCTGGAGCGCGGCGACCACGTCGTGGAGCACAACGAGATCTACGACTTCTCCAAGCTCGCCACCTACACCCCGGCGGGCTACCTGTACGGCGTCGGCAACACCTTCAGGTACAACAACGTCCACGACGCGCCACACATGGCCATCCAGATCATGGGCAACGACATGGAGGTGAGTCACAACCGGTTCGAGAACCTCGTGACGAACGCCTCGGACCAGGGGGTGATCTACGCGGGCCGCGACTACACGTACCTGAACAACGTGATCTCCTACAACCTGTTCAGGAACGTCGGGCCGAAGGGCAACCAGGCCGTCTACATGGACGACGGGATGTCGGGGATGGTGATCCACCACAACTTCTTCGACGGGGCCCAGCACGGCCTGTTCTACCAGTCGGGGCACAGCAACGTCGCGACCGACAACGTGTTCAAGGACGTGACGTACGTCGGGCACGACAAGCTCTACCACGAGAGCGGCGGGCGGCTGCCGGTGCCCAACTCCAAGGTCGTGGTCGAGCGCTTCAACGACATGCTGAAGGCCGGCGACGGCACCGGCTTCACCAACACGCGCGAGAACGTCGAGAAGTGGTACCGGCACTACGGCCGCCAGTACCCGAACATCCGGTCCTGGTACGTCCCGGCGGACGCGAGCGGCCGGATCTGCACCGCCGTCGGCACCACGGAGTGCACGGAGGCGTACGTCTGGCGCGACCCGGACTCCGTGTACGTGCCGTCCCACAACGTGCTGACCCGGTCGGTGAGCATCGCGTCGGGCGGCTTCGCCTACACCGACGACGCCGGCGGCCTGAGCAACAAGACGTTCAACCCCGACTTCGACTCCTACAACGTCAGGAAGGACACCGCCGCCGGCTTCGCCTTCGACCCGGCGACGGGGAAGTTCGACGCGGCCGCCACGCCGCTGAACTCGGCCGAGGGCTTCGGCCGGAGGTGGGTGCGGGAGTGGAACGCGCGCTTCACCCTGGAGGACATCGGGCCTCACTGACTCCACGACTGACAGAAAAGCGGCGCCATGTAAAGATCGAGACTCGGCGAACCCTTCTTTCGGAATTGAGCAAGATCTGCTTCTGCCCTTCCCGATGGTTTCGGGTCATCGTGAGGACGTGCATCCGACCCCCCGGCAACAGGAGCAGGTCCTCATGGTCAGACGATCCCGCGCGCTACTCGCCGCTTTCGCCCTCTCTGTGATCACCGTACTCGGGTTCGCCTTGCCCGCCCACGCGGTGACCTTGGAGCAGAAGCTCGCCGCTCTTTCCGGCTTCTCGCAGCCCACGGCCGCCAGCGCCTCGTCCTGGCGGGCGGCCTGGGAGAACCAGGCCGCGTGGGCCGACTACGCCTTCGACTGGTCGACCGACCTGTGCTCGAGCAGCCCGGACCAGCCGCTCGGCTTCGATTTCCGGATGCCGTGCAGAAGGCACGATTTCGGTTACCGCAACTACAAGGACGTGAGCCAGTTCCCGGCGAACAAGTCGCGCATCGATGACTCGTTCTACTACGACATGAAGCAGGTGTGCGCCAGGTACTCGGGCGTCTCCAAGTCCACCTGCAACGGCCTGGCCTGGACGTACTACCAGGCGGTCAAGGAGTTCGGGAACCTCAACGTCACCCAGGAGCAGATCCAGGAAGTGCAGCAGGAGGCGCAGCTGAGCGCCCAGAACGCGGAGAGCGTCGAATCCTGACAACGAAAAGGGCGGGGATGCCTTGGCATCCCCGCCCTTTTCGTGCGGTGCGCCGCCAGGGACTCGAACCCCGGACCCGCTGATTAAGAGTCAGCTGCTCTAACCAACTGAGCTAGCGGCGCTTGCAGAGAGGAATATACCGGTGATCCGCATCCTGGTCGAATCGGTAGCAGGCGGGCCTGTCGGGCGGTCAAGGCTAGAATAAAGTTCGGCCCCCGGCTCCGGCAGACAGGATCATCGATGTTCGACTCTCCCGCCGAGGTGGCGGAGCGGCTCGCCGCCGTCGACTACCTCTCCGACGACGCCATCTCCACCTCGGTGTTCCTGGCCGCGGCGCTGGGCAAGCCGCTGCTGGTCGAAGGCCCCGCGGGCGTGGGGAAGACGCAGCTGGCCAAGGCCGTGGCCCTGGCGACCGGGGCCGAGCTGATCAGGCTGCAGTGTTACGAGGGGCTCGACGAGGCCAGGGCCCTGTACGAGTGGAACTACAAGAAGCAGCTGCTCAGGATCCAGGCCACCAGCGCGGACGACGACATCTTCTCCGAGGAGTTCCTGCTGGAGCGGCCGCTGCTGAAGGCGATCAGGGCCGCCGGCCCGACCGTGCTGCTCATCGACGAGACCGACAAGGCAGACGTCGAGGTCGAAGGGCTGCTGCTGGAGCTGCTGTCGGACTTCCAGATCACGATCCCGGAGCTGGGCACGATCGCCGCCACGCGCCGGCCGTACGTGGTGCTGACCTCCAACGCCACCCGCGAGCTGTCCGAGGCGCTCAAGCGGCGCTGCCTCTACCTGCACCTCGAATACCCCACCCCCGAGCGGGAGCGGGACATCGTGCTCAGCCAGGTGCCGGGCATCCGGGCCGACCTGGCCGAGCGGCTGGCCAGGACAGTGGCCACGTTGCGGGCGCTGGAGCTGAAGAAGGCGCCGTCGGTGGCCGAGACCGTCGACTGGGCCAACACGCTGCTGGCGCTCGGGCGGGACGACCTCGACGAGGCCACCGTGGCCGGGACGCTGGGCGTGGTGCTCAAGCACGCCTCCGACCAGGCGCGGGCGGTCAAGGAGCTGGGGTTGCCGGATGTCGCTGATCGATAGGCATGTCGGGTTCGTGCGGGCGCTGCGCGAGGCCGGGATCCCGGTGTCGGTGGCCGAGGGGCTGGACGCCGCGCACGCGCTGCGGGTGATCGAGCTCAGCGAGCGGGAGTCGCTGCGCGCCGCCTACGCGGCCACGCTGGTCAAGAAGCCCGCGTACCGGCCGGGGTTCGACGTGCTGTTCGACCTGTGGTTCCCGGCCTCGACGTCCGGCATGCACACCGAGCGCGCCGAGCGGCCGATCGACCTGGAGACGGCGCCCGTCGACGAGCTGCGCGACCATCTCGCCCGGCTCCTGACCGGCGGCACCGACCAGGAGCTGCGCGAGTTCGCCCAGGCCATGGTGGGGCGCTTCGGCCACCAGCCGGCGGCCACCCCCGGGCGGCAGAACTGGTTCTCCTACAGCGTCATGCGCGCCCTCTCCCCCGAGACGCTGATGGCCCGCATCCTCCAGAACGTCCTGCAGGGCCAGGAGCGCGGCGGCCTGGCCGAGAAGAACGCCCGCAGGACGGTCTACGACAACACCCGGCGCTTCGAGGAGGCCGTGGCCACCGACGTGCGCCGCCGCATCGCCGAGGACTCGGGGATCGAGCGCATCGCCCGCTCCGCCGTCCGGCCCCCGCTCGACCAGATCGACTTCCTCCGCATCACCAAGGCGGATCTGGCCAGGCTGCGCCGCGAGGTCCATCCGCTGGCCAGACGCCTGGCCACCCGCCTGACGATCAAGCAGCGCAAGGGCAGGCGCGGCCGCCTCGACTTCCGCAGGACCGTGCGGGCCTCGCTGCAGAGCGGCGGCGTGCCGCTGACCACGCACTTCAGGCCACCGCGGCCGCACAAGCCCGAGCTGGTCATCCTCTGCGACACCAGCGACTCGGTCTCGTCGTTCGCCCACTTCACGCTGCTGCTCACGTACGCGCTGAGGGAGCAGTTCACCAAAGTGCGGGCGTTCGGGTTCGTGGACACGGTGGACGAGATCACCCGGTTCTTCGTCCCCGGCGCCGACGTGGTCGAGGCCATGACCAGGCTGACGAACGAGGCCGACATGGTGCGCTTCGGGCGTACCAACTACGGGCACTCGCTGGAGCGCTTCGCCGAGCGGTACGGCGACGCCATCGGGCCCAGGACCTCGCTGCTGATCCTGGGCGACGCCCGCTCCAACTACCAGCCACCCGCCCTGGACGTGCTCAGGTCGCTCGTGGGCCGCTCACGGCACGCGTACTGGCTCAACCCCGAGCCCGTGGCGCAGTGGGACACGGGAGACTCGGTCGCGAGCGAGTACGGAGCGGTCGTCCCCATGCACGAGTGCCGCAACGTCGCCCAGCTCACGGCCTTCATCGAGACGCTGGCCTGAAGCCTGAGGCGCCGGCCTGAAGCCGCCGGCGCCGGCTTGAAGCCTCAGGCGCGGTGCAGCTCCCTGGCCGCGGTGCGGGTCAGCAGCTCGATCTGCTCGGCGTTGAGCGCGACGTGGTCGGCCGACTTGATCACCTTGGCCGCCAGCCGCGGCTTGAGCAGCGTCAGGCCCTCGGCGACCACGATGCCGCCCTTGGGCAGCAGCCCGCAGTGGACGGCGAGCAACGGCGTGATCGTCACCGGGATGCGCGTCTCGCGGCTCAGCAGCTCGGCGAACGCCTCGGAGGCCTCCACCAGCGGCTTGGCCGTCTTGGTGCCGTACTTCTCGCCGAAGAACAGCCGGCCGGCGTAGCAGGCGATCTCGGTGTCGGGGCTCCAGGACTCGTTGTCGATGATCCACAAGCCGCCCGGGCCGATCACCAGATGGTCGATCGACGCCTGGCCACGGATGGCGCGGCCGTCGAGCACGGTGTAGCCGAGGCGGCCGAGGGACCTGCGCAGCAGCTTCCCGGTGATCGCCTCTCCCTTGCGCGCACCGCGCCACACGGCCGTCGCGTGGAAGGAACGCCAGTCGAGGAGCCAGTCGCCCGCCGCCACGAGCCCGGCCAGGAGCAGGCCGAACAGCGGAGCGGCCCCGGACATGCCGAACCTCAGCGCGAGCGCTACCCCGATCACGAAGCCCACGGCCGCCTTGACATAACGGGACTTGCGCCGGTTGGACGCGTCCTCACGCCAGAACTTCTCGTACCACCACTGCGGAGAAGACCCTGTGTACTTCTCGTCTGGTTGCACATAGATAGAGCCACCGGGCACGGCAAACCCCCAATGTAGATGTGATGCAGGATCTGCCACGCCGAAGATCCCTCGCCAGTCAAGGGATACCCGCCCCTCAACCAAGGCGAGCCTAAGGTGACGTAATTAGTACCCGCAAGACCAGCAAATGACCTCAACCGACCAGTCGGTATGCTAAAGCAGGTGACAAAGGGGGACATGTGAAAGAGGAACCGGTCAGACAGCGACTGCTCGCCGAGGCGACCCGTCTGTTCGCCGAGCGCGGCTTCGAGAGCACCTCCGTCCAGGAGATCGTCGTGGCGGCCGGCGTCACCAAGGGCGCCATGTACCACTACTTCGACTCCAAGGACGACCTGCTGCACGAGATCTACGGCCGGGTGCTGCGCATGCAGATGGACCGGCTGACGCGGATCGCCGACGGCCCCGGCGACGTGCGGCAGCGCCTGCACCGGGCCGCGGCCGACGTCGTGGAGACCACGGCCGCGAACCTGGACGACTCCAAGATCTTCTTCAGGTCGATGCACCTGCTCGCGCCCGAGACGCAGAAGACTGTACGAGCCGAGCGCCGCCGCTACCATGAGCGCTTCCGCGGCCTCGTGGCCGAGGGCCAGCGCGAGGGCGTCTTCAGCGACCGGGTCCCGGCGGAGCTGATCGTCGACTACTTCTTCGGCTCGGTGCACCACCTGGGCTCGTGGTTCCACGTGGACGGGCCACTGACCGGCGCCCAGGTGGGCAGGCACTTCGCCGACCTGCTGCTCACCTCACTCGGGGCCGGGCACGTCGACGAGTGAGGCCAGCGCCGCACGGTGGTCGCCGGGCGTGCCCAGCGCGATCTCCGCGGCCTTGGCGCGCTTGAGGTAGAGATGCACGGGATGCTCCCACGTCATCCCGATCCCGCCGTGAAGCTGCAGGGCCTCTTCGGCGGCGTGTACGGCCACGCCCGCGTTCCACGACTGGGCCACGGCCACGGAGAGCGCGGAGCCGTCGGTCGCGGCGCTCCGGGCGGCGGCCCTGGCCCGTACGACGTCCAGCCACAGGTCCGCCAGCCGGTGCTTGATCGCCTGGAAGGAGCCGATCGGCCGGGCGAACTGGTGGCGTTCCCTGACGTAGGCGAGCGTCGTGTCGAGGCACCATTCGGCCACCCCGAGCTGCTCGGACGCCAGCAGCCCCGCCCCGAACCTGAGCACCTCCGCCAGGTCGCACTCCCCCACGTCCCTTGCCTCGGCCCCGTCGAAGGTGACGGTCGCGACAGGCCTGGTCTGGTCGAGCGACGGCACGACCTGGACGAGCGCGCCCCCTTCCACGGCGTGCAGCCTGCCGCCGACGGGCACCAGCAGCACGTCGGCCACGTCGGCCCCGGCCACCCCGGTGACGGTCCCGGTCAGCCGTCCATCCTCGAGCCGCACGGCCGCGCCCGCCCGGTACGGGGAGGCCGCGAACGGCACGACGAGGGCGGCGGTCTTCCTGCCCTCGGCCAGCTCCTCCAGCAGCGCGTCACCGGTCGGCAGCAGCGCGCGGGTGGCCAGCACCGAGCTGGTGAAGAACGGCACCGGCGCCACTCCCCTGCCCAGCTCCTCCAGCACGACGGCCGCCTCGCTGGCCGACGCCCCGGCGCCGCCGTACTGCTCGGGGATGAGCAGCCCGGCCACCCCGATCTCGCCCGCCAGCGTCTTCCACAGGTCGAGGTCGTACGGCTCGGACTCGATCCGCTTGAGGACGGCGGCGGGCGGGCAGCGGTCGGCGAGCAGCCCGCGCACCGCGGCCCGCAGCTCCTCCTCGACCTCGGAGTAAAGCAGCGTCATCGGGTCGCTCATCGCGGCAGGTCCTTCCAGGGCACGTCCTTGTCGACGCGGGGCTCTGAGGGCAGGCCGAGCACCCGCTCGGAGATGATGTTGCGCAGGATCTCGGACGTGCCGCCCTCGATCGAGTTGCCCTTGGCCCGCAGGTAGCGGTAGCCGGGGCCGCGGCCGTAGAAGTCGACGTCCTCGGAGCGGCGGAACGTCCAGTCGTCGTAGCCCAGATCGCGCCCGAACTCCACCTCGAAGCCGGACAGCGCCTGGTTGAGCTTGGCGAACGACAGCTTCATGCCGGACCCCTCGGGCCCCGGCTGGCCGGCGGCGAGCTGTTCGCGCAGCCGCGCCCCGGACAGGCGGGTGACCTCCGACTCCACCCAGAGCGACAGCAGCCGCTGGTGCAGGTCGTGGGTGCGCAGCTCGGGGTGGGCGCGCCAGGAGTCGACCACGACGCCGACCATGCCGCCGCCGCGCCGCACGGGGGCGCCGCCGATGGCGACGCGCTCGTTCATCAGCGTGGTCTGCGCGACCCGCCAGCCGTCGCCGACCTCGCCGAGCCGCAGCTCGTCGGGGAGCCGCACGCCGGTCAGGAACACCTCGTTGAACTCGGCCTCACCGGTGACCTGCCGCAGCGGCCGCACCTCGACGCCCGGCGCGTGCATGTCGCAGATGAAGTACGTCATGCCGCGGTGTTTCGGCACGTCCGGGTCGGTACGGGTGACGAGGATGGCCCACCTGGAGTGATGGGCGCCGGACGTCCATACCTTCTGGCCATCGACGACCCATTCGTCCCCGTCCCTGACGGCGCGGGTCGCGAGCGTGGCCAGGTCGGATCCCGCGCCGGGCTCGCTGAAGAGCTGGCACCAGATCTCCTCGCCGGTCCACAGCGGCCGGAGGAAGCGGCGTTTCTGCTCCTCCGTCCCGAACGCCAGGACCGTCGGGGCCGCCATCCCGAGCCCGATGCCCTGGACGCCGACGTTGAGCTGCGGCGTGCCGGCCAGCTCCCGCTCCACGACCAGCTGCAGCTCCCGCGACGCGCCCAGCCCGCCGAGCCCTTCGGGGAACCACACCCAGGCCAGCCCCGCGTCGAACCTCGCCCGCAGGAACTCCAGCCGGTCCCCGTCCGGGTCGTGCTCCGCGAGGAACGCCGCGACCCGCTCCTTGATCTCCGCCTCGTTCACATGTACCTCTTCAGCTCGCGATAGGCCAGGGACCGCTTGTGCACCTCGTCGGGGCCGTCCGCCAGGCGCAGCGAGCGGGCGCCCGCCCAGAGCCCTGCCAGGGGGAAGTCCTGCGAGACGCCGCCCGCGCCGTGCACCTGGACGGCCTTGTCCAGGATCCACTCCACGGCGATCGGCGTGGAGATCTTGATGGCCTGGATCTCGGTGTGCGCGCCCTGGTTGCCCACCGTGTCCATGAGCCAGGCGGTCTTGAGCACGAGCAGGCGCAGCTGCTCGATCCTGATCCGCGACTCGGCGATCCACTCCTGGACCACGCCCTGCTGGGCGACGGGCTTGCCGAACGTCGTCCGGGCCAGGGCCCGCCTGCACATCAGCTCCACGGCGCGCTCGGCCATGCCGATCAGGCGCATGCAGTGGTGGATGCGGCCGGGGCCGAGCCGGGCCTGGGCGATCGCGAAGCCGCCGCCCTCCTCGCCGATCAGGTTCTCCACGGGCACGCGTACGTCCTCGAACACGATCTCGGCGTGGCCGCCGTGGTCGGCGTCGGTGTAGCCGAAGACGTGCATGCCGCGCTTGATGTGCAGCCCGGGTGTGTCACGGGGCACCAGGATCATGCTCTGCTGGCGGTGCTTGGGCGCGTCCGGGTTCGTCTTGCCCATGACGATGAAGATCTTGCAGTTGGGGTTCATCGCGCCGGAGATGAACCACTTCCGGCCGTTGATGACGTACTCGCCGCCATCGCGGACGATGGAGGTGGCGATGTTCGTGGCGTCCGAGGAGGCCACGTCGGGCTCCGTCATCGCGAACGCGGAGCGGATCTCCCCGTCGAGCAGCGGCCGCAGCCACTCCTTGCGCTGCCACTCGCTGCCGAACATGGAAAGGACCTCCATGTTCCCGGTGTCGGGCGCGGCGCAGTTGGTGGCCGTCGGGGCGATGGTGGGGCTCCGGCCCATGATCTCCGCCAGCGGCGCGTACTGGAGGTTCGTCAGGCCGGCGCCGTGCTCGCCCGGGAGGAACAGGTTCCACAGGCCGCGCTTCCTGGCCTCGTCCTTGAGATCCTCCATGAGGGGTGGCGGGCTCCAGCCGCTGGCCGCCGCCTGCTCCTCGAAGGGGGCCTCGGCGGGGTAGACGCATTCCTCCATGAATCGCAGCAGTCGTTCGCGCAGGTCCTCGGTGACGCTGTCAAAGGCGAAGTCCATGCCTGCGAGCCTACCGACCGGCCGGTATGAGTGTCGACAGGTGGTTCCCCACAAAAAGGTGCAGGTGGCCATAATCGGGACTTCACAGGCGCCCCTAGAGTTGCCTGCCATGACCGCGAAGCTGCCTGCCCCCGTGGTGCTCGAGAACGGCGTCGTCCGGCTCGAACCGCTCACCCTCGACCACGTTCCCGACCTGTTCGCCGCCTCCGGCGCCGACGAGGAGGTCTGGCGCTGGCTGCCCGCGCCCGCGCCGCGGTCCGAGGAGGAGTTGGGGAAGGTCGCCCTCGGGCTGATGACCGACGACAACCACGTCCCCTTCGCGGTGGTGCTCAAGGAGAGCGGGCGGGCCGTGGGCTGGACCACGTACGGCGACGTGCCGGGCTTCGACGCCAGCATCGAGATCGGCTGGACGTGGTACGGCCGGTCGGTGTGGCGCACGGCCGTGAACACCGGCTGCAAGGTCCTGCTCATCGACCACGCCTTCGCGTTCGGCTACAACCGCGTCCTGCTCAAGACCGACCACCTCAACCTCCGGTCGCAGAACGCCATCAAGCGCATCGGCGGGGTGCACGAGGGAACGCTGCGGCGGCATCGCAAGCGGCCGGACGGCACCTGGCGCGACACGGTCTATTTCGGCATCCTCGAAGAGGAGTGGCCGCAGCACCGGGCCCGCTTGGACCGTTAAGGGGTGTATGACTGATCGGCTGGGAGGCTACTGGCTCGGCGCCCGGCTCGACGGCGGCGGGCGCGTCATCGTCCGCGAGGCCTACGACGAGTCGGGCACGCGGCATGCGCTGGGAGTGCCCTGCCTGCCGGACGCCGAGGCCCGCGCCAGGCTCGCCACCGCCGCCTCGGCGGCCGGGCGCGTGCGGTCGCTGTCGGTCGCCAGGCTGACGGAGGCCTGCCTGGACGGCGATCCGCCCTACCTGGTCGGCGAGTACATCCCCGGCCCCACCCTGCGGCAGGTCGTGGACCGGCACGGCCCGTACACGGGCGACGCCCTCTACCGCCTGGCCACCGCCGTGGCCACCGCGCTGGCCGCGGCCCACGAGGCGGGCGCGGTGCACGGGTCCCTCACCCCCGACAAGGTCATCCTGGGCACCGAGGGGCCGCGCCTGGTCGGCCTGGGCTGGTGTCTCCCCCGGGAGCCGGCGGTACCGGCAGCGGACGTGCACGCCTGGGGGCGGCTGCTGATCTTCGCCGCCTACGGCCCGGACGAGCGATCAGGCCACGGCGAGCGGCTGGACCGCCCGTTACGCGGGCTGGTGGCCGCCGCCCTGCAGCGAGATCCCGAACGCCGCCCGAGCGCCCACCAGCTCCTCCTCTCCCTCCTCGACACCCCGCAATCCCAGCAGGGCCGCCTGCTGCCCCCCGAGCCCGTCTCCGACCCGCCGCTGGGCGTCCGCGCCGAGACCGTGTACGCGCGGCTCAGCCCGGCCGAGCAGGACCTGGTGCCGGACGTCTTCCTCCGCCTGGTGGACCTGGACTCCGACGGCTCCGACATCATCGTCACCGCCTCCAGAACCGACCTGGTCGCCGGCCGCGCCACCGACGAGGTGACCTCGATCGACGGGGTGCTGGAGGCGTACGGCAAGGCCGGCCTCCTCACTGAAGGTGACGACTCGCCGGCGATCACGTACGCGGCGCTCCTGCGGGCCTGGCCGCGGCTGCACGAATGGCTGGACGGCGAGCGCGACGGACTGGCCGTGCACAGGGAGCTGGCGCGGGCGGCCCGGCGGTGGGAAGCGGGCGGGCGGCGGGAGGCGGCGCTGTTCCGTGGGGAGCCGCTGGACAGGGCACTGGCGTGGGCGGCCAGCGGCCGGAGGCGGGTGACGCTGAGCGCCGGCGAGCAGACGTTCCTGGACGCGGGGCTCGCCAGGGTACGCCGGAGGTCGCGCAGGCGGTGGACGGTCATGGCGGGGCTGCTGTCGGTGGTGGTGCTGCTCGCCCTGTGGCAGCGGGGCGCCGCCGACGGACGCCTGGACCAGGCGATGGCGAAGGTGGCGGCCTCCCGTGCGGAGGCGCTGCGGCTGGCGGACCCGGTGACGGCCCGCAAGCTCAGCCTGGCCGCGTGGCGCCTGGCCCCGATCCCCGAGGCGCGCCGGGCGTTGACGTCGGCGGATCCGGCGGTGGACGTGTTCGCCGACCCGTACGCGGGCCCCCGCTCCCTCCACGCCATCAGCGACGACGGCTCCCGCCTCGCCGCACTCGACGAGGGAACCCTGCGGGTGTACGACATCCCCTCCCGCCGCCTGCTCGCTCGAACGGCGGGCCCGGTCCAGACCGTGCGCGCCATGGCCTGGTCCCCCGACGGCCACACGCTGGCCCTCGTCGGCGTCGACCGCTCGTACCTCTGGGACACCACGTCCGGCGACGGCGTCGGCCCGCCCTTCGGCCGCGGCCTCGGCGCCCCCGGGGAACAGTCGGCATGGTTCAGCCCGGGCGGCGGCCTGCTGTTCGCGGCGGCCCGGCTGTCGGGCGAGCGCTGGGCGTGGGACCTGAGGGCGCGGCGAGCCGCGTTCGTGGGCGAGTACGCGGTGGTGGGCCCCGGGGACCGGGTGGCACTGGTCTTCGCCGGCAATCGTTCGGAGCTCCGCCGCCCGCCCCGGCCGTCCCGCGCACCGTGGCTGGACCGGATGCCGTGGGAGTACACGACGTTCGCCCCGGACGGCGAGCGGGTGGCGATCGCCGAGGAGAGCGGGATCCAGATCTACGGCCTCGACGGAGTGCCCACCCGGTCCGCCCGGCTGCGCCCCTCGCCGGGCCACCTGCGGTTCAGCCCGGACGGGCGGCTGCTCGTCAGCACGGACAGCGATCGGGTACGGGTCTGGCGGCTCGATGACGGCACCGGCACGCCGGTGGCCGACAGGGCGGTGCCCGCGGCCGGCGTCGACCGGGCGGCCCAGGCCACGATCACCGGGGACGGACGGCGGCTGCGGGTCCTGGCCGGACACGGAATCGTGCTGACCATCGATCTGGCACCCGGGCCCGCGCCCCGGGATCACGCCGCGTACATCTGCTCCCGGTACGGCGCCCTCTCCCCGCAGGAGTGGTCGCTGCACCTGCCCGAACTGCCGCACCGCGACACCTGCTGACCACGGACGAAGGGTCAGCCGGCCTGGGAGGTCGCGGACACCGGCTCGGGGGCCGGCTGGGGCTGCGTGGGGGTGGGGTGGGAGTGGTCGGGGGCGAGGCGGCCGAGGGTGATCGTGCCGCCGATGGTGAGCGCGCTGGCCAGGATGGCGGGGATCGCGGTGGAGGGGTTGGTCGGCAGGGGCTCGCCGAGGAGGATCACGCCGGCGAGGACCGAGGTGATGGGATCGATGACCTGTACGCCGGCGTACGCGATGCCGAAGTAGCCGACCTCGTACGAGCGCTGCAACAGCACCACCGCGCAGACCAGCAGCACGGGCACGGCGAGCGTGAACCAGTGCACCAGCCGGCCCCAGTCCCCCTCCATGCCGCCCCCGACGACCCGGACGAACGTGGACACGCTCGCCGTCACCACGCCCGCGCCCACGGACAGCAGTAACGCCCTGCTCGGCCCGTGCACCCGGGCCGCGATCAGCTGTGTCACCAGGACGATCACGCCGATCACGGCCAGGAACACGAGCGCGGCGCCGTCACTCAGTCTCGGCGTCACGTTGTGGTGCGGCACCAGGAGCATGAGCCAGAGCAGGCCCACCGCCACCGCGATCGAGCCGAAGATCTCCGCGCGGTACGGCTTGCGCCCGTACATGAACGCGGCCAGCGGCACGGCGAACACCAGCGTGGCGACGCTGATCGGCTGGACGGCCACCAGCGGGGCGAAACTCAGCGCCACGGCGTGCAGGCAGGCGCCGGTGAGGCCGATGGCGCCGCCGATCAACCAGCGGGGGCGCCGGACCAGCTTGAGCGAGGCGCCCCCGGCGACGGCCTCGTACTGTTGCAGGGCCGCGCCGAGTGCGTATCCAAGCGCTCCTGCCAGGGCGATGATCAGGCCGACCCAGGTCATGGGCGCCCGCGCAGGGGCATGGATCCTTCCAAGAGCATTCCTCTAGCTTATGAGGGAAGCAAAGCTGGCGAATCATACTTTTGGTGGATCGTTCGGGCGGAGCTGATCCCGGCCAGGACACATGTGTGACCGGCTGGGAAGAGGTCAGGAGCGGTCGGGGCAGACGCAGAACAGGTGGCCTGCGGGGTCCTGGAGGACGATCCAGCCGACGCCGTCCTCCGTGATCCCCGGCTGGAACTCGGGCTTCGTGGCCCCCAGGGCGACGTACTCCTCCGCCGCCTTCTCCACGTCCGGCACCCGGAAGTCCAGGTGGAACTGCTTGTCCGGGCTCGGCCAGGTCACCGGCTTGCGGTCGGGGATCCGGCCGAAGTAGATGCTGGTGGTGCCGTTCCCCACGGCGGCGTACTCGTCCTCCGCGTACTGGATCTCCCACCCCGTGATCTCGTGGTAGAACTCGGCCAGCTTCTTGGGCTCCGCGCAGTCGAGGGTAACGGCCAGGAGCTTTGCTTTCGTCGTCATGAGCCCATGGTTCCAGCCGTACCTGTCACCTTCTGTCAGGTACGGCTAGCCGCGGCGGGTGGCGGCCGTCACCCGCTTGAGGATGCGGTCCCACTCCGTGCCGAACGGGTTGTCCTGCACCAGGTACGTCCAGGTGGCCGTCGGCCGCTTCAGGTCCGGCTCGGGCGCCTCGAAGGACTCCAGCGAGCGCCGCTCCACCTCCGCCAGCAGCGACTTGTACTCGGCCACCGCCTCCCGGTGGAACTCGTCGACCGGGCTCATCCGGCCCAGCGCGCGCAGGTGGATGCCCTCGCGCAGGTCCGTCAGGAACGCCAGGTGCTCGGTCCAGCAGCGGTCGATGGCGTGCAGGACGATCTGGCGGGCGGTCTCGTCCCTGGAGTCCTCCGGCAGGGCCTCCCAGCGTTCGGCATCGGCCGTGGACAGGGCCTTGGAGGCGGAGTCGCCGTGCAGGACCTTGTCGCGCCACTCCAGGATGAGCTCGCGCTGGTGCTCCAGGAGGCGGGTGTAGCGCCACGTGTTGCGGTGTATCTCCAGGTTGACGCCCTCGGCGACGCGCTGGGCATGGCCGACGAGGTACGCGCCGCGCCGGTGGCGGACGATGCCGTCGGCGTCGGCGGCGGGCGGGCGCTCGTCGGGGACGAACTGGGTGATCAGGTCGTCCTGCGTGCTGACGAAGAAGACCGAGCCGCCCGGGTCGCCCTGGCGGCCGGCGCGCCCGCGGAGCTGGTCGTCGAGGCGGCTGCTGGCGTGGCGGCCCGAGCCGATCACGTACAGGCCGCCCGTCTCGGCGACGCCGTCCCCGAGGCGGATGTCGGTGCCGCGCCCGGCCATCTGGGTGGAGACGGTGATGGCGTCGCGCTCCCCCGCCTTGGCGATGATCGCGGCCTCTTCGGCGTCGTTCTTGGCGTTGAGGACGACCGGCTCCATGCCGCGGCGCTGGAGGAGCTTGGCGAGGTTCTCCGATTCGGCGACGTCGAGCGTGCCGATGAGGATCGGCCGGCCGGTGGCGTGGATCTCCTGGATCTCCTCGACCAGGGCGGCGTCCTTGTCGGGGACGGTCGGGTAGATGCGGTCCGGCTCGTCCTCGCGCACGCAGGGCCGGTTGGGCGGGATGACCGCGACCTTGAGGCCGTAGAACTCGCCGAGCTGCTCGCTGACCGCCACCGCCGTGCCCGTCATGCCGCAGATCTCCGGATAGCGGCGGATCAGGCCCTGAACGGTGATCGAGTCGAGGATCTCGCCCTTCTCGCTCGGCGGCAGCGCCTCCTTGGCCTCCACGGCCGCCTGCAGCCCGTCGGGCCAGCGCTGGAGCAGCGCCACCCGGCCGCGCGAGGGGTTGATCAGCTGGACCTTGCCGTCGCGCACGATGTAGTCGACGTCGCGGGCGAGCAGCGCGTGGGCGTGCAGGGCCAGGTTGAGCTCGATGAGCGTGCCGGGCTCGTGCTCGTCGTAGAGCTCGACGCCGAGGAGGTTCTCGACGCTGTCGGCGCCCTTGGGGGTGAGGTAGACGTTGCGGGCCTGCTCGTCGATCTCGTAGTGGTAGCCGCGTACGAGCTGCCTGACCAGCGCCGCCATCTCCGGCACCGCGCTGCCGGGGTCGGTGGACCCGGCCATCACGAGCGGCACGCGGGCCTCGTCGACCAGCACGGAGTCGGCCTCGTCGATCAGGGCCACCTCGGGCGCGGGCACGATGATCTCGCCGGCCTCCGTGCGGAGGCGGTCGCGCAGCACGTCGAACCCGATCTCGCTGACGGGCCCGTACGTGACGTCCTTCGCGTACGCCTCGCGCCGCTCCTCCGGCGTGGAGTTCTGGCCGATCCAGCCCACGGTGACGCCGAGCGCCTCGTAGAACGGGCCCATCCACTCGGCGTCGCGCCTGGCCAGATAGTCGTTCACCGAGATCACGTGGACATGCTTGCCCTGCAACGCGTAGCCGGCCGCCGCCATGGCGCCGGACAAAGTCTTGCCCTCGCCGGTGGCCATCTCGGCGACCTTCCCGTCGAGGAGGGCCAAGGTGCCGAGCAACTGCACGTCGTACGGCCGCAGGCCCAGCGTCCTGTCGGCGGCCTCGCGTGCGATGGCGCAGAACTCGGCCAGATCGTCCATCTTCGGCTCGGGCAGCTCGTCGAGCTTGCGCAACCGATCGGCGCGGCCCTCCGCCGCCTTGACGGTCTTCTCATAGGGGGTCAGGGGCACCCCTCCTGGACGATCCAAGAGGTTCCTGATGATTCCCTTTATTGAGGCCACAGTTCCTCCAACGCACGCTTCGCCGACACCGTTCCCTCTTACAAGGGAGGGGAGCGGAGCGACGTTACGGCAAGCGCCGCCGTACCGGACATTAGCTCATCCGGGACGCTGCGCCGCCACATCGCTCATGCCCGAGTCACCCGGATTCAGCCCGTACGGCGAGAACTGTGACGGCGGCCAGCAGCAGCACGCACCCCGACCAGGCAAGAGGAGTGAGCCGCTCCCCGAACAGCACCACGCCGAGCACCGCCGCACCCACGGCCTCCCCGAGCGTGATGATCGACACCGTGGTGGCGCGCAGCGCGGTCAGGGCGCGGAAGAACAGGCCGTACGCGAGCGCCGTCGGCACCGCGCCCAGGTAGAGCAGCAGCGCCACGGACGGCAGGCTCACGTTCGGCACGACCCCTTCCACCAGCGCGAACGGCGCCAGGCAGGCCGCCCCGACCACGAACCCGCCGATCGCCACTCCCTGCGGATCGTCGCCCCCGTGCCTCCGGGACAGGATCGTGACCCCGGCGTACCCGGCGGCCGAGAGCAGGGCGAGGCCGATGCCCGCGATGGAGGACGTGCGGGCCTGCAGCGCGGTCTCCCCGGTGAGGAGGACGAGCCCGACCAGGGCGGTGGCGAGGGCGGTGAGCGCGACGCGGCCGAGCGGCTCGCGGAGGAGGAAGCGGCTGCCCAGAGCGGTGAAGACGGGGGTGGCGCCCATCGTCACCACGGTCGCGATCGCCACGCCGGAGTGGGCGATCGCGGCGAAGTACGCGGTCTGGTAGACGGCCATTCCGGCGCCGATCAGCAGGATCCGGCCGTCGACCACGACGGGGCGGCGGGTGAGGAGGAGAAGGAAGGCGGCACCGAGAAGGTAGCGCCACAGGGAGACGCCGACGGCGCCGAGGCCGCCGGACTCGAAGAGCAGCGAACCGGCGGCGCCACCCGTGCCCCAGGCGGTCGCGGCCACGGATACGTAAAGGGCGCCCCGCCGGGCGGAGACATGGGTCATGACAGGAGTGCTCCGGATGGAGTGGTCGGAATGGGCCCGGTGTGCGGGCAGCAACCACCCCCGGATCGGTCAGACCCGGAATCTCAGGGAATGCCGCCCGCTAGAGGGCGGGCGGCGGGGAGCAGATCAAGCGTCGGTGCACTCGCTCACCCTAGCGCGGCGCGGCGGAGGCTAGGGTTTGCGGGCCACGCCGCCCAGCAGGAGCTGTTCCCAGGTGGCCAGCGGGCCGGGCAGGCGCTCGTCCGGATGCCATTCGGGAAAGTGCACCACCCCGGGCTCCACCAGCGCCAGCCCGTCGAAGTACGCGGCGATGGAGTCCCGGTCGCGGAAGTAGCCGGCGCCCATGGTGACGTGGAGCATGGCCTCCAGCGCCTGGGCCTTGGGGTTGTCCGAGGCCATCATGTTGGAGGCGGCCAGGTAGCTGCCCTTCGGCAGCGCGGACATGTACCGCCGGACCAGCCCGTGCGGGTCGTCCTGGTCCGGCAGCAGGTGCAGCAGACCGATGATGAGAATCGCCGTGGGCTGGGCCGGGTCGATCAGGCGGCGCAGCGAGGGGTGGCCGAGCACGGCGTCCACGTCGCGGACGTCGGCGGTGATGGCGTCGGCGTACGGATTGCCGTTCAGGATGGCGCGGGCGTGCGGCTCGACCATGGGGTCGCTGTCGACGTACACCACCCTGGCCCTGGGGTCGGCGAACTGGGCCACCTCATGCGTGTTCTCCACCGTGGGCAGCCCGGCGCCCAGGTCGATGATCTGCCTGATCCCGGCCTCGCGGACGAGGAAGTCCACGACTCTGCCGATGAAGGCGCGGTTGCACCAGACGAGGTTCACCACCTCGGGCACCGTGTCCTTCAGCTTGCGGGCCACCGAGCGGTCGGCGGCGAAGTTCTCCATGCCGCCGAGCAGCGCGTCGTGTACCCGGGCCACGCTGGGCCGCGTCGGGTCGACCCCGGGTGGAGCCCACTCGTACTCTCCGCTGAGACTCAACCCCGCCCCCTTTGCGTGCTTTGACCGGGATCGTAGTCGCACTTGGGGGCTTAACGGGAAGAACGCATCAGATTGTGGGACGCCCCGCGACGAACACGCCCAGTGACGGAACGGCCGGCCGACCGGACAGCAGGCGCTTGAACGCCGGTGCGAGCGGCCGCTCCACGAACCTGTGCACCAGGTACGCGGCCCCGCACATGACCGCGACGAGCGCGACCAGCAGCACGTACTTGTTCACCGCGTCCCCCACCCGGTTGAACACGATGAACCCGATGTGCCCGTGCAG
This sequence comes from Nonomuraea sp. NPDC051941, assembly GCF_044593615.1. Lineage (NCBI taxonomy): Bacteria > Bacillati > Actinomycetota > Actinomycetes > Streptosporangiales > Streptosporangiaceae > Nonomuraea > Nonomuraea sp. NPDC051941. The sequence goes on from NZ_JBIUCF010000002.1 coordinate 475,173, forward strand.
CAGGTATAGCGGGTACGTGAGCGCGCCGGCCGTCACCAGCCACGGCCTGGCCAGCAGGCGGGTGGCCCGCAACGCCACGAGCGTCATGACGAGGAAGACGAGCACGACCACGGCGGTGATCACCGTGTGTGAGTACGACACCGCGTACCGCGAGCCGACGGCGTCGGCGTACCCGATGGCCCGGTAGACCGCGTTGCCCAGGCAGATCGGCACCAGCAGCGCGATCTGGAGGTTCAGCCCGAACTTGTAGAGCATGAACAGGGCCATCCCGGCGATGAAGTAGTGGGAGAACTCCGACTGCACGACCAGGTCGGCGAACCCGGGCAGCAGCCCCGTCTCCACCGCGAACGTCAGCCCCAGCCAGCCCCACAGCCCCGCCATGACCCGGCCTCGCGTCATTCCGATCCAGGTCAGGGCCAGGATGAGGAAGTAGAAGCGCATCTCGGCCCAGAGCGTCCAGTAGACGACGTCCACGTTCGCGATGTCCGGCACCGCCTGGAACATCGTCAGGTTCGCCAGCACCTGCGGCAGCGTCACCTGGAACAGCCCCTGCCCCAGCGTCACGGTGATCACGGCGGTGACCGCGATGCCCACCCAGTACGCGGGGTAGAGCCGCACGGCCCGCGACACCACGAACGAGCGCGGGCTCCTGCCCCACGCGCTCATCAGCACCACGAACCCGCTGATCAGGAAGAACAGGTCCACGCCCAGGTAACCGTACTTGGACCAGGAGCTCTCGGCGGCGAAGGCCACCGGGCTGTTGCCGCCGGCCCAGCCGGAGAACGTGTAGTGGAAGAGCACGACGCAGAGCGCCGCAAGCAGCCGGAGGCCGTCGATCTCGTAGAGCCGGTCTGAGCTGGTTCGCATGGGTTCCACCCCCTCCTGTTCATGGAGAGGGTGCGCCCGGCCGCTTGCCGCTCGCCTGCATGCAAGTGCTTTGCAAGACGTTTACGCGGCCGTGGCCGGGTAGCAGGAGGCGTGCCCGAGAAGGACGGAAGAAGAGAGGGAGAGAGCCCCCATGGAGCTCTGGAACTATCGCGCTGACGTCTACGACCGCGGCCAGCCCCTGGATCTCGTTGGCTACCACGTCCAGGCGACCGATGGAAAGATCGGGTCCGTCGACGAGGCGACGTACGAGGTCGGCGAGAGCTACATCATCGTCGACACCGGCCCCTGGATCTTCGGTAAGAAGGTCATGCTCCCGGCACAGGTCATCACGAGCATCGACCCTCAGGAGCGCAACGTGTACGTGGCGCGCACCAAGGCCGAGATCAAGGACGCTCCCGAGTTGGACGAGGGCAGGTTCAAGGAACCCGAGTACCGGACGCGGCTAGGCGACTACTACGGCCGGCTCGTGTAACTGACATGCCGCAACAGAAGGGCCGCGCCCCAGGGGCGCGGCCCTTCTGGGCGTTTCACGGCCACTTCGGGTCGCCCTTCGGCTCGATCGGGCCCTTCAGCACGTCCAGCCGCTCCAGGAGCGTGATGAACGTCATCGCGTACGGCGAGTCCTGGAGCACGACGGCCACGCGCGGCCAGTCGACCTGCTCGCGCAGCGCGCGCACCTGGGCCAGCAGCGCCCCGTAGTCGCAGGCGTGCTCCGACAGCGGCAGCAGCCACGAGATGACCAGGTCGGTGGCCTCCAGCACGGGCACGATCACGGCGGACGCCTTCAGCGGCTCGGCCCGGTCCAGCAGCTCGTCGGTGATCGGCTGGTCGGACACCCGGAAGATCAGGTCCACCAGCCGCCCCTCGTCGTACGCCTTGACCAGCCAGTCCTCCGGCGGCTTGGCCGTCTGGAAGCCGATCCCGCGCAGCGCCTCCAGCGCGGTCGGCACGTCGTGCTCGGTCAGCATGAAGTCGACGTCGTGCAGCGACGGTGCGGCGCCTCTCGCGTAAGCCGCGCATCCGCCGGCCAGCGCGAATTTCACCCCGGCGTCCTTCAGCCCTGAGCTGGCACGCTTGAGCGTGTCGAGGATGGCGTCGGTGACAGCGTGACCGTGGCTCGTCATGTTTTCGGGCTACCCAAACGATCGTCAACTAGGCGTTGGATGCCGGGGTCTCTTGCCCATTAATGAGGGAAAAAACATGTTATGCGAACCCCCCTTAGGGCAGTGGCAGACCCATGGCTACTTTGCTCTGGATCATCGCGGTAATACTGGTCATCTCCGGGATCTACGTGATCCTGGCCAGGCGCGACCTCCTCTGGGGGATCGTGCTCATCGTCCTCGGATTCCTGGTCGGACCTGGCGGAGTCAGCATCTTCAACGTATAAGTTCCGCGCTCCCGAGGACATGGGGAGCGTGTGAACACATATCCGCCGTTCACCCGCTTCGAAACCGGCGCGGCATCGGCGAGAGTACGTGAACAACTGGCGCGGCTGCGGCACCGCAGGCGCTCAAAACCCGGGTACGCGGGATGCTGGAGGCCGTCCCACGCCTCGGCCCTCTACCTGACCCCCTTCAAAGACTCACTGGGTCGCGTGGTCGACTTCCGCATCCTGACGGCCAACCGCCACTCCAGGACCGTGTCCGGGAACCCCGCCGGCGAGGCGGCCGGGTGCCGGCCACGCTGAGCGACCCGAAAGAGCGCACCTACGCCTGGACGAACGCCGGGCGCCCCGCCCCCGTGCTGATCAGGGGCGGGGCGCCGCGCAGGTCGAGGGGGTGTCGGGGATGATGCTGGGGGCGTTCGACGCGACCGAGGACGACATCTGCCTCCTGGCCGCGAAGGTCCTCTAGAACCCGGTCTCACAGTCGAGGCAGTAGACCGCGTAGGCCCGGCCCAGCACCGGCAGCGCCACGTTACGGACCCTGATGCCGCCCGGCGTCATGCCCTTCTCGCTGCCCTTGTGCGCGTGGCCGTGCAGGATCAGGTCGGCGCCCGCCGTGTCGACCGCCTCCGCCAGCAGGTAGCTGCCCAGGAACGGGTAGATCTCGTGCGGCTCCCCCTCCAGCGTCTCCTTGACCGGGGAGTAGTGCGACAGCACCACGCGCTTCTCGGCCACGATCTCCTTCAGCGCGACCTTCCAGGACTCGGCGATGTAGCGGGTGTGGGCGACGAAGTTCTTGATCTCCCGCTCGCCGAACTCGCTGGCGCACTTGCCCGCGAACCCGCCGCCGAACCCCTTGCCGCCGACCACGCCCAGCTTCCTGTCACCGCACTGGACGACGGCGCCGTCGTCGTCGAGCACCACGACGCCCGCGTCGCGCAGCTCGCCGGCGATCTCGTACTGCAGGTCGGAGTGGTAGTCGTGGTTGCCGAGCACCGCGACGACGGGGATCGGCAGGCCGCGCAGCTCGTCGGCCACGACCCGCCCCTCCTCCAGCGTGCCGTGCCTGGTCAGGTCGCCGGCCAGCATCAGCACGTCCGCGCGTTCCTCGATGCCCACCAGTCTCTTGCGGTACTGGCCTCTGTCGTCCTCCCCCAGGTGGATGTCTCCGACGGCCGCGATACGCAGGTCAGTCAAGACGCTCATCCTCCCCCGGCTCACTGGCCTCCACGACCCTGATCTCGTTGTGCAGGTGGAGCTCGGGCGCGGCCTCGTGCGCCACTTGGCCGAGCCGCTCGCGCTGCCCTGTCCCGCTGACCTCACCGCGCAGGAACAGCTGGTCGCCTCGTATGTCGACGCGGATTCCGAGCTCGTGCGTGCGTCCGTCCTCGGCCAGCGCCTGCTGGACACGGGCCGCGACGTACTGCGGAGCTTCCATCGCTCGCCTCCTTCTTCTGTCGCCGCATGCCCCTGGATTAACACCTCAAACGGCACGAATAAGGTCAATAACCGCCTGCTCGACCGGGCCCGCCGTGGCCAGTTGCCCGAAATCGGTGTCCGCCCCAGCTCGGTCAGCGCGGCCGCCAGGCCCACGGCCTGCAGGTGGCCGTCGGGGGACGTGCAGATCCACACGTCGGTCCAGGCCGGGGGGATGGCCAGCGCCTTGATACGGGCCAGCGTGGCCCGGTCGCGTACCGCACGCCCGTCAGGCCCCTGGTAGCCGAACCCGCGCCCGCGGCGCCTCCGTACAATCCCAGGCTCGCTCTGATCACTGGGACGCAGCTTGGGCACGGGCGGCGGCTACCCCGGAAGTTAAGGGACAAACAGAACGGGCAGGTGGGCGGCATGTCGGATAACAGGGACATACCGGATAACGGAAAGTGGCACGAGGAGCGGGACATCAGGGGCCATGCCATGGTGCCCGCGACGCCGCGCGACGTGGCGCACATCAGGATCGGGTCGTTCCTGCTGGTGTTCATGTTCGCGTTCGCGGTGCTCGGGATCATCGTCGGGGCGCCCGTCATGACAGGGATCGCGCTCGTGGTGGGCCTGGCCACGGTGGTCGACATCGCGCTGGCCGTGCGACGCCAGAAGCTGCGACAGGACGGAGAGGCGGGCTGATTGCGACATGGCACCACTTGAAGGGCGCGTAGTGGTGGTGACGGGTGCCAGCGGCGGGGTCGGGCGAGCGGTCGTCCGGCAGCTCGGGCACCAGGGTGCGAAGGTGGCGCTCATCGCCCGGGGCACGACCGGGCTGGGCGCCGCCGCCGTGGACGTGGGGGTGGAAGGAGGCACCGGCGAGGTATTCGAGGCCGACATGGCCGACTATGACCAGGTGCGGAGGGCGGCCGAGCGTATAGAGGCGGAGATGGGGCCCATTTCCGTCTGGATCAACACCGCATTTTCATCTGTCTTCGCCAAATTCACCGATATTTCCCCAGATGAGTACGCCCGCACCACCGCGGTGACGTACCTGGGCTACGTCTGGGGCACGAAGGTGGCCTTGGACCTCATGAGCCCGCGCAACGCGGGTGCGATCGTCCAGACCGGCTCGGCGCTGTCGCAGCGCGGCATCCCGCTGCAGTCGGCGTACTGCGGCGCCAAGCACGCGGTCAAGGGGTTCACGGAGTCGGTCCGCACGGAGTTGCTGGCCGACCGCAGCGGCATCGACATCACGCTGGTGCAGCTGCCCGCGGTCAACACCCCCCAGTTCGACTGGGTGCTGTCCAAGCTGCGGCGCCACCCGCAGCCGGTCCCCCCGATCTACCAGCCGGAGGTGGCCGCCAGGGCCATCGTGTACGCGGCCGAGCACCCGGAGCGCAAGGAGTACTGGGTGGGGGCCAGCACAGCCGCCACCCTCCTGGCCCAGCGCGTGGCGCCGGCGCTGGTGGACCGCTATCTGGCCAGAACCGGCGCGCGGTCCCAGCAGACGGACGAGAAACCGCCGGAAGGCGTCGCCAACCTGTGGAAGCCGGCGGACGAGGACGTGGACTACGGCGCCCACGGCTCGTTCGACGCGCGCTCCCACGCCCACAGCCCCCAGCTCTGGCTGGCCCAGCACCGCGGCGCGGTCCTCTTCGCGCTGGCCGGCGGCGCGGCCGCCGCGTGGGCCGCCCTGCGCCTGCGCGGGCGATGAACCGAGCCCCGTCCCCCCTGATCGACCCGACTTAAGCGGGCCTGGCGGGGTAGGCGGCGGGAAACCGCTTCCGAGGAGGCCATGATGCCTGAGCGCGATCTTCAGTACCTGACCGAGCTGGCCGCGCAACTGCGGGTCGATTCCGTGCGGGCGGCCGCTGAGGCCGGGTCCGGCCATCCGACCTCGTCGATGTCGGCGGCCGATCTGATGGCCGTGCTCTTCGCGTGCCACCTGCACTACGACTTCGAGAACCCGGACAACCCCGCCAACGACCACTTGATCTTCTCGAAGGGGCACGCGTCCCCGCTGCTCTATGCGCTCTTCAAGGCAGCCGGGGTCGTCGACGACAAGGAGCTCCTGACGTTCCGCCGGCGGGGCAGCCGGTTGGAGGGGCATCCGACGCCGCGGCTGCCGTGGGTGGATGTGGCCACCGGGTCCCTCGGGCAGGGGTTGCCGGTCGGGGTCGGGGTGGCCATGGCCGGGCGGCTGGAGCGGATGCCGTACCGGGTGTGGGTGCTGTGCGGGGACAGCGAGCTCGCCGAGGGGTCCATCTGGGAGGCGGCCGAGCACGCGGGGTGCGAGGGGCTGGCCAACCTGACCGCGATCGTGGACGTGAACCGCCTCGGCCAGCGCGGGCCCACCCGGCACGGATGGGACACGGGGGCCTACGCGCGCAGGTTCGGGGCGTTCGGATGGCACACGATCGAGATCGACGGGCACGATCCCGGGCAGATCGACTACGCGCTCAGCGACGCCCGCAACACGCGCAGGCGGCCGACGGTGATCCTGGCCAAGACGCGCAAGGGCGAGGGAGCCCTGGAGGTCGAGAACCGCGAAGGGGCCCACGGCAAGCCGCTCAAGGACCCGGACAAGGCCGTCGAGGAGCTGGGCGGCCGGCGGGACCTGCGGGTCGAGGTGCACAAGCCCGAGGCCCCGGCGGCGCCGTACCGGTTCGAGACCAGGCCGATGAGCCTGCCCGCGTACAAGGTGGGCGACAAGGCGGCCACGCGGACGGCGTTCGGGGAGGCGCTGGCGGCGCTCGGCGCGGCCCGCGGGGACGTCCTGGCGCTGGACGGCGAGGTGGCGGACTCGACCAGGGCGGAGGCGTTCGGGAAGGAGTTCCCCGAGCGGTTCTTCGAGATGTACATCGCCGAGCAGCAGCTCGTGGCCGCCGCCATCGGCCTGCAGGTACGCGGGTGGAAGCCGTACGCGGTCACGTTCGCGGCGTTCCTGACCAGGGCGTACGACTTCATCAGGATGGCCGGCGTGAGCAGGGCCTCGATCCGGCTCGTGGGGTCGCACGCAGGGGTGGCGATCGGCGAGGACGGGCCCTCCCAGATGGGCCTGGAGGACCTGGCGATGCTGCGGGCGGTCTACGGCAGCACCGTGCTCTACCCGTGCGACGCCAACCAGGCCGCGGCGCTGACGGCCGAGCTGGCGGACGTCGAAGGCGTCTCCTACCTGCGCACCACGCGCGGGGAGACGCCGGTCATCTACCCGCCGGACGAGCGGTTCCCCGTGGGCGGGTCGCGGGTGCTGCGGCACTCGCCCAACGACCGGGCCACCATCGTGGCCGCAGGGGTGACCGTGCACGAGGCGCTGGCGGCGGCCGACGAGCTGAGCGGGGCCGGGATCCCGGTGGGGGTGATCGACCTGTACTCGGTCAAGCCGGTCGACACGGCCGCGCTGGTCGAGGCGGCCACCACCACGGGCAACCTGATCACGGTGGAGGACCACCGGCTGGAGGGCGGGCTCGGCGACGCGGTGCTGGACGCGGTCAGCGAGCTGGGGCCGCGGGTGGTGAAGCTGGCCGTGACGGGCCTGCCCGGGTCCGCGACGCCCGAGGAGCAGCTGGCCGACGCCGGCATCGACCGCCACGCGATCGCCGAGGCGGTCAAGCGGCTCCTGTGAGGGACGTGCCGGACATGAATGAGGGCCGAGGGGCGACCTGCCCCCGGCCCTCCCTTTTGGCGTGACCCCCTGAGCGGGAAGCCCCCGTCAACGGGCCTTCGCCGTCAGCCTCCTGTTGGCCCTCCTGATGGCGTTCACCAGCTCCTGCTTGGTCATCTTCGACCGGCCGCGCACGTCGAGCTTGGCGGCCATCTTCTGCAGGTACTCCCTGGTGGCGTTGAGGTTGACGCCCTCGACGACGCCCTCGGCCGTCTTGGCCGTCCGGGTCATCGCGGCCTTGGCGGTCCGGGTGGCGGCCTTGGCGGTCCGGGCCATCGTGGCCTTGCCACTGGTCCGCGTCGTGGTCGCCTTACCGGTCCGCGTCATGGTCGCCTTGTCGGAGGGGCCCTTCTTCGGCTCCCAGTGGTCGCCGACCTTCTCGAAGGATCGCTTCAGCGCGGCGAACGCGGTCATGTGGGCGCGCCGGCCCTCGCCGTACTCCTTCACGGCGTTGTCGTGCGCCTTGATCCACGTGTTCTGCGCTCTCTTCGGCGAACGTTTGATGGTCGACGGCAGCTCTTCAACAGCTGGCATGTCGATTCACCTCCTACAGCGGTGGTTCGTCGTAGCGGCGGCGTTCCTCGTACACGGTGGTCCTGCGGGCTTCAGGCTCCTCGTAGACCTCGTGACGGTGAACCGGCTCGTCGACGGGTCCGACCGCTCTACGGGTGACGCTGATCCTGTAGATGCCGAACAGCAGACCGACGAGGCCGCCGAGCATGAGGATGACCCCCACTACGTTGATGTCGAGACCGGCGAGGTCGAACTCGACGGCCCAGGTGAGGATCGCGCCGAGCATGATGAGGATGATGCTTCCGGCGATGGTCATCAGATTTACCTCCTTGACACGAAGGAACCTCTATCCACATGTCGAAAAACAAACCAGTCGTACTGGTCGGGCTTATGGGCTCGGGCAAGTCGAGCGCCGGCCGGTTGATCGCGCAGGCGCTCGGGCTGCCGTTCAGCGACAGCGATCCGTTCCTTCAGGAGCGCTACGGCGGCACCGCCGCGCAGATCGCCGAACGCGAGGGAGCGGACGCACTGCACCGGTACGAGGCCGACCACGTGCTGCACCAGTTGGCCGGCGAGCCGGAGGTCATCGCGGCGGCGGCCAGCACGGTCGAGTTCCCCGAGGTGCGCGCGGCGCTGGCCAAGGCGTTCGTGGTCTGGGTGGACGCCGCCGACGAGGTGCTGGCCCAGCGGATGAAGTCGAGCAGCCACCGCCCCGACTACGGCCCCGCCGTCATGCGGGCCCGCCGCGAGCCGTTCTTCCGGGAGGTCGCGGACCTGAGGTGCGACGTCGGCGAGCTGACCCCCGAGCAGGTGCGGGACGCGACGCTGCGGGAAATGGGTTTGCCCGAAGGCGATCGGCACTGATAGCCAAAGGGGATGTTCGCCGAGAAGCCCACCCTGACGGGTGACCGCGTGACCCTCTGCCCGGTCGGCCCCGAGCATGTCGACGGCCTCTTCGAGCTGGTCTCCGACCCCGAGGTTGGCCGCCTGACGGGCTCGCACGGCGAGATCGACCGCGGAGCCGCCCACCAGTGGTACGCCACCAGGAAGGACCACGCCGACCGGCTCGACCTGGCCATCATGGCCGCCGGCGAATACGTCGGCGAGATCGTGCTCAACGAGCTCGACCAGCACAATCTCGCCTGCAACCTCCGCATAGCCCTCATCGGCGAGCGCGCCTTCGGCAAGGGCTACGGCACCGAGGCCATCGAGCTGGTCCTCGACCACGCCTTCGCCACGACGCCGCTGCACCGCATCAGGCTGGGCGTCTACGCCTTCAACGAGCGGGCGCGGCACGTCTACAAGAAGGTCGGCTTCGTCGAGGAGGGCGTCGAACGCGACGCCCTGCTGTGGGACGGCGAATGGCACGACGCGGTGCTCATGTCGGTGCTCCGGCGCGAATGGCCGGCAAGATCCGGAAGCCTGGCATAATGATCATGACGCATGGGTCCCCCGAGGCGCGCGGGGGACCTGTGGCGTCTTTGGGACAACCATTGGGCAGTGGCGTGCATCTAAGCATCAGTGACGATGCGCTTGGTGCCCGGTGACCCCGAGAGGCTCGGCGGCTTCTGGCCGGCGGCCAGACTCGGCGCGGGCGGGCGCGGCGTGGTTTACGACGCCTACGACGACGAGGGCCGCCGCTTCGCGGTGACGGTGCCGCGTGGCCAGGTCGGTCGCCGGTTCGAGCGGGTCACCTGCCCCCATCTGGCGGAGGTGGTCGCCGTCGGCGACGACGAGGGCGTGCCGTACGTGGTGAGCGAATACGTGGACGGACCTGACCTGCGGCGCGCGGTCGAGCTGCACGGGCCCTACGCGGGCGACGAGCTGGTCGCGCTGGCCGGCGCGCTGGCGTCGGCGCTGAGCGCGCTGCACGAGGCGGGTCTGACGCACCGGGGGCTCAATCCGGAGAGCGTGCTGCTGGCCGCCGACGGGCCCAAGGTGATCGAGCTGGGCGTGCCGGCCGGCGGCACGTACACGTACACGGCTCCCGAGGTCCTGACCGGGCGCGACTCGGGGGCGGCGGCCGACGTGTTCGCGTGGGGCGCCGTGGTGCTGTTCGCGGCCACCGGGGACGATCCGTTCAGCGGGACGAGCCTGGGCGGGGTCATGCACCGGCTGCTGACCGTCGACCCCGACCTCGGCGTGCTGCCGGAGCCGCTGCGCGAGCTGGTCGGGCGCGCCCTGGCCAAGGATCCCGCCGACCGGCCCGCCGCGCCGGAGCTGTGGGTCGAGAGCCCGGCCGACGTGCGGCCGCCCGAGGGGCACGCCGGGCCGCGCTCGTTGGGCGAGGTGGCCGAGGAGGTCTACCTCGCGCTCACGCCGCGGCAGCAGGCGGAGGTGCCGGGGCTGCTGCTGCGCCTGCTCGACGGCGACAGCCCGCACGACGAGGGCGACGTGCTCGGCCCGCTCATGGAGGCGGGTCTCCTGGTACGCCGCAGCGTGCGCGTGGCCCCGACCGAGACGCCCGTGGGCAAGCTCGTCGCGGTCAGCGACCAGCGGGTGGCCCCGGCCAGCGCGGCCCTCTACCGGGCCTGGCCCCGGCTGCGCGCCTGGGTCGAGGACGAGCGCGAGAGCATGCACGTGCACCGGGAGATCCGCGACGCCGCCAGGAACTGGTCGGAGCACCGGCGCGGCAGGAGCCACCTCTTCCGGGGTCAGGCGCTCGACACGGCGCTCGCCTGGGCCGCGACCAAGCGCCGCCATCTACGCCTCAACCAGCTCGAACGCGACTTCGTCAACGACAGCGTGACCCTGTCCAAGCAGCGCAGGAGGCTGCTCACACCCGCGCTGGCGGCGCTGGCCGCCGTGCTGGCCATCGCCGTGACGCTGTCCGTGGTGTCCGTGCACGGGCAGAACCAGCTGCGCGGGCAGCTCGTCGAGGCCAACGCGCGGGCCGTGGCCGCCAGGGCGGAGGCGCTGCGGTCGTCCGATCCGCGTACGGCGATGCGGCTGAGCGTGGCGGCCTGGAAGCTGTCGCCGGTGTTCGAGGCGCGGGCGGCGCTGCAGGCCTCGCTGGTGCAGCCGGAGCTGGGGGTGTTCACCGATCCCGCCGCCGACCTGCGGGCGCGTTACGTGCTGCGCGGCGACCAACTGGTCAAATGGGGCACAGGTACGGTCGCCGTCTGGGACCTGGCCGACGGGCAGCGGCTCGGCTCGTACTCGCTGCCGGCGGGGAGCGTGCTGAGCGACGACGGGAGGTTCGCGGAGGCGGCCGACGGCCGGCCGTTCGAGGTGTCCACGGGGCGCGCGCCCTTAGAGCCGGTCACCTACGCGATCGGCCAGGGCAACAGGACCCGGGTCTACCGGGGCGGGCGGCTGCTGTTCGACGTCGCCGACCGCCAGGTGGCGCTCTCCGCCGACGGGACCAGGGCCGCCTTCTCCAGCCTGAGCGGGCGCGTCGATCTGTGGGAGCTGGCAGGGCGGACCAAGACCGGCACCCTCTCGGTCCAGCCGCCCACCGGCGCGGACGCGGCGGCGCCCGCCCTGGCGTTCAGCCCCGACGGGGCGACGCTGGCCGTGGCCGGACGCGACGGGATCACGCTCGTGGCGGCCAGGCCCCCGAGCCCCGTCATCCCCAAGCGGGCGACCACGCCGAACCCCACGGCGTCCGGAACACCCGAGATGTTCCGCGCGGAGGGGCGCACGGCCCGGGAGTCCGTGCGCGGCGTCGAGGTGGTCGGGGCCGACGCCCTGGGGCACACCTCGGCCGACCCGCCCGCCTTCAGCCCCGACGGACGCCTGCTCGCGCTGCCGGGCGACGGCGAGGTCCGGGTCTGGAACGTCGCCGAACGCCGCCTCGCGGGCGCCTACCCCCTCCGAAACCCCGAGCGCGGCCTGGCCTTCTCCGCCGACGGCCGCTCGCTGCGCTACCTGAGCGGCACCGGCTCCGTGGTCTCGCTCGACGTCTCGGGGCTGCCCGTGCCGTCCGAGGACGCCCCCTCCGCCGCCTTCTCCGGCAACGGACGGGTCGCCGCCAAGGAGGTCGGCGACTCCATCGAGCTCACCGACACCGTGGAGCGCAAGCCGCTCGGCCGCATCGCCGCCGCCGGCGACCTGGCCTTCGACGCCGACGGCCGGCTGCTCGCCGTCGCGGGCGACCCCGTGACCGTGTGGGAGGTGACCAGCAGCCGCCGGGTCGCCGCCATCGACGCGGGCGGCGACGTGCTCGCCGTGGCCCTCTCCCCCACCGGCGACACGCTGGCCACCGCGCGGGGCAGGACCCTGGAGACGTGGGACGTGCGCAAGGGGCGGCGCATCAAGGCGTACGAGGGCGCGGGCGACCTGGCGATGGCCTTCAGCCCCGACGGCTCGACGCTGGCCGCCGGCGCCAAGCTCCTCGACCTGCGCACCGGCGCGATCACTCCGCTGGTTCTCGACCGGTCCGCCGACGCCGGCGAGGACCCGCCCGCGCCGACCGCGCTCGCCTTCTCGCCCGACGGGCGTACGCTGGCGTTCGGGCTGGAGGGCGGGCACGTGCTCCTCTGGGACCTGCGCAAGGGGAAGGCGCGGGGCACCATCCAGACGGGGACGGCCCCGGTGGACGAGCTCCGCTTCTCCCCTGGCGGCGACCTGCTGGCCATCGACGCCGCCCGTACCTCGCTCTGGGACGCGGGCACGATGCGGGAGGTCGGCCAGGCGGGCTCGTGGGCCGCCGGACCGGCCTTCACCCAGGACGGCAAGCGGCTGCGCGGCGTCGGGCCGGACGGCACCGTACGCGAGAGCCCGGTCGATCCCGGACTGGCGGCGCAGGCGGTGTGCGCCAGGGCGGGCGGGTCGCTGAGCAAGGCGGAGTGGACCCGGCTGATCCCGGAGAGCGGATACCAGAAGATCTGCTAGTCGCTCGCGTAGGTCTTGACCACCTTGCCCTGGAGGTTGGCGACCAGGTAGCCCGAACGATAGTCGTCGGACGCGTAGACGAGCAGCACCTGGCGCGGAGTGGCGAACGCGTAGTCGGGATCCACGATCAGATAGCGCGAGGTCGGCTTGGGGACTCCGAGGTCCTTGTTCGCCTTCTTCAACAGGGCGGGGAGAGCGTTCCAGTTGTACTTCTGCAGGTCCACGACAGGGGTGCTCACCTTGCCGCCGGCGCTCGAGCGGGTGATCTCGCCGTCGCGGTAGAAGTACGTGTCATAGAGCTCTTTGTCGCGCCTGATCGGTGCCTCGATCGACGCGTACGTGGGGTACACCGTCATCCTGACGACCTTGGTGTCGCCGAGCTCGGTCTTGATCTTGGTGATCAGGGCCCGCATTCCCGCAGGGGTGTGCAGGTTGCCGGGCGTGGCGGGTGTGCTGTCGCGCGGGGACTCGGGATCGGTGCGGTCCACCTCGGAGGAGTCCTCCGAGGTGGAGCGCACCGACGGGTCCTCCTTCGTGGTGCTCCTCGACGCGGAGGGGATCAGCTGCCACACCAGTACGCCCGCCACCGTGACCGCGACGGCCGACGTCATGATGCCCACGGTGATGCCGCCGCCGCCGCGACGGCGGCCGTGCACGGTGGTCGCCTTCGGGATCGGCGCCGGACCCCACGGGGGCTGCTGCGGCGCGTGCCCGTACCCGGGCGGCATGGTCTGCCCGCCCATCGGCGGCCCTGGGTGACCGCCCCTGGGCGGCACCGTGTGGGCGGCATGCGGCCCGGGCGTCCCGGGGCCCGTCGCGTGACCCATCCCGGGACCCGTCGCGTGACCCATCCCAGGACCTGTCGCGTGACCCATTCCGGGGCCCATCGCGGGGCCCGCCGGGGCGGGGCCCTGGGCGTGCGGGCCCGGCATCGCCGGGGCGGGGGTGGGGGGCATCGGGGGCGGCGGCGCGCTGGGGTCGGCGGCCGAGGCCAGCATGCGGTCGAGGGTCTCGGCGTCGGGGCGGCCCGCCGGGTCGCGCCTGAGCAGCGCGCTCAGCACGGGGGTGAGCGCCCCGGCGCGCTCCGGCGGCGGCACCTCCTGGTTGAGCACCGCGGCCAGGGTCGCCAGCGTGGTGCTCCTGCGCAGCGGGTGCCGGCCCTCCACCGCCACGTACAGCATCATGCCGAGCGACCAGAAGTCGGAGGCCGGGTCGCCCTCGACGCCGTTGATGCGCTCGGGCGCCATGTACTCGGGCGAGCCGATGAACGACCCGGTGGCCGTCAGGCTCGTGGACTCGCGTACCGCCGCGATGCCGAAGTCGGTGAGCACCGACCGGCCGTCCTCGCGTAACAGGACGTTGGCGGGTTTCACGTCGCGGTGCTGGATGCCGACGGCGTGCGCGGCCCGCAGCGCGGACAGGACCTCCCGGCCCAGGCGCGCCACCTCCTGCGGCGACATGGGGCCGCGCTGGATGCGGTCCTGGAGGGAGCCGCCCGTGACCAGCTCCATGACGATCCACGGGTAGCCCTGCTCGCCGGGGTCGACGATGTGGTGGATGGTGGCCACATGCGGGTGGTTCAGCCTGGCCAGGGCGCGGGCCTCGCGCAGCACCCTGGCCCGCAGCTCGCGGGCGCCCGCCGGGTCGTGCTCGTCCATGGAGGGGTCGGGCGGGCGTACTTCCTTGAGCGCGACCTCGCGGTGCAGGGCCACGTCCCAGGCCCGCCACACCAGGCCCATGCCCCCGCCGCCGAGCCGCTCGTTGAGCTCGAAGCGGCCGTCGATCACCCGTTTGTGCATGCAGAGCAGCGTAGGGCCGACCCGCTGCCCGCGCCATCGGACCCCGGCAGTACGGGCATCACGCGCTTATCGCCAGCGACCCCGCTTCGACGCCGTACCGGAAGGGCAGGCCCTGGGCGTACCTGGACAGCTCGTCGAGCGCCTGGTGGGCGAGACGGGACAGCTCGCCGCCGAGCGATCCGGCGATGTGCGGGGTGAGCAGGACGTTCGGGAGGTCGAAGAGGGGCGAGTCGGCGGGCAGCGGGTCGGGCTCTGTCACGTCGATCACGGCGTTCAGCCGTCCACTCGCCAGCTCGGCGACGAGCGCGTCCTGGTCGACGAGCGCGCCCCTGGCCGTGTTGATCAGCGTGGCGCCGTCGCGCATGCGGGCGAGGCGGGCCGCGTCGATGAGGTGCCTGGTCTCCGGGAGCGAGGGCGCGTGCAGGCTGACCACGTCGCACCGCTCGATCAGCTCGTCCAGCCCGACGTGCGGCACGCCCAGGTCCTCCGTCAGGTACGGGTCCGCCACGAGCACGTCGAGCTCGAACGGCCGCAGCAGCTCGATCACCCGGCGGCCGATCCTGGAGGCCCCGACGATGCCGACCGTGCGCCGGTAGTTGCCGAACCCGGGGAAGCGACCGTCCGCGTCGATCCCCGCCCGTTGCTCGCGGTAGAGCGCGGCGATGTCGAGCACGCGCTTGTTGGCGAACAGGATCGAGGCCAGCGTGAACTCGGCCACCGGCTCGGCGTTGGCCGCCGCGGCGGACGACACGACGATGCCGCGCTCCCAGCACGCCTCGGTGACGTGGTGCTTCACGGTGCCGGCGGCGTGCACGATCGCGCGCAGCCTGGGCGCCCTGGCCAGCACGTCCCCGGTGACGGGCGGGCACCACCAGCTCGTGTAGAGCACCTCCGCGCCGGCCAGCGCCTCGGCCACGGCCGGATCGGCGAAGTCCTCGGCCACCAGGCCGGGGTCCACGTCGGCGATGCCGACCAGGCGGTCGCGCACCTCGCCGGTGAAGAGCCGGGCCGCCACCGGTCGACCCATGGCCAGCAGCGTCTTCGGCCGTGATTCGCTCATATCGCTCCCCCCGCAATCAATACGATCGAATCGATCATAACGAAGGGGGTGCGGACGACTCCCGGGGCCTGAGCTCGGGCAGCAGCGCCACGTGGCGGCCGACCGGGGCCGCTCCTGCGGTGAGTCGGGTGATCAGCAGGTCCACCGCGCAGCGCCCGACCTCCTCCTTGGGCGGCGCCACGGCGGTGAGCGAGGGCGAGCAGAACGCGGCCACCTCGTCGTCGTAGGCGACCAGCGACACCTCGCCCGGGATGTCCACACCTGCCGCGACCAGGTGCCTGACCAGTGTGAGCGCGTCCTCGTCGTTGTGCACGAGCAGGCCCGTCACGCCCCGGTCGCGCACCAGGCGCAGCACGCCCGCCACGAGCTCGTCGGTGCGGTCGCGGTCGATGACGATCTCCGCGGGGGTGTCCAGGCCCAGCGCCGAGGCGCCCGCCAGCAGGCCCGCCCGGATCCCCGGCGTGGTCGGGCTGGGGAAGGCGACGAGCGCGAGCCCGCGGTGGCCCAGCTCGGCCAGGTGGCGTACGGCGAGGTAGGCGCCGTGGGCGTGGTCGGAGGCGACCGCGTCGAGCGTGGCGGCCGGGCCCGCCGGCTCGGCCCGGCGCTCCACGAGCACGGCCGGGACGCTCAGCCCGGCCAGCCACTCCACGTGGGAGCCGTCGGGCTGCCTGCTCGGGGTGAGCAGCAGGCCCTCCGCGCCGCCCTTGACGAGCTGGCGCACCTGGGCGCGGTCCTCGGCGTCCTCGTACCGGGAGATGCCGAGCACGAGCCGCGCCCCCGCCCTGGCCGCCTGCTCCTGGGCGCCCTTGATCACGGCCGGGTAGTAGTAGTGCGCGGTCGGGACCAGCATGCCGATGGTCAGCCCGCCGGCTCGCGGGGCGGGGGCCTCGGCGGGCAGCGTGACGCCGCCGTGCACCCTGGCGAGCAGGCCCTGGGCGGCCAGGTGCTCGACGTCCCTGCGCAGGGTGACGGCGGAGACGCCCAGCGCCTCGGCCAGGTCGGCCACCCGGGCCGAGCCGCGGTCGCGGACCTGGCGGAGGATGAGCCTGTGGCGCTGCTCGACGGACATGCCTCGATCCTATGCCTTTCGAAATGATCGTTTTAGTTTCGTTCGATCAATTGCCATTGAGGACCGGAATAGACCTCATCAACCCCTACCTTTGACCCATGGACCCCCTCATCAGCCGCAGGGCGCTCAACCGGGCCACGCTCGACCGCCAGCACCTGCTGCGCCGCACCGACAACTCCGTGGTCGAGGTCGTGGAGCGCCTCGGCGGGCTCCAGGCGCAGACCCCGCACACCTGGTACACCGGCCTGTGGAACCGGGTGGAGGGCTTCAAACCCGCCGACGCCGCCGACCTGCTGCTCTCGCGCGAGCTCGTACGCATCGCGCTGCAGCGCGGCACGATCCACCTCGTCTCCGCCCGCGACTGCCTGGCCATCCGGCCGCTGCTGCAGCCCGCCATCGGGCGCATGACCACGTCGACGTTCGGCAAGCGGTGGCAAGGGGTCGACCTGGACGAGCTCGCCGCGGTCGGGCGGAAGCTGCTGGAGGAGCGGCCCATGACGTTCGCCGAGCTGGGCCGGAAACTGGCCGAGCGGTGGCCGGCGAACGATCCGCACGCGCTCGGCCAGGGCGTGCGGTGGCTGGTGCCGCTCGTACAGGTGCCGCCCCGGGGCGTGTGGGGCAAGAGCGGGCCCATCGCGCACACGAGCGCCGAGTCCTGGCTGGGCTTCGAGGTGCCGCCGATGACGCCGGCCGAGCTGGTGCGGCGCTATCTCGCCGCGTTCGGGCCGGCGTCGGTGATGGACGTGCAGACGTGGTCGGGGCTGACGCGGCTGGGCGAGGTGGTGGACTCGCTCGACCTGGTCCGCTTCAGGGACGAGGCCGGCCGGACCCTGTACGACCTGCCCGACGCCGTACGGCCCGGCGAGGACACCCCGGCGCCGGTGCGGCTGATGTACGACTTCGACAACCTGTTCCTGTCGTACGCCGACCGCTCCCGGGCCATCTCCGACACGGGAGCGACCGCCCTCCAGGGCTTCATGGGCACGAACGTGGTGCCGCGCGTCATCCTGGTGGACGGCTTCACCGCCGGGGAATGGACGGTGGCCCGCGCCAAGGGCACCTCCACGCTCACCATCCACCGGTGGATGCCGATCCCGGTCCTGGAGGAGGTCGAGGAGGAGGCGCGGAGGCTGCTGGAGTTCCTGGCGCCGGGCGACAAACACGAAATCACGGTCTCCGACGGCCCCTCCAAGCCCTGACACGGCATAGTCTTCGCTGGATAGCGCTTCGCGCATTGGAGCTCAGGCTGTGAGATTGGGGGGCGCGGCCCCCCAAACCCCCGCTCAAAGCCGCTTCGCCGATTCGTCAGGCGATCAAGTCTTGGCGAGTTGTCAGCCCACACGCCAGGAGTGCGATCTTGTCGGCCGAGCTACGAGAGCCGATGCGAAGAGCGCCTTCTCGATCGCCTACGATCCCCAGGGAATTACGCGACATTCCTTGCCCCCCAGGCGCGGAAGGCCTGGCGCACTGAGCCGCGGTCTAGGGACCGTACGGGTCCACCCGGGGTGACGGGGTCCGGGCCACCTCCAGCACCTCCTCGGGGAAGGCCGGCCCGGTGGTGTAGAAGCGGGTACGGGTCTTACCGACTGGGGTGAGCAGTTGGGCGGTGACCAGGTCGCGTAGGTCGCGTTGGGCTTGTTGAACGCTGAGGCCTTCGGCGCTCTCGTAGCGAGTGCGGCGGACGCGTCCGGATATCGCGGCATCGTGCAGCGCGGTCACCACGCGTTCGTCGAGCCGCCGTTGCCGGGCGAACTCCTCCAACAGCACCCATACCCGATTAGAGCGCTCAAGGCGGGCTTTTACCGTTTGTCCCTGCTGGTGGTAGGCGGTGAGGTTGAAACGGATCCAGTCGGAAACGTCCTGGTCCGGACGATAGGTCGCGCCGCGCCGGGCGAGCACGGCATAGTACTCCCAGGTGTTGCCCGGCCTGCCCAGCCATGCCTCGATGGAGGAGAACTCCGGCGCGAGCACCCCGCCCCTGGCGATGATCAGGGTCTGCAGTGAGCGGGACATCCGTCCGTTGCCGTCGGCCCAGGGGTGGATCGAGACCAGGTGCAGGTGCGCCATGGCTGCTCTGATGAGCGGGTGATCGCCGTTGTCGGTGTTGAGCCAGTCGCAGAACTCGCGCATCAGGCTGGGTACGTCCAGCGCCTCAGGAGCCGTGTAGGCGGCGATGCTCGGATCGCGGGCGTCGGCGACGTAGACGGGACCCTTGCGCCACCGCCCGGCGGGTTTGCGCACGGTGTGGCGGTGGCCCTGGAGCATCCAGTGGAGCGCGTTGAGGAAGCCCGCACTGTAGCGGAAGTCCTCGACGTCGTGGAGAGTCTGGATGTAGGTCATCATCCGCTGGTAGGCGAGGGTCTCTTCGCGGTTCTCTTCCGAGACATCCACGTCCCTCTCGCCCTCCATCAGGTCTTCCACGTCGATCGTGGAGACCTTGAAGCCTTCGATGGAATTGGAGGCGGCGAGCGCGTCGGCGGTCAGAAACCTCCGGAGCCCTGCGGTCCACTTGGCGGGTGTGGCGCGAACCTGATGATGCAACGCACGTCGGGCTGCCTCGATCTCCTCGAGGACCCGGCCGTCTTCCGCGGCGAGGGACGGCGTGGCATACAACATGCCGCCATAATAGATTGACGCAATCATTGCGTCAGCGGCGTAGGCCCCCGCCGGGGTGGCACCAGGGCCGTTCCGGGGGCCTGACCTTTACCTTTGGGCTCGTAAGAGAGACCCTCGAAGGTAGGGAGGTGTCTTCCCATGGAGTACAAACAGTGGAACATACAGATCTGGATCAGTGAGGACGACGAGGACGCCGTGACCACGGCCACGGCGGTGCTGTTCACCGCGGACGGCAAACGTCACGAGAGCGTGGCGCACGCCCGACGCAATCCCACCGACCGCCCGGTGCCCGGGATCGGGGACGAGCTGGCCGCTGGGCGGGCCCTGTCCAACCTGGCCTCGAAGTTGATCGAGGACGGCGCGGACGACGTGGCCCAGCTGGCCGGTACGGCATAGTTCAGAGCAGCCCGGCGGCAGCCAGGAGCTTGCCGATCCGGCCTACCTCGTCATCATTGAGCGGAACCTGCGGGAGCGCGGTGATCGGGCAGTCGATGACACCGCGTAGGTGAAGCGCGGCTTTGAAGGCTCCGAGGCCCGACGAGCTGCCGCCCATGCGTGAGCCGCCTACACGGACTATCTCGAACAGCCTGACCAGGCGCTCCTGCTCCGCTCTTGCCGCCTGCCAGTCGTCCCGGGAGGCGCACTGGTAGAGCTCGACGTATCCCTGCGGGTCCACGTTGCCCAGCCCGGGCACCACGCCGTCCGCGCCCATCCACAACGCCGAGTCCACGGTCACCTCGGACCCCGTGAGCACGCTGAAGGGCGCCTCGCGGCCCAGGATCACCTGGCGCAGGCCGCCGTCGTCGCCGCTGGAGTCCTTCACTCCGGCCAGCGCGCCCTCGGCGGCCAGCCCGAGCAGGAGTTCGGCGCTCAGCTTGGTGTGCACGGAAACCGGCAGGTCGTACGCGTAGACGGGCAGCCCGCCCCGCGCGGCGATGGTCCGGAAGTGGGTGCGGATCTCGTCCGGATGGGTACGCGTGTAGAACGGCGCGGTCGCCACCAGCCCCGACACCCCCGCCTCGGCCGCGACCCGCACGTGTTCGAGCACGCGTGGCGTCGTCATGTCGATCACCCCGGCCAGCACCGGCACCTGCCCGCCCACGTGGCCGACCACGGTGTCCAGCACCACCCGGCGCTGCGCGTCCGTCAGGTACGCCACCTCCGACGACGACCCCAGCACGAACAGCGCGTCCACGCCCCCTGCCAGCAGGTGGTCGACCAACCGGACCAGCGAGGCGGCGTCCACCTCGTAGTCAGGGGTCAACGGGGTGCAAACCGGGGGAATGACGCCGGTCAAAGTCATGCGCGCTCCTGGATCAGCTCTACATCAGTTGCTCCCGCCGCCACCGGGTGGTGGCAGTGGAAGAGGTGGTCGCCTTCGGTCCGCGCCGCGGGCCGGTCCTCCGCACGGAGGTGGTCGCCTTCGGTCTGCGCCGCCGGCCAGTCCTCCGCACAAAGGTGATCTGCCCGCCAGCACCGGGTGCGGAACGGGCAGCCGCTCGGCGGTCTGGTGGCGGAGGGCACCACGCCCACGAGCGGGATCGGGTTGATCGGCGAGATCAGGCCCGGGGTCGCGGAGAACAGGGCCCGCGTGTACGGGTGGCGGGCGCCCATCGGCACGGCCCGCGCGGGCGCCTGCTCGACGATCCTGCCGAGGTACATGGTGACCACGCGGTCGCTCATCCTGCGTACCGTCTGGATGTCGTGCGAGACGAACACCAGCGCGAGCCCGAGCCGTTCCTTCAGGTCGAGCAGCAGGTTGAGGATCTGGGCGCGGACCGACACGTCGAGCGCGCTGGTGGGCTCGTCGGCCACGACCAGGTCGGGTTCGAGCGCGAGCGCCCTGGCCACGGCCACGCGCTGGCGCTGCCCGCCGGAGAGCTGGCTGGGCAGCGCGTCGGCGGCGCTCGCGGGCAGGCCCACCAGGTCGAGCAGTTCGCGTACGCGGGCGTCGCGCTGGGCGGGGGTGCCGCGGCGGTGCACGTTGAGCGGGTCGCGCAGCACCTGCCTGACGGGCAGGCGCCGGTTGAGCGCCGTGGACGGGTCCTGGAAGATC
Source organism: Nonomuraea sp. NPDC051941 (assembly GCF_044593615.1). NCBI lineage: Bacteria > Bacillati > Actinomycetota > Actinomycetes > Streptosporangiales > Streptosporangiaceae > Nonomuraea > Nonomuraea sp. NPDC051941. The sequence continues at coordinate 496,480 of NZ_JBIUCF010000002.1, forward strand.
ATCCCGACGCTGGAGCCGATCAGCGCGCGCCGCTCGCCCTCCTTCAGCGCCCACAGGTCCTTGCCGCGGAAGGTCACGCTGCCCTGGGTGGGCTGTTGCAGGCCGACCAGCACCCTGGCCAGCGTGGACTTGCCGCAGCCCGACTCCCCCACGACCCCGACCGTCTCGCCGGCGCTCACCGTGAGGTCCGCCGCGGTCAGCGCGTGGACGCGGTCGCGCGAGAACAGGCCGCCCGAGCGGGCCTTGTGCACGACGTGCACGTCCTTCAGCTCAAGCATGCTGCTCACTTCCTACGAGCGCCGGGTGATGGCAGGCCACCGCGTGCGTGGTGTCCCCCGTCAGCACCGGAGCCTCGGTACGGCACACGTCCGTGGCCATGGGGCACCGGTCGGCGAACCGGCAGCCGGGCGGGAAGTCGGCCGGGGCGGGCACCACGCCGGGGATCTGCGTGAGCCGCTCGGCGCCCGACTCCAGCGACAGCACCGAGCCCAGCAGGCCGCGGGCGTAGTGGTGAGCGGGCGCGCCGACCAGGGTCGCCGTGGCGCCGGTCTCGACGATCTGGCCGCCGTACATGACGACCACGCGGTCGGTGACGTCGGCGACCAGCGCGAGGTCGTGCGAGACGAGGATCAGCGCGAACCCCAGCTCCTCGCGCAGCTTCAGCAGCAGCTCGATGACCTGGGCCTGGACGGTCACGTCGAGCGCGGTGGTGGGCTCGTCGGCGACGATCAGCTTCGGGTCGCGCGACAGCGCCATCGCGATCAGCACCCGCTGCCGCTGCCCGCCCGACAGCTCGTGCGGGTAGGCGGACAGGGTGCGGCGGGCGTCGAGGCCGACGAGTTCGAGCAGTTCGGCGGGGGTACGCCGGCCGCCGCGGCGGGTGAGCTGCTTGATCTGGGCCTTGATGGTCATGGCCGGGTTCAGGGACGAGAGGGCGTCCTGGTAGATCATCGCCATCTCGTGGCCGAGCAGGCGGCGGCGGGCGCGGCGCGACTCCGCGAGCAGTTCGCGCTGGTCGAAGCGGACGTGGCCGCTGACGCGGGCGTTGCGCGGTTGCAGGCCCATGATGGTCAGCGCGGTCAGCGACTTGCCGCAGCCCGACTCGCCGACCAGGCCGAGCACCTCGCCCGGGTGCACCTCGAAGCCGATGCCGTCCACGATGTCCACACCGTCCGCGAACCCGATCCGCAGCCGTTCCACCGAGAGGATCGGTGGCCCCTGCGGGAGCGGGCGGGCGCGTTCGGCCAGCCTGCGGGCGGCCTCGGCCAGCCCGGGGAGCTCGACGACCTCGCCGGAGCCGGGCCTGGCCCGCTCGAACGCGTCGTCCTTCCTCGGGACCGCCCTGCGGGCGGCGGGCGCGGCCCAGGCGTCGGAGATGCCCTCCGAGAGGATGTTGAGCGCGAGCACGGTCAGCAGGATCAGCAGGCCGGGAAAGACGGTGGCCCACCAGCCGCCGAGCAGCACCAGGTTCTTGCCGTCGGCGATGACGCTGCCCCAGGAGGGGTTCGGCGGGCGCACGCCGGCGCCGATGAACGACAGCGACGCCTCGAACACGATCGCGTCGGCCACCATCACCGTGCAGAAGACCAGCACGGGCGCGGCGCAGTTGATCGCGACGTGCTTGACGACGATGTACGGCGTGCGCGCCCCGATGATCCGCTCGGCCGCCACGTAGTCCTCGCCGTACTGGGCGATCACGTTGGCCCGCACGACCCTGGCCACGGACGGCATGTAGAGGAAGGCCATGGCCATGACCAGCACCGGGATGCTGCCGCCGAACACCGCCACGAGCACGGCCGCCAGCGCGATGCCGGGGAAGGCCATGACGACGTCGAGCAGGCGCATGATGGTCTCGTCCACGGCCCGGCGCGAGGTGGCCGCGATGGCGCCGACGACCGCCCCGGCCACCAGGGCGAGCGCGGTCGCGCCGAGGCCGATGATCAGCGACCAGCGGGCCCCGTACAGGAGCCTGGACAGGATGTCGCGGTTGGCGCTGTCGAGGCCCATCCAGTGCGCGGCCGACGGGCCGCCGCCGGTGACCTCCTGGAAGTACGGCGAGTGCGGCGCGATCCACGGCGCCAGCAGCGCGGCCAGCACGACCACGGCCACGATGCCGACCGCCACCCACGACAGGGGCTTGAGGCGGCGCAGAGTCATGCCCGGCCCCTTCTTCGGCACGGACAGCCGTTCCGTCAGTCCACGTCTCATGCGGCGCTCCTGAGGCGAGGGTTGACCAGCAGGTAGAGGACGTCCACGACCAGGTTGACGACCATGAAGCCGACCGCGATGGTCAGCACCACGCCCTGGACGACGGCCGGGTCGCCGTCGCGCACAGCGTTGATCATGAGCTGGCCCATGCCGGGCAGGCCGTAGATGGTCTCGATGACGACGGTGCCGCCGATCAGGTAGCCGATGCGCAGGCCGAGCACGGTCAGCGGGGTGATCAGGGCGTTGCGCAGCACGTTCCTGCCGACGACCACGATCGGCGGCAGGCCGCTGCCGATCGCGGTGCGTACGTAGTCGCGGTCCAGCTCCTCCACCATCGAGGTGCGGATGATGCGGGTGAGCTGGGCCGCGATCGGCAGCGACAGCGACAGCGCGGGCAGCGTCATCGACTGCAGCCAGCCCGCCGTGGAGTCGGCCGGGTTGATGTAGCCGCCCGTCGGGAACAGGCCCTCGCCGACGGCCAGGTACTGGATCATCAGCAGCGCCAGCCAGAACGACGGCGCCGCCACCCCGACCAGCGACACCACACGGATCACCTGGTCCGGCCAGCGGTCGCGGTACAGCGCCGCGGCGACGCCGAACACCAGCGACAGCACCACCGCGACGGCCAGGCCCAGGAACGTGAGCTGCAGGGTCAGCGGCAGTGCGGTCGCGATGGACTCCACCACCGGCTTCTTGGTGAGCACGCTGGTGCCCATGTCGCCCTGGGCCAGGTCCGCGACGAAGCGGACATAGCGCAGGGGCAACGGGTCCAGCAGGCCGTTCTCGAGCTGGAACTGGTGGATCTGCTCGGGGGTCGGGTTCGCGCCCTGGAAGTACGCGTACTCCGGCTTGCTGTTGGAGAAGCGCATCACGATGAACACGAACGCGACCACGCCGAGCAGCAGCGGGATCAGCATGAGGAGCCGCCGGAGCAGCATCCTGGCGACGAGCGTCATGTCCTCTTGGCCTGCAGCAGGTTGATGCCGGGGTAGGGCTGGGCGCGGATGCCGGACAGTTTCTTCGGGTCCCAGGCGGTCATCAGCTCATTGTGGACGACGGGGTAGAGGATGGCCTGCTCAGCCACAAAGTCCAGATATTTGTGGATAACTTCGGTCCGCTTGGCCTTGTCGGTTTCCTTGCTGGCCTCGTCCATCATCGCGAACAGCTTCTTGGCGTCCGCGGTGCCGTCCCAGTGGCTGTACTTCATCCACAGGCCGCCGGGCACGTAGTTGTAGTGCAGGATCAGGTCGGCGTCCATGCCGAACTGGTTGGGGTTCGAGGCGGCGGCGACCACCTGGTAGTCCTGGAACTGGTCCATCTTGGCGAACAACGCGGCCGTGTCCTGCGGCTCCAGCGTGGTCTTGATGCCGATGGCCTCCCAGGAGGCGGCGATGGTGGGCAGGCAGTCCGCGATCCAGCTCACGTTCACGGCCATGAGGTTGATCGTGAGGTTCTTGACCCCGGCCTCGGCCAGCAGCGCCTTGGCCTTCTCTGGGTCGTAGTCGTAGACGACCGAGGCCCGCTTGTAGGTGGGGTTGCCCTCGTTGAGGAAGGAGCTGGAGGCCGTGCCGTGGCCCTTGAGCGCCACGTCGATCATCTTCTGCTTGTCGATCGCGTAGTGCAGGGCCTGGCGGACCCGTACGTCGTCGAAGGGCTTGGCGCCCGTGTTGAACATCAGGAACATGTGGTTCATGCCCTTGCCGCCCTCGACCGTCAGGCCCTGCTGCTTGAGCTGCTCGACGTTGGCGTACGGGATGTTGTCGGCGATCTGCGCCTCGGCCGAGCCACCGGAGATCTTGGCGACGCGGGCGGCGGCGTCCACGATCGTCAGCCAGTTCATCTTCTTGGCCGTGGCCGGGCGCGGCCCGTTGTAGCCGTCGAACGCCTCGAAGGTGGTGTTGGACTTGGGGTTGTGCGCGGTCTGCTTGTACGGCCCCGAGCCCATCGTCATGCCGCTCTTGGCCTTGTCCCACGCGCCCGCCTGGCTGAACACGTGCTTCGGCATGATCTTGGCGATGGTCAGCCTGGGCGCGGCGTCGGGGAAGGGGAACTTGAAGACCAGCTCGACGTTCTTGTCATCGACCTTCTTCACCTCCTGGAGCCAGGACTTGAAGAAGTTGCCGGTCAGGACGTTGTCGGGGCCCAGGATCCGCTCGAAGGTGAAGACCACGTCGTCGGCCGTGACCGGCTGGCCGTCGTGCCACTTGGCGCCGTCCCTGAGCGTGAACTTCCAGGAGGTCGCGTTCAGGTCGGTGGGCAGGGCGGTGGCCAGGGCCGGGTAGGGCTCGCGCGTGATCGGGTCGGTGTCGAGCAGGCCCTCGTAGATGTGGCTGATCCCCGCCATCGCGAACGCCGACGCGGTCTGCGTCGGATCCCAGCTCTGGTCGTTGCCGTACCCGATGACGGCGGTGATCAGATCCTTGTTGGATCCGGCGCCGACCGATCCGGTCGACGCCGGACCGCCGGAACACGCGGAGAGCGTCGCCGCGACGAACGCTGCCGCACCCGTAGCCCCGCTGTAACGCAGAAAGTCGCGGCGGCTGAACTCAGAGCTCACGGAATCCTCCTGGGACGTAGCACGTGGGACATCCCATGTCCTATCTTTGCCGTAACGTGGACGCTAGATGGTGCCACCGCTTGAGGTCAACAGAAGATTTCCGGAATGTTACATAGGGCGAAAGGAATTTTCATGACCGAACGCAGTTCGGGCATCAATGGACACAGCACCTTGGTCATGAGGCCGACGAAGGAGGCCTCATGACCACAGTCCCGCGTCCGGCGCGGCCGAGCCGTGCCGTCGAGGCCCAGGAGGGCGTCAAGGACCTGATCGTCCGGCGTGGACTGGTGGCCGGGGACCCCCTGCCGACCGAGTCGGAGCTCATGGAGGAGCTGCGGGTCAGCCGCAACTCGGTCAGGGAGGCGCTCAAGGCCCTGCAGGCGGTCGGCATCGTGGACATCCGCCACGGCTTCGGCATGTTCGTGGGCCGGATGTCGCTGGCGGGGCTGGTGGACGAGCTGACCTTCCACAGCCGCATCACGCTGCAGAACGGCAAGAACCACCTGGCCAACCTGATCGAGATCCGCGAGATCCTGGAGAGCGGCCTCGTCGAGCGCCTCATCGAGCTGGGCCCCGAGGCCGACCTGACGCCGGTCGCCGACGTGATCGCCAGGATGGAGGCCGAGGCGCCGATCGGGCCGGTCTCCCCCGAGACCGACCGCCTCTTCCACGACCTCCTCTACCGCCCGCTCGGCAACCCGCTGGTGAGCCAGCTCCTGGGGGCGTTCTGGGACGTCTACTACCAGCTGCGCGACGAGCTGGGCGCGCCCGACGAGCCGCCGGGCGACGTGGTCAGGCGCCATCGCGACATCTACACGGCCGTGCTGGCCGGCGACCGGGGCGCGGCCGTGGCCGCCGTACACGCCCATTTCGAGGGGGTGCGCAACCGCGTGGCCAGGATCGGCGGCTAGTACGCGCTGAGCCGCTCCACGCGGGGATGCCAGCGCGTGCGCCACTCCCCGAACCACCGGGCGAACCAGGGGTGGGCGCCGGCCAGCGGCATGATGTAGGCCACGGTCTCCAGGTAGTAGCGCCGCTGGAACCGCCACGGCATCCGCTGCAGCTCCTGCACGTTGCTCACCCGGTCGGCCAGCTTCACGAACACCGCGTGCAGCGGCGCCTGCACGAGGGTGCTCAGGTAGTCGACCTTCGCGACCCCGCGCGGCTTGGTCACCCACCGCACGAGCTCGGCCACGCCGGAGCCGTACCTGCGCGCGATGTCCGCCTCGGTGCACGGTGTGTCCTCCAGCACGTCGTGCAGCACGATCGCCACGAGCACGTCCCGGTCGGTCAGCTCGGCGCCGACCACGGCCACCTCCAGCGCCTCGAGCAGATGCTCCACGTACGGGCGCCCGGTCGGCCGCTGCTGCACCCCGTGCTGCGCGCGGGCGAACGCCACCGCGTCACGAAGGGACTCCGTGGTCCCCGGCGGGAGCGCCTCGCTCAAAGGGCCTTCCGCCTGCGCCCAGGACGACCAGCTCGTGAAGATCTCCATCCCGCTCCTCTCGTCCCGCGTGTCCTAGGCTGAGAATATGGCCGAGATCGCCGTCGCCGACGGCTCGTGGACGTTCAACGGCGAGTTCCTGCGCATCGTCCCCGGAAGCGACAAGGGCGTGCACGAGCTGCGCAGGACGCTGGGCGAAGTCGTGGTGCCGCTGGAGGCGATCGCGAGCATGGCCTTCGAGCCGTCGCGCAAGGGCGGCCACGTGCGGATGCGGCTGCGCAAAGGGGCCGATCCGCTCTCCGACGCGGTCGCGGGGCTGCTCGGCCCGCCCGCCGACCCGTACCGGCTGACCGTCCCCAAGAGCCGCGCCGGCGCGGCCGAATACTTCGCCGACGAGGTCCGCGACACCCTGCTCGTCTACCAGACGCCCACCGCCGCCTGCGAGGACTACCTCCTGGCCGGGCCCTCCGTGCCCGTCTCGGCCACGGCGGGCGACGGCACCGCGCTCTTCGACGGGGAGCGGGTGCGGCTGGAGTGGACCGGGTTCGCGAGCACGGAGAAGGAGAAGGCCGGGCCGCAGGAGTTCCCGCTGACGGACGTGATCGGCGTGGAGTGGAAGCCGCAGTCCGGCATGGGTTACGGCACGCTGCGGTTCCGCGTCAAGGGCGAGGGGGCCGCGCAGCCGCCGCAGAAGGACCTCCACTGCGTGTCGTGGGGCATCCAGCGCTTCGGCGGGACCACCGCCCTGGTCGCCGCGGCCGTGCTGGCCCGGCTCCCGAGGGAGGCCGAGCTGCCGCCGCCTCCCCCGCTGGTCTCCGACGACGTGCACGACGCGGTCCTGCGCCGCCTGGGGGAGCTCGGGGAGCTGCACCGGTCCGGGGTGCTGACCGACGAGGAGTTCGCGGCGGCCAAGCAGGCCATGATCCGCCGCCTCCAGGAGACGTGACCCCGCCCGAGCGGGGCAAAATGTGGCCAGATGCCCATTATCGGAGGACCTAGCGTGACCCACGACGAAGAGAAGCTCCTGCGCCGCGCCATCGAGCTGGCCGCGCAGGCCCGTGCCGGCGGCAACCCGCCGTTCGGCTCGCTGCTGGCGGGCCCGGACGGCTCGATCCTGGTCGAGGAGCGCAACAGCTCGCTCACCGACCGCGACATCACCGCGCACCCGGAGCTGAAGCTGGCCCGCTGGGCCGCCCGCGAGCTCGACCCCGCGGCCGCGGCCACGACCACCATGTACACCAGCTGCCAGCCGTGCGGGATGTGCGCGGGGGCCATCGCCCGTTCGGGCCTGGGCCGCGTCGTCTACGCGCTGTCCGGCGATCAGCTCAACGGCCTCAAGCCGCCGGGCAGCGCCTTCGTGGACCCGCCCGTCGAAGGCCCGGCCCTGTACGACGAGGCGCGCGTACCCGTCGAGGGCTATTACGTCTGACCCTTCCCGCGACGAGTGGCCTGCCGGGACGCGACCGGACTCCGCGGTGTGACCGCGGAGCCGGGCGCCCCGGCCGGTGCGCCTCAGAGGCCGCGCAGGCGGGCCACGCCGTCGCGGCGGGCCTGGTCGGCCACCGCCGCGGCGACCGCGGGCACCACCCGGGGGTCGAACGGCTCCGGGATGATCCGCTCCGCCGACAGCTCCTCCTCGATCACGCTGGACAGGGCGTGCGCGGCGGCCATCTTCATGTTCTCGGTGATCTCCACGGCCCGCGCCGACAGGGCGCCCCTGAACACACCGGGAAAGGCGAGCACGTTGTTGATCTGGTTGGGGAAGTCGCTGCGCCCGGTGGCCACGATGGCGGCGTGCTCCAGCGCGATCCCCGGGTGGATCTCCGGCTCGGGGTTGGACAGGGCGAACACGATGGAGCCCGGCGCCATCGACGCGATGGCCCGCTCGCTGATCGTCGAGCCCGACAGGCCGATGAAGACGTCCGCCCCGGCCATGGCCTCCTCGGTCGTGCCGGTGTGGCCCGACTGGTTCGTGCAGGTCGCGATCAGGGCCTTGTACGTGTTGAGGTCGCCACGGCCCTGGTGGATCACACCCTTGCTGTCGGACACGATGACCTCGGAGATGCCGGCCTTGAGCAGCATGCTCGTGACCGCGAGCCCGGAGGCGCCCGCGCCGGCCACGACGGCCCGCAGGTCCCACAGCCTCCGCCCGGTCAGCCGTGCCGCGTTACGCAGCGCGGCCAGCACCACGATCGCCGTGCCGTGCTGGTCGTCGTGGAAGACCGGGATGCCCAGCCGCTCCTTGAGCCGGCGCTCCACCTCGAAGCAGCGCGGGGCGCTGATGTCCTCGAGGTTGATGCCGCCGAAGGACGGGGCCATCCGAGCGATCGTCTCCACCAACTCGTCGACGTCCGTGCAGTCGAGGCAGATGGGCACCGAGTCCACGCCCCCGAACTGCTTGAACAGCAGCGACTTGCCCTCCATGACCGGCATGGCCGCGGTGGGGCCGATGTCGCCGAGCCCGAGCACGGCGGTGCCGTCGGTGACCACGGCGACCACGTTGGACCGCCAGGTGTAGTCGTCGGCCAGCTCCGGTCGCTCGGCGATGGCCGTGCACACGCGGGCCACTCCCGGCGTGTACGCGAGCGACAGGTCGCCGGCGTCACGCACCGGCACCGACGGGCGTGTCTCCAATTTGCCACCCTCGTGCAGGCGGAAAGCCGGGTCCTGGTCGAGAAGCGTGGCGAGGCTGATGGCCGGCGCGGTGATTTCGGTCGTCATCCGGAGCTCCTAGAACCGCAGCATCCGGCCGGACGGGGTGCGTAAGTCAGGCACCTCGTTCCGCACCGTGGTACGCGCCGGGCGCGCCTTTTTGAGCTGTGCACGTTTCATGACGTCCATGCCTTTCTGCGCGGCCCCGTCCGCTACGTCGATGTGATTAACAACACAGCTCGAGTGTCACACGGGCGGCCATTCCCGGTTACCCCATGTCCCCCCTATATCGGAGCCGCCCCCTGGTAAGAGGTACGAGGCAGTAGGGGTTGTCCGGGATAGGGGTCGGTCGGGAAATTCGAAGGACAGATACCTGCGAAAGGACAACGATGACGGTCCTGACCGCTTTTCCCACGGAAGCACCACTCGATCCGCGGACGCCATCGGCACGCCTCTCGCGGCTCCTGGATCCCGGCTCCATGGTGCCGATGCCCGGCGACGAAGAGAGCGGCGTGCAGGCCGTACACGGTCTGATCGACGGCTCGCCGGTCATCGCCTACTGCACGGACGCGACGCGCATGGGCGGCGCGCTGGGCTGGGCAGGCGCGAATCGCATCGTCGAGGCCATCCAGCTGGCCGTCCGCCGGCGCTGCCCGGTGATCGGCCTGTGGCATTCCGGCGGTGCCCGGCTGGCCGACGGCGTGGAGTCGATGGACGGCGTCGGCCGCATGTTCGCCGCCATGACCGCGGCCTCCGGCCTGATCCCGCAGATCTCGGTCGTCCTCGGACCGGCCGCGGGCGCGGCCGCCTACGGGCCCGCGCTGACCGACGTGATCATCATGTCGGACGTCGCGCGGGTCTTCATCACCGGTCCCGACGTCGTCCGCAGCGTCACCGGCGAGGAGATCGACATGGCGGGCCTCGGCGGCCCGGAGGCGCACGGCCCCAAATCGGGGGTCGCGCACATCACGGTCGACTCCGAGCAGGCGGCCTACGACCGGGCCCGCCTGCTGACGGGGTTCTTCACCCGGCCCGGCCGGTTCGACTTCGCCGCGCTGAGCGAGCCGCGCGACCTGCGGGCCCTCCTCCCCGAGCAGCCGCGCCGCGCCTACGACGTCCGGCCGGTCCTCCGCGAGCTCCTGGACCCGGAGTTCCTGGAGTTCCAGCCCCGCTGGGCCCCCAACATGGTGGTCGGGCTCGGCCGGCTGGGCGGGCGGGCCGTGGGCGTGATCGCCAACAACCCGCTGCGCAAGGGCGGCTGCCTCGACTCGCTCTCGGCGGAGAAGGCCTCGCGTTTCGTGCGGATGTGCGACTCGCTCGGCGTCCCGCTCGTGGTCGTGGTCGACGTGCCCGGCTACCTGCCCGGCGTCCAGCAGGAGTGGGGCGGCGTGGTCAGGCGGGGCGCCAAGCTCCTGCACGCCTTCGCCGAGTCGGTCGTCCCCCGCGTCACGCTCATCACCCGCAAGTCGTACGGCGGCGCCTACATCGCCATGAACTCCAGGTCGCTGGGCGCGACCGCGGTGTACGCCTGGCCCGACGCGGAGGTGGCGGTCATGGGGGCCGAGGCGGCGGTCGGCATCCTGCACCGCAAGCGACTGGCCGCGGTGCCCGAGTCCGAGCAGGCGGACCTGCACGCGCGACTGGTGGAAGAGCATCGGCGGACGGCCGGCGGGGTCGAGCGGGCGATGTCGCTCGGCGTGGTCGACGCGGTCGTCTCGCCTCTCGAGACCCGGCTCCGGCTGGCGGAAGCACTGGCATCGGCACCGCAGGACCGCGGCTGCCACTCCAATATCCCGCTCTGAATCGAGGAGACCATGTCGAACATCAAGGTAATGCTCGTCGGCGGACCGAACCACCTCCCGGCCGAGCAGCGGATCGTGACCCTCGCGAAGTTCTGCGAGAAGATCAAACTGCCTTTCGGCAGCGGGTACGAGCACTTTCTCCACAATGGCGAGCGCACGCGCGTGGACGGGCAGGAGGTGCCCGCCTACCACTGGATCATGCGGACGGCCATTGCCGAGTGACGGGTGACCGCCTAAGGGTTCGCTAGGGGTGGGAAAACAGCCGGACCGGCGATTCAATATGAGTAGTCGGGTTTGACGGATGTTTATCCCGCCGGAGAGGTGAGGCATTGAACTAGACGGCACTTCCCCTTTTGCGAAGCCCCCAGCAGAACGAGAGCCACCGCCCTAAATCAAATGGACGGTGGCTCTCGTTCTTGCTTTTCACGAAAAAACGCCGCGACGGCCGCCTTTCGGCGGCCGTCGGCGTGTCCTCCGGCATCAGCTGGCGTTCGCGAGCGTGACCCCCGTCCGGCCGCTCCGCCTGGCGGCCGAGCCGACCGCGGCCAGGGTCGCGTCGACCACGTTGGTGTCCACACCCACGCCCCAGACCGTCGTACCGTCCACCTTGCATTCGGCGTAGACCGTCGTCTTCATGCTCGTGACGCGCTCGGTGCCGTCGGCCCGGTGCACCGCCCGCACGTCGACGCCCCAGGGCGCCATCGTGGCGCCGATGGCCCGCACGGCCTGCTCCTGCTGGCCGTCCATGTGGAGCGTCGCGGTGATCCGGTCGCCCCGCCCCAGGGTGTCGGTCCGGGCCTGGCCGGTGAGGTACTCCTGCTCGAACAGCGCCAAGATCTCGTCGGGCGTCAGTTCGCTGCCCCGTGCCTCCGCCCGGGCCTGGACCAGCCCGGCGAACTCCCGCTGCAGCTCGCGGGGCAGCCGCATCCCGTGCCAGGCGCTCATGACGTACGCGATGCCGCCCTTGCCCGACTGGCTGTTGATCCGCACGATCGCCTCGTACGTGCGCCCGACGTCCTTGGGGTCCACCGGCAGGTACGGCATGCTCCACGGCATCTCGTCGACCTCGACGCCGCTCTCGCCGGCGGCCCGCTCCAGGTCGTCGAAGCCCTTCTTGATCGCGTCCTGGTGCGAACCGGAGAAGGCGGTGTACACGAGCTCGCCGCCGTAAGGGTGCCGGGGGTGCACGGGGATCTCGTTGCAGAGCTCGACGGTGTCGCGGATCCGGTCGATGTCGGAGAAGTCGATCCCCGGGTCCACCCCGTGGGTGAACATGTTCATGCCGAGCGTCACCAGGCAGACGTTGCCCGCCCGCTCGCCGTTGCCGAACAGGCACCCCTCGATGCGCTCGGCCCCGGCCAGCAGCGCCAGCTCGGACGCGGCCACCCCCGTGCCGCGGTCGTTGTGCGGGTGGATGGACAGGCAGACATGCTCCCTGCGGGAGAGGTTGCGGTCCAGCCATTCGATCTGGTCGGCGAACACCGAGGGCAGGGAGCGCTCCACGGTGGTGGGGAAGTTCAGGATGATCGGGCGGCCGGGGCCGGTCTCCCACACGTCCATGACCGCCTCGCAGACCTCGAGGGCGAAGTCCGCCTCGGTCTCGTTGAACAGCTCGGGCGAGTACTGGTAGCGCAGGTCGCAGTCCGCCAGGTCCCGCTCGGCGTACTTCATCATCAGCCGGGTGCCCTGCACGGCCAGGTCCTTGCACTGGGCGCGGTCCATGTTGAACACCACGCGCCGGAACAACGGCGCGGTCGCGTTGTAGAGGTGGAAGGTGGCGCGGGGGGCGCCGGCCAGCGCGGTGACCGAGCGCTCGATCAGCTCGTCCCGCGCCGGTACGAGCACCGAGATCCATACGTCGTCCGGGATTCGGTCCTGCTCGATGAGCATCCGGACGAAGTCGTAGTCGTCCTGGCTGGCCACGGGGAATCCGACTTCGATCTCCTTGTAGCCGAGGTCGACGAGCAGCTCGAACATCCGCAGCTTCCGGGCCGGCGACATCGGGTTGGCCAGCGACTGGTTTCCGTCGCGGAGGTCCGTCGACAGCCAGCGGGGCGCCGCCACGATCCTCTTGTCCGGCCAGGTACGGTCGGGCAGGGCCAGCGGGGTGAAGTTCGAATAGCGCTCGACGGGACGGGTCGGGGCCATCGTGAATCTCCTTCGCAGGTCTCATGGTGTGGCTCTAGGAGATCTCCGCACTCAACGTACAAGCGGCGACGGGCCCGCGAACAGGTCGGGGATCATGAGAGCGCCGGTCCTGACCAAGGGATTCCGCAGGGGTATCGAGAGTGCGCGCCCCCGGTATCTTTCGACGCACCCCCCTTCTCCGGCCCCTGCCGGCCCTGCACACTCCGATCATGGCGACTATCGAACCGGCGATCCGGCGAGGCGGTCTGTGTTTCGCGGAGGCGCGGCCTACAGTGCAGTTCATCTTCCTGCTGCGCTTCCTCACCGGCACGGCGTTGTGCGCCTCGGTCGCCGGCGACGACGGCCACCTGGGCAGAACGGTCTGGGGCGCCGCGGCATGGGTGATGATGATCTTCGCCGTCTACCTCTTCAACGGCGTCATGGACGTACCGGAGGACCGGCTCAACGGCTCACGCAGGCCCATCGTCCGCGGCGACCTGCCGCCGGGCTTCGCCAGCGCGGTCGCGATCGGGGCGGCCCTGCTGTCGCTCGCGGCCGGCTTCGCGCTCGCGCCGCTGATGGGCGGCATGCTCGCCGTCGTACTGACGCTCGGCTACCTCTACTCGGGCCCGCCGTTCCCGCTCAAGCGCAGCTCCGGCGGCACGGTCCTGACCGGAGGCGTGGCCACCCTGCTCACCTACTACGGGGGCGCCTTCTCCTACGCGAGCGAGATCAGGAGCTCGCTGATGCTGGTCGTCTTCGTGCTCGCCGCGTCGCTGTGGACCGCTCTCGTGGGCTCGACGACCAAGGACCTGCCCGACATCGAGGGCGACGCCCGCGCCGGGCGGATGACCTTCGCGGTCATGCACGGCGAGCGCGTCCTGCGGCTGACGATCTGCTGCACGGCGATCGGGCTGGCGCTGGCCTTCACCGCGGCCGTCCTGCTGCTGAAGCTCCCGCTGTGGCCGTCCGCGCTCGCCATGATCGGCGGGGCACTGGTCATCACGGTCCTGTGCTTCAAGGGCCGCCGCCGCGAGCCGTACGGCGCCTTCATGGCCACCCAGTACGCGCTGCACGGCCTGGCGATCCTGCCGCTCCTCCTCATCTGACAGGCGGACCGGCCGATCAGACCGCGCAGTCCGCGCCGGTCGAGCCGGGCGGGAAGGCCTCCTCCACCCGCCGGCACACCGTCTCGGTCAGCAGGAGCCTGACAGAACCCACGTTCATCTCCAGGTGGACCGGGTCGCGCGTGCTGGGCACCGGCACCACGTCCGGCCCCCGCGACAGCAACCAGGCCAGGGCCAGACGGCCCGTGCTGACGTCCATGTTCGCCGCCTCGGCCTGCAGCCGCCGGAGCATCGCGCCGTTGCGCGGGAGGTTGTGCGGCGAGAACCGGGGATCCGCCCGGCGAGGGTCGGCCGGGCCGAGCCGCGAGGGCGACAGGCTGCGCCCGGTCAGGAAGCCGCGGCCCAGCGGCCGTCCGGCCAGCACGCCGATCCCGAGCTCGCGCGCCACCGGCAACTGGTCGAGCTCGACCGTACGGTGCCAAAGGGAGTATTCCATCGCCAGGGCGGCCATCGGATGGACCGCGTGCGCCCGGCGGAGCTCGTCCCCCGTCACCCCCGACAGGCCTACGTGGCGGGCCTTGCCCGCGGTCACCAGGTCCGCCAGCTGGTGGGCGGTCTCCTCGACCGGTACGGACGGCTCCTCGTGGCTCGCGATGTAGAGGTCGACGTAGTCGACGCCCAGGCGCTTCAGCGAGGCGTCGCACGACTGCGCCAGCTCACCGCAACCGGTGCCGCGCCGGACGGTCCGCGTCGCCAGGAGCACGTCCTCGCGCCAGGGCCGGACGGCCTCGCCGACGAGCCGCTCGACCTCCCCGTCGGCCTGGTCGTCGGACATGTCGAGCAGCGTCACGCCCACGTCGAGAACGTAGTGGATCAACGCCAGGGACTCCGAGCGGTCCACGTCGCCGTACACGCCTGAGAGGGCCAGACACCCGAAGCCCAGACACGAGGTGATCAGCCCCGCATCGCCCAGCCTTCTGCTGTCCACGACACTCCCCTCCATTTGGCCGTCACGTTATACATACGATCTGCGGGCCGTGATTGTGCCACAACCCCTATCCCCCCTGCGGGCGGATGAATAAGGGGAGAATCTTTCCCGTTTAAGCCGCCTGACACAGAACGCAACGACCAGTTATACACCCAGTTAATGGAGCTGCCCACCGCGCGGACTCCGCGCGGTGGGCAGGATCTGGGAGGGGTTAGCGGACGGTCGGGCTCAGCTCCAGATCGGTGGGAAGATCCGATCTCTGAGTGATTCCGAGCTTGCGATAGATGCGCGTCAAGTGCTGTTCCACCGTACTCACCGTGATGAACAGCTTGGCCGCGATCTCCCGGTTGGTGTAGCCGACCGAGGCCAGGCCGGCGACCCGGCGCTCGGCGTCGCTGAGGATCGCCACGACCTTGCTGATCTCCGCGTTCTGCCCGTCGCCGGCGGAGGAGCCGTCACCGGCCAGCGCCTGGCTCAGCGGCTGGGCGCCGCACTCCTGCGCGAGGATGCGCGTACGGCTGGCGATGATCCCCGCCCTGCGGAACTCCCCGACGCTGTGGAACGCCTCGGTGAGCTCGAACAGCGACCGGGCCAGCTCGTAGCGGTCGCCGCAGGCCTGCAGGCGGTCCGTGGACTGCCGCAGCAGCATGGGCCGGTGCCGGAGCTCGCTCGTGGCGGCCAGCAGGCGCAGCGCGATCCCTTGCGTACGGGAGGCCATGGGGCCGCAGCGCGACAACTGCTCCTCGACCAGGGAACGGGCCTCGTCGTGCTCGCCCATCCGGATGAGCGCCTCGGCCGCGTCGGCACGCCAGGCGATGAAGCCCGGCGTGTCCATCTCCCACTCGCCCATGAGCTCACCGCAGAAGCGGAAGTCCCGCAGCGCCGCCGCCGGATGGTCCACGGCCAGGTGGTAGCGCCCGCGGGCGTGCAGGTAGTGCAGCCCGAAGCGGGTGCGCAGCATGGCCTCCGGGACCGCGGTGTTGACCTGGGCGAGCGCCTGGTCGTACTGCCCCATGGCCGTGCTGGCCAGCATCAGGTTGGCCAGCGGGGAACCCACGGTCACGCCCCAGCTGGCCGGCGGGATGAGCTCCAGGGCCAGGCGCGCGGACGAGGCCGCGGTCTCCAGATCGCCGCGCCGCATGGCGATCTCGGCGCGGATCGCGGTGAGCCGGGCCCGGCGGGCCGGCGCGCTGCGGGACTGCGCCTCCTCGATGAAGGCGTCGCACCACGGCGCCGCCTTGTCCGGCCAGCCGCCGTAGGTGAGCGCGAGCAGCGAGCTCTCCACCGTGTCCATGGACATCTCGTCCAGCCGGGAGCTGTGCAGGATCCGCTCCACCGTGGACAGGGTGCGCTCGCGGGGACCGCGGGTGAGCACCGAGGTCAGAGCGTTGATCGCCTCCAGCCGCCGGCTCACCCGCACCGGTAGGACGGCCTCCTTGTTCTGCTCGGTGGTCGCCCTGTTGACGTGGGCGAGCAACGGCGGCGCCGAGGCGCGCAGCCACAACCGGGTGCCGACGAGCTCGGCCACGGTCTGCGGCTCGGTGTCGCCGCTCTCCTTCAGGTGTTCGAGCACCTGGCAGGCGTCATCGACCTTGCCGTGCCAGAGCAGTGCCCTGGCCAGCACGACCGCGTCGCTGCCGCGCAGGGTGCCGTTGTGCAGGGCGTCGGTCAGCTCGGCGATGTGCTCGGCCGGGGTGCTGGGGTTGATGCGCCACTCCGCGCGCATCAGGAGCGTGGCGATGGTCGTACGCCGCCGCTCGTCCGTGCAGCAGCGCCAGGCGAGCTTGAGATAGTCGACGGCCTCGTCCACGAACCCGTCGTCCAGCCGGTGCAGCGCCGCGGCCTCCAGCACGGGGACGGCCCACGGCAGGTCGGTGGCGTCGGCGCCGACCAGGTGCTCGGCTATCGCGACGTCGTCGGCCGCCTCCAGGTGCAGCAGCTCGGCGGCCCTGCGGTGCACGCTGCGCCGCGTCTCGTCGCCCAGCTCGGCCAGCACCGTCTCCCTGGCGATCTCGGCCCGGTAGTGGCCCGACTCCAGCAGGCCGGCGGTCTCCAGCCAGCGGGTGGCCTGGGCGACCGTCGTGCCGTCCGCGTCGACCAGGCGCTGCAGGAGCTCAGGGTCGTCCAGCACCGCGAGCCAGCCGGCGACCTGCAGGAGCGCGGGGTCGGCCCGGTGCAGGCAGGACAGCACGGCCTCGCCGTAACGCTCGGCCGGGGCGCCGCCGCTCGTCCCGAAGTCCTCGATCAGGCCTCTGAGCAGGAGCGGGTTGCCGCCGCTCAGCGCGTACCAGTCCGGTGCCACGGCTTCGGCCGCCGCCTCGCCCAGGTGCTCGGACGCCATGCTCACCACCGCGTCGTACGACAGCGGCGCCAGCCTGACGGCCGTGCAGTGCGGCTGGCGCAGCATCTCGGTGGCGAAGAAGCCGTGGGTGTGCGGCCGGTAGTCGGTCTGGCCGAACACCGCCATGAGCGGGGAGTATCTGGCCCTGCGGACGAGGTAGGACAGGCAGAGCAGCGAGGCCCTGTCGGCGAGGTGGACGTCGTCGACGACGATCACCAGCGGGTGGCGCTCGGCGAGCGAGAGCAGCACCGCGGACAACGAGTGGACGATCTGGGCGTCCACCTGTTCAAAGCTCTCCCCCTTCGCGGGGGAGGCCATCTGCGCGCCCTCTCGCAGCAGGTCAGCCGCGAGCGCGCGTACGTCTTCCTGTAGCGGCGCGTTCTGGAAGAGCTGGCCGAGCACGCCCAGCGGCAGGTCGCTCTCCGCCCGGGTGGCGGAGGCCACCAGCGGCAGCGCGCCGTGCTCCAGAGCCTGCTCGGCGAAGGCGTGCAGGAGCTCGCTCTTGCCCGTCGCAACGACTCCCGTCACCATTGCGACCCGGCCCTTGCCGCCCACGGCCTCGGCGAGGAGACCTTGCATGGAGGCCATGGCGGTGTCTCTTTCGTACAGCCCCATGTTGGACACCCCTTTTAGAAAGGCAATTTCCGGCCGGAAGGGGTTCTGAGGTCCAAGGAGCCATTCAGCTCTTTTTTCGGCTTCGAATTCACGATCCGTCGGACTTGCCGCATGACCCTCAACCTCTTCCGTATCCGGTTATGGGTTGACGGTCATCACGTTAGGTGTCAGTTCGGGGTGCCCACAATATGGCTTATCCTTAATAACGTCCGCCGCTCCACACGGACCAGTCCGTCTCCAACTTTCGGACCAACGGGTGGTCCGAGTCGATCGGCCGGGCGGTCGGCTCGGTGCGGCGCCTCGGTGCGGCACCAGGCCCTGGGCCACCGTCCGCGGCCCTGGCCCAGGGGTGGGCCGGGGCCCGGCCGTCCCGGCGAAGCGCTTGAATCATTTATTACCCACGCGTCAACATTGGCCGAGCAGCGCCAATGCGAGCCGTGCTCATGTCGATCTGGGCCTTACCGACCGCGGGAGCTTCACATCTCACAAACGCCCCCTATTGGACGGTGAGCACAGGATCGACCCCGCCTCCCGGCCCCGGAGGCCCCCGCCGAGCCGCCATGAGATAGGGCACCCTAAGTCACGAAATATTGACATTTCCTACGTCGCAGGCGTTCCCACTGGTCACAGGGCTCGCGGGCCCGGAGCGCAGCCCCGCGGCGCATCGGGGCCTATGTTCATACAGTTGCCTACTCATCAGTGTTGACCCAAGATGTAAGCATTCGTGCATTTCCAAGGGGACATGGTGGGAGAAATTGCGCAAAGGGGCGAGCATGATGCCACGGGGACGGCGAATCTTATCGAGGAGTGTCGAGCCGACATACTGAGCAAGTACGAGCAGGGACTGGCCTCGATCGGCAGCGTTCTGATCAGGGATCAGCACACGAAAGCCCAGGTCATGGCTAACGCGGGCGAGATCCTGACGGAGATGGCCGGCACGCTGCGAGCAGGTCGCTTGCTCGACGACGAGACGTCCCGTTTCCTGTCCTGGGACATCGGCGTGTCCAGAGCGTCCGCCCGTATCCACCCGAGAGAGTCCCTCCTGGCCGCGTCGGTCTTCTTCCGCGCCGCATTCACTACTCTTAGTCACCGACTTCAGGACGACACCCAGGCCGCCAGGCTGCTCAGGCTTGTGGTGACGGCTCTGGAACAGAGCATCTCCCTGCGGATCAGAGAGGCCTCAAGCAGCTACACCGGGTTCTTGCTGAACCAGGTGACCGAGGCGCAGATGGCCGAGCGCCGCCGGATCGCCAGGGAGTTACACGACCGCATCGGCCACAGCCTCAGCGTCGCCCAGCGCCAGCTGGAGCTGTCGAACCTCTACCGGCCGTCCGAGCCGGCCAAGGCGCTGGCCAAGCTGGAAATGGCGCAGCAGGCCATCCAGGAGACGATGTGCAGCCTGCGCCAGGTGACCTCCGACCTCCACCCTCCCGACGGGAGGACCCTGGAGAAGGGACTGCTCGGCTACCTGGACGTGATCGGGACCGACGACGTACAGGTCGAGCTCGTCGTCAACGGCGACCAGAGCTGGGCGCCCCCGATCGTCAGCGAGGAGTGCCTGCTCATCCTGCGCGAAGCGGCCCGCAACGCGCTCACCCACGGAGACCCTTCGACCATCTTCATCAGGATCGACGTCGCGCCGCACGAGCTGATCGCCTCCGTGATCGACGACGGTTGCGGCTTCGACCCGAGCCAGCAGGCGCCCAAGGGCAGCCTGGGCCTGTCCTCCATCCGGGAACGCACCCAGCTGCTCGGCGGCACGGTCAACATCGTGAGCGAACCCGGCAAGGGGGCAAGGGTCGACCTCGCGGTGCCCATCCAGAGGCGACCCGATGATCAGGAGTGAACAACCGACCACAGTGGCCATCGTGGACGACCACGCGCTCTTCCGCGAGGGCCTCAGGGAGATCCTGGAGTCTCAGGAGGGGCTGGTCGTGGTGGGCGAGGCCGGCACCTCCAGCGGCGCGCTCAAGATGGTGGCCGACAAGAAGCCGGACATTCTCCTGCTCGACGTGGAGATCCCCGGCGACTCCGCCACCGACACCGTGACCCGCCTGCGCATCCAGTCACCGAACACGCAGATCATCATCCTGAGCATGTACGACGGACCGCAGCTGCTGCACCGGCTCCTGGCCGCCGGCATCCGCGGATACCTACTGAAGAGCGTCCACTGGCACGAGCTGGTGTCGGCCATCCGCAGCGTGCACGACGAGCCGGAACGGGTCGTGCTCGCCGTCTCCCGCGAGAGCCTCGCCCAGATGGAGAGCACACCGTCCGAGGTGCTGACGAGCAAGGAGCGGGAGGTCCTCGAGCTGGCCGCGCAGGCGCTCAGCAACCGGCAGATCGCCGCCCGCATCAACACCACGGAAGCCACGGTGAAGCGCCACCTGCGCAACATCTTCGTCAAGCTCGGGGCCGCCTCGCGCATCGACGCCGTCAACCGGGCGATCGACGCCTCACTGATCACACCATCACGGACACGATCCGACAATTAACCCTAAATCGCCATATATCTGTATAAATCAGACCCCCTTCCCGGGGAAGGTTCACCCCGCAACCGTCTCCGGAGAGCCCGAGAAGAAGCGCCCGAACATTTTCTTCCGCGAAGGCCCTGCCTAGCGTGGAATTGTGAACACCAATGCATTCATCGGGAGCATCCTCCCGCCGTGGGTGGTGGCGGTCGACACGTTCGACGACCACGACGCGGTGCTCTTCCCTGCGGAAGAAGAGGTGATCAGCCGATCGGTGGAGAGCCGGCGCAAGGAGTTCGCCACGGCACGCATGTGCGCCAGGACCGCAATGGGGCTGCTCGGCCTGCCCGAGCAGCCCATCCTGCCGGGCGTGCGCGGCGAACCTCAGTGGCCGACGGGCTTCGTGGGCAGCATCACCCACTGCGCCGGTTACCGCGGCGCCGTCCTCAGCCCCGGCACCGACACCATCACGATCGGCATCGACGCCGAGCCCAACCAGCCGCTGTCCTACGGCGTCCTGGAAGCGGTCTCCCTGGCTGAGGAGCGCAAGTCGCTGAGCGCGCTCGCCGCCGACTACCCGGACGTCGCCTGGGACCGCCTGCTGTTCTCGGCGAAGGAGTCGGTCTACAAGGCCTGGTTCCCGCTGGCGAAGCGGTGGCTCGACTTCGAGGACGCGATCCTCACCTTCAACCCGGTGCAGGGCACGTTCTCCGCCCGGCTCCTGGTGACCGGGCCGCACGTGGAGGGCCGGCAGCTGATGGGCTTCTCCGGCACGTGGAAGGCCCAGGACGGCCTCATCGTCACCGCCATCGTCAAGGCCTCCGGCCCCGCCACCCGCCGCCACCGCGCGGCGCACAGGCGCCCCGCCGCCCAGCCCGTCAAGGCCTGACCCGGCCGGACGGCGCGGCCCACTCCTGCCGCGCCCGATTCCGTACCTCCGGCCGGGTACCGGGCGTGTCGCGCGCCCTCCTCTCCCCGCGACCACTAGGCGCATGAACGGCTCCGGCGGCGGCACGTGAGGACCCACCGACGCGAAAGCCCGGCACAGAGGCCGGGCATGCGATTGACGGTGGCGTTCAGGCGACCCGCCACCGTCACGAGGATTCGAGGTCAGCTGTCCTTGGCCGTCCAGCGGAACGTCTTCAGGCACAGCAGCAGCGCGCCGACGCACCAGGCGCCGAGCACGAGGGCGGTCATCGGGAGTTGCCACGAGCCGGAGGGCTCCAGCGCCGCCGCGTGTTCCGGCAGGAACACCGAGCGCATGCCCTGGGTGATCCACTTGAGTGGGAACAGCGACGCGAAGAACTGGAGAATGCCCGGCACGTCGGAGAAGGGCATGAAGACGCCGGAACAGAACTGCACGATGAGGAAGGGCAGCGTGATCACCGCGTTGGCCCCGCGCGTCGACTTCGGCAGGCTGCCGGCCGCGATGCCCAGCAGCGCGCAGGCCGTACCACCCAACAGCAGGACCCAGGTGAACGTCAGCCACCGGTCGAAAGAGGTGGGCACCTGGATGCCGAACAGCAGCGCTCCCACCATGACCAAGATGGCCACCTCGGCGACCATGCACACCAGGACCTGGATGACCTTCCCGCCGAAATACGCCATCCGTGGCAGCGGCATGCCGTAGAGCCTCTTCAAGGTCCCGTCATGGCGTTCCAGGGCGATGTTGATGCCCAGGTTCTGGAAGGACGTGCCCATCACGCCGGCGCCGATCATGCCTGCCGTGAGGATCTGGGCGCCCGTGATCCCGGCGATGGCCGGCTTGTTGATCTGCATCGCGCCGAGCAACATCAGCATGATCGCCGGAAGCGAGAAGATGACGATGAACTGGCTCTTGGTGCGGAAGAAGCTTCTGAGCTCCAGCCCGCCGCGCTTGAACGCCAGGCCCCAGGCACCGGGCAGGCTCACCGAGTTCGCGGCGGGGATGCGAGTCGTCGGTCTCGACATCGTGGTTGTCACGGCTGGTCTCCGATCAGGCCGAGGTAGATGTCTTCGAGGGTCGGCCGGGTCACGGCCAGCTCCGGGATCTCCCCCTCGAACTGGCGGCCCAGCTCGGCGACGACCTGCGTGGGCGTCGCCGTCTTCACGCTGCGCTCCCCGTCCGGGCCGGCCCAGCTGACGGTGGCCATCGCCTGCGCGCGGCCGGCCAGCGTGGCCGGCTCCCCCAGCGCGACGACCTTGCCCCCCACGATCACACCCACCCGGTCGGCCAGCGCCTCGGCCTCGTCCAGGTAGTGCGTGGTCAGCAGGATGGTGGTGCCCTCGTCGGACAGCTGCGAGATCAGGTCCCAGAACTGGCGGCGCGCCACGGGGTCGAACCCCGTGGTGGGCTCGTCCAGGAAGACCAGCTCGGGATTGCCCACGACGCCGAGCGCCACGTCCACCCTGCGCCGCTGGCCGCCGGAGAGGTGGCGGGTGCGGACGTCGGCCTTGCCGGTGAGCCCGACGAGCTCGATCACGTGGTCGGGGTCGCGCGGGCTCGGGTAGTAGGTGGCGTAGTGGTGCACCATCTCCCGGACGGTCATCTCCGCGGCGTCGGTGGCCGACTGCAGCACGATGCCGAGTCTGGCGCGCCAGGCCCTGCCGGCCTGGCCGGGGTCCTCGCCGAGCACGCTGATGTCGCCGGCGTCGCGGCGGCGGTGCCCTTCGAGGATCTCAACAGTGGTCGTCTTGCCTGCGCCGTTGGGGCCGAGGAGCGCGAACACCTCACCCCTGGCGATGTCCAGGTCGACGCCGTCAATGGCGACCACATCGCCATATCGCTTGCGCAGCTCACGTACCCGCACCGCTGTATCGCTCATACCCATCAGGGTTGGGGATCGGCTCCGCCACCGACACCCCTATTTAGGGTTTCACCTGGTCAAACGTCTAAGCCGCAGGTCGGACCCCAAATCAAGGAGCTGACCCCCTATCAACCGTTCGGAGGATGTCGGAAGTCGCGGCCACCGATGATTCTGTAAACATGACAGTCATCGAAATCGAGGGCATGAGTAAGAGCTACCGAGGCAAGCAGGTTCTCGAGAGCGTATCCCTGAAGGTGGAAAAGGGCGAGATCTTCGGGATCGCCGGCCCCAACGGCGCGGGCAAGACCACGACCGTGGAGTGCATGGCGGGCCTGCGGCAGCGCGACGGCGGTGTGCTGCGCGTGCTGGGCCTCGACCCGCAGACCGACCGGCGCCGGCTCCTTCCGCGTGTCGGCGTCCAACTGCAGGAGGCGGCCCTGCCGGACGCGCTCAAGGTGGGCGAGGCGCTGAAGATGTATGCCTCTTTCTACGAGAAGCCCGCCGACTGGAGGGCGCTCATGGACGAGTGGGGGCTGACCGAGCGGCAGCGCTCCAGCTTCAGGAGCCTGTCGGGCGGTTGGAAGCAGCGCCTGTTCATTGCGCTGGCCCTGGTCGGAAACCCGGAGGTCGTCTTCCTCGACGAGCTCACCACCGGCCTGGACCCCTCGGCCCGCCGCATGACGTGGGGCCTGGTCCGCGAGATCCGCGACCGCGGGGTGACCGTCGTGCTGGTCACCCACTTCATGGACGAGGCCCAGGCGCTGTGCGACCGCATGGCGATCATCGACCAGGGCCGCGTCATCACCCACGGCACCCCGGGCGAGCTGAAGGCCCAGGGCCGTACCGAATCGCTCGAGGACGCGTACTTCGCTCTGACGGGAGGGCAGGCGGCATGAGAGGCATCACTCAGGTCATCGCGGTCGAGCTCAAGCTGATCGCACGGGACCCCATGTCGGCGTTCTTCGCGCTGGCCTTCCCCGCGATCATGCTCTGGGTCAAGCTGCGCAACGGCGGGTCCCTTCCCAGCGGGCTGTCGCTGGCGGACGCCAACGTGCCCATGCTGACCACGTTCGTCATCGGCATGGCCGCGCTGGTCATCCTGCCGGCCACGGTCGCCCAGTACCGGGAGCGCCTGGTGCTGAAGCGGCTGCGGGCCACGCCGGCCTCGCCCGGCATGCTGTTCGGCGCCCAGTGGGTGGCTCACATGCTGCTGGCCGTGTTCGGCACGGCGCTGCTGGTGGCCATCGGCTTCTTCGTCTACGGCGCGTCGGCCCCCGCCAACGTGGGCGGCGTGGTCGTGGCGTGGCTCCTCGCCGCACTGAGCCTCAGCGCCATCGGCTTCCTGCTCGGCGCGGTGGTGCCCTCCGGCCGCGGCGCGACCGTGATCGGGCTGAGCCTGTTCTTCCCGATGGTCTTCATCTCCGGCGCCATCATCCCCCGCGAGAGCATGGGCGGTTCGATGCGGGCGATCGGTGACCTGACCCCCATGGCGCCCGCCGTCCAGGCCATCCGCGCCGGCTGGGAGGGCAGCGCGATGTCCCCGATCTCGCTGGCCGTCATGCTCGGGATCTGCCTCGTCGCCGGCGGTGTCGCCATCAAGGCCTTCCGGTGGTGAGCAGCGTCGACCGTGAAGGGCCGGGGCCGGTGGTCACCTCCACCGGCCCCGGCCCTTCGCGATGGGACCGGGTCTGGCCCTATCTGCCCTACCTGTTCATCCTGCTTCCGGCAGGTTTCTCCCTGCTGCAGAATTGGCGGCCGGACACGCTGGTCCTGGCGCTGTTCGCGATGGCCTGGCACTGGTTCATGGTCGGCGCGCACCCGGAGTGGATCAAGCACCACCTCGTCGCGCTCGTCTACTTCGCCGTCCTGCTCGCCGCCATCGGGGCGCTGGTCGGCATCGACTCGGTGTTCACGGTGGCCGGCCCGGCGGTGTTCATCCAGTCCTTCGCGCTGCTGCCCCGCTGGTGGGCCTACGCCGGGGTGGTCGCGACCGCGGGGGTGCTGGTCTCGATGCGGCCGGAGGCCGGGCGAAGCCCGGGCCAGATGCTCTTCTCGTTCCTGGTGGCCGCGCTGGTCGCCTCCGCGGTCGGCCTGGTCGTCCAGACCATCTCCGACCAGAACGAGAGCCGCAGGGTGATGATCGCGCAGCTCCAGGAGACCGGCGCGAGGCTGGCCGCCCTCGCGGCCGAGAACGCGAACCTGCAGGCCCAGCTGCTGACCAAGGCCCGCGAGGCCGGAGTGGTCGGGGAGCGGCAGCGGCTGGCCAGGGAGATCCACGACACGATCGCGCAGGGTCTGACCGCCATCGTCACCCAGGTGGAGGCCGCCGAGGAGGCGCTCGACGACGTCAAGGCGGCTCGTGCCCGCCTTGACACGGTTCGCATGCTGGCCAGGGACAGCCTGAAGGAGGCCCGCCGGTCGGTGCAGGCCCTGCGCCCCGCGCCACTGGCCGAGTCGCAGCTGCCGGCCGCGCTCCAGGACGTCTCCGGCAAATGGTCGCAGGCCAGCGGCGTGGCCTCGTCCCTGGAGGTCACGGGCGAGGCTCGGCCGCTGCACGCGGAGGTGGAGATCACCCTGCTGCGGGTGGCGCAGGAGGCGCTGGCGAACGTCGCCAAGCACGCTTCCGCCGGACGAGTTGCCCTCACTCTGTCGTACATGGAAGATGTCGTGGTGCTGGACGTACGCGACGACGGAGCCGGTTTCGCCCCCGAGCCACCGGGCCTGCCGGCCGCGCACGCCTCCGAGGCGGGCGGTTTCGGCCTCCTGTCCATGCGCCAGCGCGTGACCAGGCTGGCGGGCGACTTCCAGATCGAGTCGGCCCCCGGCGAGGGCACCGGCATCTCCGCCGCCGTCCCCGCCATCCCCGCCGAAACGGGCCTCGAGCCATCCGACCGATCCAGAAACGCCGGGTGAGACATGCCGATTCGGCTGATCATCGTGGACGATCATCCGGTCGTCCGCGACGGGCTGCGCGGAATCTTCACCGACGACGAGTTCGAGGTGGTCGGGGAGGCGGGTGACGGGTTCGAGGCGCTGGCCGTGGTGGAGCGCACCAATCCCGACGTCGTGCTCACCGACCTGCGCATGCCGAGGATGAAGGGCGCGGAGCTCATCCGCCGGCTGCGCGAGCAGGCGCCCGACGTCCGCGTGCTCGTGCTGACCACGTTCGACGACGACGTGGACGTGCTGCCGGCCATCGAGGAGGGGGCGACCGGCTACCTGCTCAAGGACACCCCGCGCGCCGAGCTGCGCCGCGCCGTGCAGGCGGCGGCGCGCGGCGAGACCGTGCTGTCCCCCTCCGTGGCCGGCGTGCTGACGCAGAAGCTGCGCGCGCCGCGCCAGCAGCCTCTCAGCCGCCGCGAGCTGGAGGTCCTGTCGCTCATCTCCCGGGGCGCCACCAACCGCGACGTGGCCAAGCGGCTGTTCATCACCGAGGCCACCGTGAAGACGCACCTGCTGCACATCTTCGCCAAGCTCGAGGTCAACGACCGTGCGGCCGCCGTCGCCGCCGCCTACGAGACGGGCCTGCTCAGGCCGGGCACCGACAGCTGATTAAGGGCGCCTAGGGGTGTGCCGCCCCTCCGGCCGCTTCGTACCGTGGAACAGGCGGCCGTTCCATCTCTACCCGAGGGCACCTTTCCTGCCCCGGACGTGACGAGTCAAGCGGTGTGTCAAATGTGGCCACCGCATTTCCTTTTCCCCTGGTGAATTCTTTCGCGTGCCGCCGAATCGGTTCCTGGAGATCGTCCGGAAGGATTTGGAGATGAGCTCATGAACACGCTTGCCCTGGCCGACCCGAGGGCCGAGCTGGAGATCGTCGGCGGCAAGGGGGAGTCCCTGGCGCGCCTGGCCAGGGCTCGGCTGCCCGTGCCGGCGGGTTTCCACGTCACCACCGGCGCCTACCGCGACTTCGTGGCCCGCCATGGTCTGCGTGAGGCGATCCTGTCCGGGGACGCCGAGGAGATCCAGGCGCTGTTCGCCGGGTGCGAGATCCCGCCGGAGATCGCCGAGGACATTCTGGCCTCGTACGCCGCGCTGGGCGAGGACGCCGCGGTGGCCGTCCGGTCGTCGGCGACCGCGGAGGACCTGCCGGGGATGTCGTTCGCCGGGCAGCAGGACAGCTATCTCAACATCCGCGGCGCCGAACAGCTCCTGGACGCGGTCAGGCGCTGCTGGGCCTCGCTCTGGACGGACCGGGCGATCGCCTACCGCGACCGCCACGACATCCCGCGGGACCAGGTGGCCATCGCCGTCGTCGTCCAGGAGCTGGTGCCCGCCGACGCCGCGGGCGTGCTGTTCACCGAGGACCGGGTCTCCCCCCACGACCGGCTGACCATCAACGCCGCATGGGGTCTGGGCGAGGCGGTCGTCGGCGGCCTCGTCACGCCCGACACGATCACCGTCGACCGCGCCGGCCTCACGGTCGTCGAGGAGCGCATCGCGTCCAAGGCCGTCATGACCGTGCGCACCCCGGACGGCACCCGGGAGGAGCCCGTCCCGCCCGCCAGGCGCGACGAGCCGGTCCTGACCTCGGCGCAGGCGACCCGGCTGGCCGAGCTGGGCCTGGCGATCGAGGAGCTGTACGGCCGCGCGATGGACATCGAGTGGGCCCTGCACGACGGGCGCCCGCACATCCTCCAGGCCAGGCCGATCACCGGCCAGCGCGAGGTGTGGAACGACTCGCTCAAGGGCGACTACCTGTGGACCAACGGCAACCTGGGCGAGGCCATCCCCAGCGTCATGACGCCGTGCACCTGGTCGCTCGTGCAGGCGTTCATCGCCGAGATCATGGTCGTCGGCGACCTCGGCGGCCACCCCATCTGCGGCAACATCGGCGGCCGCGTCTACATGAACATGAGCCTGACCGCCTCGCTCGGCAAGGCGCTCGGCATGACCAAGAAGATCAAGGACTCCCAGGAGCCGATCTACGGCAGGCTGCCGGAGGGTGTGGGGACCCCGCTGCTGCCGATGTCGCGCTGGCAGACCCTCAGGGCGGCCAGGCCGATGGCGGGCGGCCGGCGCGAGATCCAGAAGCTCGTGGAGCGGATCCCCGAGTACATAGCGGACGCGCCCCGCCGCACGGAGGAGCTCCGCGCCATGATCGCCGAGAGCGACGACCTGGTCGCACTCTGGCAGAGCGAGATCGAGCCCAGGTTCGACGAGTGCAACCGCATGCTGGCCGCCGCGGCCCGCCAGGACGCCGGCTCGCTGGTCTACCTCGGCGCCCGGCTGACGAAGCTGGTCGGAGAGGCGGACGCCACCGTGCTGATGTCCGGCATCCAGGCCAGGGACGGCCGGCTGGAGAGCCTCGGCCCGCTGCTCGGGCTGGCCCGGCTCAAGCGCGGCGAGATCTCCCGCGAGGAGTACGTCCGCAGGTACGGGCACCGCTGCCCGGACGAGTTCGAGGTCTCGGCCGCCCGGCCGGTGGAGGACCCGGCGTGGATCGACGAGCAGCTCGTCGCCCTCACGGTCGACCCCACCGAGCTGCTCGAACGCCAGGAGGCGGCGAGCGCGGCGGCCTGGCGGCGCTTCCGCGAGCGCCACCCGAGGCAGGCCGAGAAGTTCCGCCGCCAGATCGACCGCTGGGAGGCGATCGTCCGCTCCCGCGAGGAGACGCGGTCGGAGATGATGCGCGGCTTCTGGATGGTGCGCGACTTCGTCCTGCGTGCCGGCGAGGTGACCGGGCAGGGTGACGATCTGTTCTTCCTGACGGTCGAGGAGATCCTGGGCGTGCTGCGCGGCTGGAACCGGCCGCTGTCGTACGTCGCCAGGCGTCGGGCCACGTACGAGCTGTACAGGGCGCTGCCGCCGTACCCGGGCATCATCCGCGGCCGGTTCGACCCCGAGCGGTGGGCCGCGGACCCGCACCGGCGCGGCGACGTGTTCGACGCCGAGGACACGGCGGCGCCCCCGTCGCAGACCATCAGCGGCTTCCCCGGCGCGGCCGGCGTGGTCGAGGGGACCGCCCGGGTGCTGGCGTCGGTGGCGGAGGGCGACCGGCTGGGCGAGGGCGAGATCCTCGTGACGACCGTGACGAACGTGGGCTGGACGCTGCTCTTCCCGCGCGCGGCGGCGGTCGTCACCGACGTCGGCGCTCCCCTGTCGCACGCCGCGATCGTCGCCCGTGAGCTGGGGATCCCCGCCGTCGTCGGGACCAGGAACGCCACGATGCTGGTGCGGGACGGCGACCGGATCCGCGTCGACGGCAGCAAGGGCAGCGTCGAGGTGATCGGCGAGTCGGCGCGGGAGCGGGAGGAGGCGCTCGTCCTGAGCTGAGGCCACGCGGAAGGCGCCGGGCTCTCCAGGAGCCCGGCGCCTTCGTGGTGTTCGGCCCGGTTTCAGCGGGTGGCGGTGAGCAGCCGCATCCCGAGCGGCAGGTCGAGCAGCCTGCCGGGGGTCAGGTCGGCCTCCTCCAGGAGCGCGCGGTACTCCGCCTCGGTGCGCTCCCGTCCCCCGGTCATCACCATCATGTGCAGGTCGTACGCGAGCGGCAGGTACGAGTCCTGGCCGACGACGCGTTCGACGACGAGCAACTCGGCCCCCGGCTCCATCGCCTTGGCGCAGTTGGCCAGCAGGACGGCGCAGCGCTCGTCGTCCCAGTCGTGCAGGATGCGCGAGAGCACGTAGACGTCGCCGCCTTCCGGCACGGCGTCGAACAGGTCGCCGCCGACCAGCTCGCACCTGTCCAGCACGCCCATCCGCGCCAGGTGCGCGGGCGCGGCCTCGACCACGTCCGGCACGTCGAACAGCACGCCGCGTGCCGCGGGGCTGCTCCGCAGGACCGTGGCCAGCAGGGCGCCGGTGCCGCCGGCCAGGTCGACCACCCGGCGCGCGCCGGAGAAGTCGTAGGCGTCGGGGACGCCGCGGAAGAACGAGGCGCCCGCCGCCATTCCCCGGTTGAAGACGGCCGCCTTGCCCGGGTCGCCGGCCAGGTGCGCGAAGACGGGCTCGCCGTGGACGTGCTCGAACGCCGGCTCCCCGGTGCGGACCGCGTGTGCCAGGCCGTCCCAGGCGGAGGCGAAATAGTCCTCGCCGTAGAGGGTGGCCAGCGGGCCCAGCGCGTCGCCGCGCAGCTGCGCCCCCATCGGGGTCAGCCCGTACCTGTTGTCGCCGTCGGCGTCGGCCAGGCCCACGCCGGCCAGCAGCCGTAGCAGGCGGTGCAGCGCGCCCGGGTGCGCGCCGACCTCCTCGGCGATCTCCTCGGGGGCCAGGCGCCGCCCGTCGAGCGCGTCCGCGACGCCCAGGCGCACCGCGGCGAAGGTCGCCTGCGCCACCCATCCTCCGGTGAGGATGCGCATCAGATCCTGCTCCATCGAATCCTTCCTCAGGGTGTGGACGGCCACGCGGTGGCGACGGCGCGGGACAGCTCCGCGATCACGTCGCCCTGCCGCGGCACGAGGTAGAAGTGGTCGCCCTCCATCACGCGGACGGCGAATCGGTCCCTGGTGAGCTCGCCCCATCGCGCCGCCTGCCCGGCGGTCACCTCGGGGTCGTCGCTCCCGAGCAGCGCGGTGACGGGGCAGGCGAGCACGCCGCCCGGCCGGTGCCGGTAGGTCTCGTCGACCCGGTAGTCGTTGCGTACGGCGGGCAGGGTGAGTTCGCGGATGTCCGGATCGTCCATGAGCTCCCGGTCCACGCCGCCGAGCCGGACCAGCTCGTCCACCAGCTCGTCGTCGAAGCGGGCGTGCGTGTCGCCGGGGCGGTGCTCGTGAGGGGCGTGCCGGCCGGAGGCGAACAGGTGCGTCACGCCCCTGCCCCTGGCCTCCAGCGCGCGGGCCACCTCGTACGCGATCAGCGCCCCCATGCTGTGCCCGAACAGCGCCACCGGCCGGTCGAGCAGCGGTGCCATGGCGTCGGTGACGAGCTTGGCGAGGTGGACGGCGTCGTCCACGAGCGGGGCGGCGCGGTGATCGCCGTGTCCCGGGTACTGCACGGCGCGTACCTCGACGGAGTGCGGCGCGTCCCCGTGCCAGCTCCGGTAGAAGCTGGCGGAGCCGCCCGCGTGCGGGAAGCAGAACAGCCGCAGCCCGGCGTACGGCCTGGGCCGGTAACAGTGGAACCAGTTCATGTGAGCTCCGCGGCGGACAGGGGTCGTGGTGCCGTCTGGACCAGCAGTTCGGGCCGGCCGATCGCGGCGGTGGCGTCGAGCCAGAGGCGGCTGAGCGTCAGGTGGTACTGGCCCTGGCGCAGCGGATCCCGCCCCTCCTCGACGTCCTGGCGCAGCTCCGACAGCGCCCGCCGGACGCCGTCGGGCCACACGGACGTGACGATGTCATGGAAGGTAGGCGCGTGCGCCGGCCCGATGGTGGTGGCGCTGGGCAGGCGCAGGTGGTCCGCGCCGGTGTCGAAGCGGTCGTCGGCGTCGCGACCGACGTACATGCGGGGGCTCCACACGAGCGGGCCGTGCGTGTTGACGAGGGTGAGGCTGCCGCCCTCCGTCCCCACGGTGACGCGGTGGAGCAGGTGCAGGTGGGCGTCGGGGTCGTTGGGGGCGATCTGGTTCTGCACCCGGAGGGTCAGCGGCACGCCGCCGACGGTTCCGGTGAGGCAGGTGAAGGGCGTGCCGGGGGCCGTGGCGGAGAACGTCCACGGGCGCAACGCGCCCAGGGCCCGGCCGAGGATGTCGAACAGGGCGTAGGCGACGTGGACGCTGCAGGCGGCGTCCACGTAGAGGGGCCGCTGGAGCTCGAACAGGCGGCGGGCGGTCTCGATGAACCGGCGTACCGGGTCGAGGTGGACGTACAGGGTGTTCACGTGGTGCACGGCGGAGGCGGCCCGGGCGGTGCGCAGGCAGCGGGCCAGCTCGTCGGCGTGCAGCGGATGCTCCTGCAGCACGTGCACGCCGCGGGCCAGCAGGGCGCCGGCCAGCTCGCTGCCCTCTCCCCCGACGACTCCCGACCGTACGACCACGCAGGCCAGGTCCGCGAGCTCGGGCACCTGGTCGGGGTCCGTGAGCAGCGGGACCCCGTACTCCTCGGCGTACGCGGCGGATCGGGCGCTGCCGCGGGCGAGGACGCCGGTCAGCTCGAAGGGGCCGTCCCGCAGCGCGGAGAGGTAGATCTGGCCGAACTTGGTCCCGCACACCACCACCCGCTTCACAGCGCGCCCTCCTCGAACACCGGCGCGACCAGGTCGATCGGCGCCACCGCCTCGGTGATCTCGATCTTCGCCACGGGCTCCAGGTCCGCCAGCACCCGGGCCGGGTCGAGCACGGCGTCGGCCTGGTGGAGCCCCACCGCGACCTCGCCGCGAAGCACCGCCATGGCCGCGTGCGCGGCGACCGCGGCGGTGAGCGCGTAGGAGTCGTGGGTGCGCAGTGCCAGGGTGCGGGTGCCGTGCGGGCCGCTGAGCTGGAAGAGCAGGACGTAGTACGGGGTGCGCCCGGCCAGTTCGAGCTCGGCCGCGCGCGTCAGGTCCGCGGCCTGGCCGGCGGTGCTCGCGGCGGCGAGGACGCCGTCGCCGGTGATGACGTTGTACCAGCGGGCCTGCGCCAGCCCGAGCTCCCCGGCCACCCGCTCCGCCTCGGCGCTCAGGTAGGGGTAGGCGGTGACCGGTCCTGGGAAGTAGGGGAGCTGGACGTCGTGGACGGGGGTCAGGGCGCGGGCGACCCTGGCGCCGTCACGCCACGCGGCCAGCGCGGCGCCCCGCTCCTCCTGCCCGGCCAGCAGGAAGTCACCGGCGGCGGCGGGGGTGAGCCGGTCCAGCCCGCCGGTGTAGACGTCCAGCCGGAGCCCGGCGTTCGGGGAGGCGAGGGCGGCCAGGTGGCGGGGCACGAGTCCGGTGAGGCCGGGGAGCATTCCCGCCGACAGCACCGCCGTATGTCCCTGCGCGCCCGCATCGGCCTGGGCGAAGGCGGCGGCGTCACCGGCGGCGTCCACGTAGTCGGCCCCGGCGGCGAACGCGGCCCGCGCCACCCGGTCCCGCAGGAGGTAGGAGGGGCCCGCGCAGTTCACGACGACCTGGCAGCCCGCGCAGAAGCGGGCGAGCTCGGCCGCGTCGAGCGCGTCCACCTGCCACGCCTCGCCGTTCCCGCCCAGCTCCGCGTCGACGAACCGCCGGGCCGCCGCCCCGTCCCGCCCGCCCACGCGCAGCCCCGGGTGATCGGCGAGCAGGCGGGCCGCGGTGCCGCCGACCGCGCCGTAGCCGCCGAGCACGCCGATCACGCGGTCACCTCGGTCACCAGCTTCGCCACGTCGGCCGCGTACGGCCCGCCGAGGCAGCTGAAGTGGTCGCCCTCGATGTCCAGCGCGGTGAGCCGGCCCAGGCAGAGGTTCTGCCAGAAGTCCGTCATGTCGTCCTGCAGCGTCGGCACGAGGTTGGTGACGCCGCGCTGGCGGAGGAACGTGATGTCGCCCGCGTACGGCTCCGGGTCGTAGTGGGTGACGGCCGTGAAGCTCTGCCGGAAGACCCGGTAGGCCAGGTCCACCCGCTCCTGCGGTTGGCCGAGGGCACGGGCGACGGCGGCCAGCCGGTCCGTGGGTGAGGTGGCGGCCAGTTCGGCGAAGTGGCGGCCGATCTGCGCGAGGCCGGGATCCGCGCTGCCGGCGAGCGCGGCCAGGCTGCCCTCGGGCACGTGTCCGGGCGACGACTCCAGCACCACCCGCAGGGCCCCGGCGAGGTCTCCGCCGGGGTGGCCGAGCCGGACCGGGTCCAGGCCGCAGGCCTGCGCGAAGCCGTACTCCAGCATGAGCTCGTCGCTGATCCGGTAGGGGAAGCGGGAGCTGCTGACGACGGTGAGCCCGTCGACCACCGCGCCGCTCTCGGTGAGCCGGCGGGCGACCTCGGTGGCGATGAGGCCGCCCATGCAGTAACCCACGATGTGGTAGCCGGCCGCGCCCTCCTCGATCAGGAGCCGCGCGTACGATCCGGCCAGCGATTCCACCGTTTGCGCGGGGTCCAGCTCCAGGTAGCGCTCCGCGTCGTTGATCACGAGGCCGAGCAGCGGCGTCCCGGAGAGCTCGGGGACGAGCGCCCGGTACGGGGTCAGGGTGCCGGTGCCGTCGTGCAGCAGCACCCGCACCGAACCGCCCTTCGTCCCGTCCCCGGACAGGCGTACCAGCGGGCTGGCGTGCGTTCTCGGCAGCCCTTGTTCGCGGTCGTCGCGGGCCTGGCGGAGGTGGGCGGCCAGCGCGGCGACGGTCGGCTGGTTGACGAGCTGGCGGACCAGGCTGTCCCAGTAGAAGCCGCTCGCCTCCTCCAGCTCCTCGCGCACCCGCCCGGCCAGGCGGGTGACCAGCAGGGAGTCGCCGCCCAGCGCGAAGAAGTCCTGGTCGCGGTGGACGCGCGGGAGCCCGAGCAGCTCGGCCCAGAGGGCGGCCAGCCGCCGTTCGAGGTCGTCGCGCGGCTCCTCGCCGCCGGGCGCGCTCTCTCCGGCCGTGCTGGGAAGGAGGGTACGCAGCCGCGCCCGGTCGATCTTGCCGTTGTCCGTCAGCGGCAGCTCGTCGACCACCTGGACGTGGGCGGGGAGCATGTAGTCGGGCAGCCGCTCGGCGAGGAACGCCCGCAGCTCCGCCAGGTCGATCCGCTCCCGGTCGTCGGGGAAGCGGGCCGCGAAGACGCACTGCCCGAGGGACGCCAGCGGGTCGCCCGGCCCGGGCAGGCAGGCGAGCGTACGGGCGCCTGCCCCGCGCAGCAGGTCGAGCCACTCGTCGCGGGTGACGAACGTCCTGTCGCGGCCCTGCCGCACGTCGGCGTAGTCGTGCGGGTTCATCAGGAACTCCATCGAGCTCATGATCTGGACGTGTTCGCGGGTGGTCTCGATGAACACCAGCCACCCGCCGGGCACCAGCAGCTCGCGGAACCTGGCCAGCACGGCGGCGGCGTCGTGGGAGTTGTGCAGGACGTTGGCGCAGAGGATGACCTCGAAGGAGTTCGGCTCGTAGCCCTGGGCGCGGTAGTCGGCGTTGATGTCGAACAGGCCGTAGCGCACCCACGGGTGGTCCGCGAACCGTTCGGCGGCCTGGGTGAGGAAGAACCGCGACAGGTCGGTGAAGACGTACTCGACCTGGTGTCCGGCCAGCTCGGGGATCAGCTCGGCGCTGGTGCCGCCCACGC
This sequence comes from Nonomuraea sp. NPDC051941, assembly GCF_044593615.1. Lineage (NCBI taxonomy): Bacteria > Bacillati > Actinomycetota > Actinomycetes > Streptosporangiales > Streptosporangiaceae > Nonomuraea > Nonomuraea sp. NPDC051941. The sequence goes on from NZ_JBIUCF010000002.1 coordinate 531,592, forward strand.
CCGCGCCCGCTTCCAGGACGCGCAGCGGCCCGCCGGTGTGGTGCTCGGCCACGCGGCCGACCACCGCGCGCACGATGCGGTTGACGTACCTGCTGAGCACGTTGTCCTTGTACGCGCCCTCGGCCGTCCCCACGTCACCCTCGGGGAACAGCAGCTCGCGGGCGTCGAGCTCGCCGCGCATCAGCTCGGACAGGTGCGTGGTGCTGACCCGCAGGAACCTGATCAGCTCGGCCCCGTAGTCGAGCCCCTCGGCCAGGATCCCGACCCGGCGCCACAGTGGCTCCACGCCGGTGTCCCCGCGCAGGTTCCGGTACCGCCCGTCGGGGTCGCGGTCGAGCCGTCCGCGCTCGTGCAGCGCCGTGAGCCAGCGCCGGACGAGCCGGTGGTGGTCCGGCGCGACCCGCGCGGCGGCCAGGATCTCCTCGAGGCCGTGGCCGTCCTCGGTGGTGAACAGGCCGCCCGTACGGAGCGCCGCCGCCATCGACGCGAGCGCGATCTCGTCGAGCGTCTCGGCCACCGCCACGACGCGCGCCAGATCGACGCCCTCCAGGGCCGCGACCGCCGCCGCCTCGGCCGCACCCGCGACATCAGGCTCGCCATCCCGCCCAGCCCCCACGTCGCCCCGCCCCGCCCTTGTTTCCGGCGCGTCGCCCCGGTCAGCCTCCGCGTCCGGTGTGCCGTCGTCCTTGCGGGCGGCGGCCTGCGCAAAGGCGATCAGGCGGCGTTCCAGCGCGCGGTCGCCGTCCACGATCACGGTCCCGGCCGCGACCGCGGGGTGTGCCTGCAGCGCGGTCTCCACCTCGGCCAGCTCGATCCGATGGCCGCGGATCTTGACCTGGGAGTCCTCCCTGCCGAGGAACTCGATGTTGCCGTCGGGCCGATAGCGGCCGAGGTCGCCGGTCCGGTAGAGGCGCTCGCCGCCGTGTCGCACGAAGCGCTCGGCGGTCCTCCCCTCGTCACCGAGGTAGCCCATGGCCACGCCGGAGCCGCCGATGTACAGCTCTCCCGGCACCCAGTCCGGGCAGGGCCGCATGGCGGCGTCGAGCACGTGGAAGGTCTGGTTGGCCAGCGGCTTGCCGTACGGGACGCTCACCCAGCCGGGCAGCGGGTCGCCGACGGGGTGGTAGATGGACCAGATCGCTGCCTCCGTGGCCCCGCCCAGGCTGATCACGTCCAGTCCCGGCACGCGGCGGCGGATCTGGCCGGGCAGCGCCACCGGGATCCAGTCGCCCGACAACATCGCCAGCCTCAGCGAGGGCAGCTCCGCCGCGGGCTCCGCGTCCAGGTAGTGCTGGAGCATCTGGAGCTGTGCGGGCACCGAGTTCCACATGGTGACCCCGTGCCCGGCGGCGAGCTCGGCCCAGTGGGCCGGGTCGCCCCGGCGTGACGGGTCCGGCAGCACGAGGGCCGCCCCGACGGCGAGCGGTCCGAAGATGTCGTAGACCGACAGGTCGAACCCCAGGCCGGCCAGCCCGAGCACGCGGTCGTCCGGGCCGACGCCGAAGCGGGCGCTGATGTCGTCGATGGTGTTGCGGGCGGCCCGATGGCTGATCATCACGCCCTTGGGCACGCCCGTGGAGCCCGAGGTGTAGATGACGTAGGCCAGATCGTCAGGGTGCCGCCGAGCGCCGTCCTCGACGTGGGCCGGCGAGAAGGCGTGTTCGGCGCGGGTCGGCGGGAGGGTGTCGACGGCGATCCAGTCGTGCTCGGCGTGCCAGGACTGCGTGAGCACCAGGCGGGCCGAGGCGTCGGCGAGGATGCGGTCGCGCCTCGCCGGTGGCTGCCCGGTGTCGACCGGCAGGTAGGCGCCGCCGGCCAGCAGCGTGCCGAGCACGGCCACGACCTGCTCGACCCCCTTGTCCATGACCACGGCGACGATCTCGCCGGGCCGGTGCCCCGCCTCGCGCAGCGCCCGCGCCACCCCGGCGGCCCGGCCCAGCAGCTCGCCGTACGTGATCGAACCGGCGCCCGTGACGACGGCGGTTCGTTCCGGTGTGCGGCGTGCCTGGGCCACGACCTCCTCGTGCAGCAGCCCGTCCGGGAGCGGCGCGGCGGTGGCGTTGACGAGGGCACGGTGGCGCGCCTGCGCTCCGGGCAATTCGACAGGGTCCCCGGACGACCAGGCCTCGTCCGAGGACAGGCCGTCCAGGAGCGCGGTGAACGCGGCGAACATGTCGTCCACGAGCCCTTCGGGGAACACCCCCGCGCGCACGTCCCAGTTGACCAGCAGCGCGTCGCGGTGCTCCTTGACCTGGCAGTCGATCCACACCTGGGGCGTCTGGCTGATGCCGTACTCCGGCGTGCCGTGCTCGGCGTCGTCACGACCGAGCCCGATGGCGCTGGTGAACACCACCGGCATCAGCGCGGCGTCCCGGCCGCGCCGGCGGGCCAGCTCCCGTATGACCTCGATGCCGCCGCAGCGGCGGTGTTCCATGTCGGCGAAGAGCTGCCGGCCGATGGCGTGGGCGCGCTCGGCGAAGGACCGGCCTGGCGTGGTGTCGACGGCGAGCAGGTTGAGCGTGGTGAAGTCGCCGACGACCCGGTCGATGTACGGGTGCAGCGGCGGGCGGTCGAGCAGCGTCAGGTTGAGCGTGAACCCGGGCCGCGGGCTCCACCTCCCGATGACCTCGGCATAGGCGGCCAGCACGGCCTGCGACGGCGTGATGCCGGCCGCGGCGGCCCGGGTGCGTAACCGCGCCCATTCCGCCGGCTCCACCCTGCTCTCCCACCGCCCGAACCGGGCGTCCACGGCGGCCTGGTCGAGCGCGGGCAGTTCGGGCGCGGGCGGCAGGTCGTCCATCCGTTCCCACCAGTAGGCGCGATCCCGGTCGTAACGGGCGCTCTCGCGCTGCGCGCGCAGGGCCAGCAGGCAGTCGCGGAAGCTGACCGGGACGGTTGGCAGGTCGGCGTCGGGGTTCTCGTGCAGCAGGTGCAGCTCGCCGAGCAGCAGCTGGATGCTGACGTAGTCGGCGATGAGCAGGTCGATCGAGGCGTGCAGGAGGGCTCCGCGATCGGTTAGCGAGATCCGCAGCTCGAACAGGGGCCAGCTGCCCGCCGGATAGACCGTGTTCGCCATCTCCTCGCGGACGGCGGCGAGCCGCTCCTCCGGGTCGGTGCCGCGCAGGTCCGTCACGCGGACCTCGTAGCCGGGGACCTCGGCGAGCACCTGCTGGTGGCCGTCGGGGTGGATCACGGCGCGGAGCATGTCGTGGCGGGCGATCAGGGCGCGCCACGCGGCCTGCACCCGTTCCGGGTCGAGCCGGGGGAAGGAGACCTCGACGTAGCCGTGGCAGGCGACTCCGCCGTAGCCGAACGCGTCGTTGCGGCCGAGCAGGTAGGCCTGCTGGACGTCGGTCAGCGGGAAGGGGTCGAGGCGGCGTTCGGGCTCGGGCCGGACCGTCTCGGCCTCGGACTCGCGGCGCAGGTGCGCGATGATCTCGGGCTTCGCGCCGATCAGCGCCGCGCGCCGATCCTCGGTCAGCGCTCCCTTGGGCGCCCGGAAGCGGAGGCTGCCGTCGTCCTCCCACAGCCGAATCCCGGCGGCCTCCATGTCGGCGATGAGTTCGTGTACGGCCGGTGCCTGGGTCACAGCACGCCCTCTTCCGTCTCTTGGGTGTCGTCCGCCGTCAGACCGATCGCCTCGGCGCAGTCGGCGATGGTGGGAGTGGCGAAGAAGCGGCGCAGGGACAGCTCCACGCCGAGCCGCCGCCGTACGATCTCGGCGAAACGGGTGGCGAGCAGGGAGTCGCCACCGAGGGCGAAGAAGCTCTGGCCCCGGCCCGGCGGCGGGATCTCCAGCAGCTCGGCCCACAGCTCGGCGAGCAGCGCCTCCGTGCCCGGGCGTGGGGGGTCGTCATCAGGCAGAGGTTCCAGCCGGGTGGACAGAGCTCCCCTGTCGATCTTGCCGTTGGCGGTCAGCGGCAGCCGGTCCAGTACGGTGATCGTCGGCGGGACGGCGTAGCCGGGCAGCCGATCGGACAGGAACGAACGCAGCTTGTCGAGATCGACGTCCTCAGGCGTGACGAAAGCGGCCAACCGGCGCTGCCGCCGATCCCCGACCGCGACCGCCACCGCGCGGGCCACCTGCGAAGACGCCTCCAAGGCGGCCTCGATCTCCCCCAGCTCGATCCGATGCCCCCGGATCTTCACCTGATGATCGGCCCGCCCCAGGAACTCCAGCGTCCCGTCCGGCCAGTACCGGCCCAGGTCCCCGGTCCGATACCAACGCTCGCCACCGCTCTCGACGAACTTGGCCGACGTCGTCTCCGGATCTCCCCGATAACCGATGGCGACGCCTGCGCCGCCGATCCACAACTCTCCCGCCACCCAGTCCGGGCAGTCCCGGTCACGCCCGTCCACCACCCGATAGCGCTGATTACGCAGCGGCAATCCGTAAGGGATCGACGTCCAATGCGCCGGGACCCGATCGACCTCCCACGCGTTGGACCAGATCGCCGCTTCCGTCGCTCCGCCTAACGCCACCAATCGGCACTCACTTTGGGCGGCCAGACGCGCGTGCAGGTCCAGGCCCACCCAGTCACCCGACACCAACGCCAAGCGCAGACTCGGAGCCGTGGTGTGCAGGAGCATGTCGAGCAAGGTCGGGACGGTGTTCCAGATCGTCACCCCGTGCGCGGCGCACAATCGGGCCCAAGCCTGCGCATCCCTCCGCTCCTCCTCCTGCGGCAGGACGAGCGCACCGCCCGCCGACAGCAGGCCGAAGATGTCGAAGACGGACAGGTCGAAGTCCAACGCCGAGACCGCCAGGACCCGATCGTCCGGACCCACACCAAAGCGGTGGTTGATGTCCTCGACCGTGTTGAGCGCCGCCCGATGAGAGACCTCCACCCCCTTCGGCTCCCCTGTCGAACCCGACGTGAAAATCACGTATGCCGACATATCCGGCGCGACCATCACCGGCTCGGCCAACCCTTGTGACTCCCCGGGCAGACCGGTCAGGACGTGACGCGCACCCGCCCGCGACAAGATCCGCTCCCGCCGCGCGACCGGCTGATCCACCCCCACCGGCACATACACCCCACCAGCGGCAAGAACACCCAACACCGCCGCGATCTGACCAGGCCCCTTGGGCAGCACGACCCCCACCGCATCGCCTGTCGAGACCCCAGCCGCCCGTAGATGCCCCGCGACCTGCAACGCCTGATCCGCCAGCGCGCCATACGAGACCACCTGACCGTCAGCGATCAACGCCGCACGATCGGGCTCACGACTGGCCCACCCGAAGAACCCCTCGTGCAAAACACCCTCAGGCAACGGCCCCGAAGTGGCGTTCACCCGCTCCCGCACCACCGCCTGATCAACGGGCAACCCCACCGGAGCGGCAACCGACCAATCCCCCTCTGCCAGCCACGCCAGCAACTCCCCGTAGGCGGCGAACATCGCGTCCAGCGCACCCGGCGCGAACAGCTCCTCCACCGCGTCCCACCGGACCAGCAGATCGCCCTCGACCTCTCCCACCTGGCTGTCCAGCCAGACCTGCGGGGTCTGCGACACTCCCCAGACCTGCTCGGCGAAGGAGGGGCCGAACGCGGCGCCGCCGGCGACGCCGAGCGTGCTGGTGAACACGACCGGCATGGTCATCTCGATCGAGTCGCTTCGCCTGGCCAGCTCCCGCATCACCCAGACCGCCGACACCTCGCCGTGTTCGAGCCCGCGCCACACCTCTTCCTGCAGCCCGCGTGCCCCGTCGAGCCAGCCGGTTCCCGGCCGGTAGCCGGCGAGGAGGAGGGAGGTGAAGTCGCCGAGCACGCGGTGGATGTCGGGGTGGACCTCCCGCCTGTCGAACAGCGTGAGGTTGAGCGTCAGCGCCTCCTGGCCGCTCCACCTGCCCAGGACCTCGCCGAAGGCGGCGGCCAGCACGGTGGCGGGGGTCAGCTCGTGCCGCCTGGCCAGATCCGTGATCGTACGCCACCGCTCGGCCGGTATCCGGAGCTCGCGGCGGGCGAACCGGGGCCGGTCGATCATCGCCGGGTCCACGCGCAGTGGCAACCTCGGGGCGGGCGGCAGTTCGGGCAGCCGGGCGGCCCAGTATTCCTTGGCCGTCTCGAAGACCGCGGGATCGGGCTCCTGCGCGAGCACGTAGTCGCGGAACGACACCTCGATCGGCGGCAGGGCGGCCTCGGGGTCGTGATAGAGCTGGTCGAGTTCGGCGAAGAAGACCATCATGCTGAGCGCGTCGACGATGATGTTGTCGAAGCTGACGCCGAGCCGTACCCCGCCGTCGTGGCGGGCGGCCCGCGCGTCGAACAGCGGCCAGCTGGACACGTCCAGCACCTGGTGCGACATCTGCTCGCGCAGCTGCTCGACGCTGTCGACGGCGACGACGGCGAAGCGCGGCACCTCGGGCAGGATGCGCTGGAGCCCGTCCTGGTCGAAGACCGCGCGCAGCATCTCGTGCCGCTCGATCAGCAGGTTCCAGGCCGTTTCCAGCCGTTCGAGGTCGATGTCGCCGTCGAACTCGGTGTAGAAGTGGCAGCCGACGCCGCCGAGCGTGAAGTGCTCGGCCCGGCCGAGCCAGTAGGCCCGCTGCACCTCGGTGGGCGGGAACGGGTCGTGCCGGTGCTCGACGTCCGGGACCAGCACGGGAGCGGGCGCAACCGCCTCCCCCACGGTGAAGGTGGCCGCGAAGTCCGCCAGCACGGGCGTCTCGAACAGCAGGCTCAGCCTGGCGTCGGCGACGCCTTCCGCACGCAGGCGCGCGATCATGCGGGTGGCGAGCAGGGAGTCGCCGCCGAGGGCGAAGAAGCTGTCCGTGCGCTGTACGGCCGGGAGTTCGAGCAGGTCGGCCCAGATCTTGGCGAGCACGGTCTCGGCCGGTCCTACGGGCGGCTCCTGGACGGTGCTCTCCGCTGTCTCGATGACCAGGGCGGTGAGTGCACTTCTGTCGATCTTGCCGTTGGCGGTCAGCGGCAGCCGGTCCAGCGCGGCGATCGTCGGCGGGACGGCGTAGCCGGGCAGCCGATCGGACAGGAACGAACGCAACTTGTCGAGATCGACGTCCTCAGGCGTGACGAAAGCGGCCAACCGGCGCTGCCGCCGATCCCCGACCGCGACCGCCACCGCACGGGCCACCTGCGAAGACGCCTCCAAAGCGGCCTCGATCTCCCCCAGCTCGATCCGATGCCCCCGGATCTTCACCTGAAGATCAGCCCGCCCCAGGAACTCCAACGTCCCGTCCGGCCAATACCGGCCCAGATCCCCGGTCCGATACCAACGCTCGCCACCGCTCTCGACGAACTTGGCCGACGTCGTCTCCGGATCTCCCCGGTAACCGACCGCCACCCCGGCGCCGCCGATCCACAACTCCCCCGCCACCCAGTCCGGGCAGTCCCGGCCACGCCCGTCCACCACCCGATAGCGCTGATTACGCAACGGCAACCCGTAAGGAATCGACGTCCAATGCGCCGGAACCCGATCCACCTCCCACGCATTCGACCAGATCGCAGCCTCCGTCGCTCCGCCCAACGCCACCAGCCGGCACTCGCTCTGAGCGGCCAGACGCGCGTGCAGGTCCAGCCCCACCCAGTCACCCGACACCAACGCCAAGCGCAGACTCGGAGCCGTGGTGTGCAGGAGCATGTCGAGCAAGGTCGGGACGGTGTTCCAGATCGTCACCCCGTGCGCGGCGCACAGCTCCGCCCAGCGTTGGGCATCACGCCGTTCGCTCTCTTCGGGCATTACCAGCGCGCCACCCACGGACAGCAGGCCGAAGATGTCATACACCGACAGGTCGAAGTCCAACGCCGAGACCGCCAGGACCCGATCGTCCGGACCCACACCAAAGCGCTGGTTGATGTCCTCGACCGTGTTGAGTGCCGCCTGATGAGAGACCTCCACCCCCTTCGGCTCCCCCGTCGAACCCGACGTGAAAATCACATACGCCGACATATCCGGCGCGACCATCACCGGCTCGGTCAGCCGCCCTGACTCCCCAGGCAGACCGGTCAGGACATGGCGCGCACCCGCTCGCGACAGGATGCGCTCCCGCCGGGCGACCGGCTGATCCACCCCCACCGGGACATACACCCCACCAGCGGCAAGAACACCCAAGACAGCGGCGATCTGGTCCGGTCCCTTGGGCAGCACGACCCCCACCGCATCGCCTGTCGAGACCCCAGCCGCCCGTAGATGCCCCGCGACCTGCAACGCCTGATCCGCCAGCGCGCCATACGAGACCACCTGACCGTCAGCGATCAACGCCGCACGATCAGGTTCACGACTGGCCCACCCGAAGAACCCCTCGTGCAAAACACCCTCAGGCAACGGCCCCGAAGTAGCGTTCACCCGCTCCCGCACCACCACCTGCCCAGCAGGCAACCCCACCGGAGCGGCAACCGACCAATCCCCCTCCGCCAGCCACTCCAACAACCCCCCATAAGCGGCGAACATGGCATCCAACACACCCGCCGCGAACAGCTCCTCCACCGCGTCCCACGCCAGATGCAGCCCATGGTCGTACTCGTTGATCTGGTGATCGAGCCACACCTGCGGCGTCTGCGTGATCATCCAGCCGGGAGCGCCGAAGGCCTCGCGTACCTCCGGGACGATCAGCTCGGTGCCCAGGTTGCAGGCGAACACCACCGGAGCCCCGGTGTGCTCGCCGCCGCGGGCGAGGTCGCGGAGCACTTCGACGCCGGAGTACCCGGTGTGGCGCGCGTCGGCGCGGAAGCGGGCCTGCAGGGTTCTGGCGCGCTCGGCGAACGGCTGCGCCTCGGACAGGTCGGCGGCCACCAGGATCAGGTTGGTGAAGTCCGCGACCAGGTGGGCCACGTCCGGATGCACGGTCTCGTCCCGGTCGAACAGCGGCAGGTTGAGGAGGAAGCGCTTCTCGCCGCTCCACGCGGCGAGCACCTCGGCGTAGGCGGTGGCCAGCACCATGGCGGGGGTCAGCCCGTACGCGCGGGCCTGCTCCTGGATCCGCCGCCACGAGTCGAGGGACAGCCACCTCTCGCGCCGGACGAACCGGGGCCGGGCGACCCGGCCGGGCTCCACGGCGAGCGGCAGCTGGGGCGCGCCGGGGAGCTCGTCCAGGCGGCCGCGCCAGTACTCCTGGTCCCGTACGCGCCGCGCCGCGCGTTCGGCGTCGCGGGCCGCGAGATATCGGGGGAACGAGCAGGCCAGCTCAGGGAGCGGCCGGTCCGGGTCCAGGTAGAGCATGGCCAGGTCCCGCAGCAGGATCTGCAGCCCGAGCACGTCGGCGACCAGGAAGTCCACCTCGAAGTGCACCCTGGAGCGGCCGCCCGGCAGCAGCGACAGCCGCACGTCGAAGACCTCGCCCCTGGAGGCGTCGAAGCGGCGGTGCGACAGCCGCTCCCTGACGGCCTCGGCGGCCTCCTCCCCGAGCTCCGTCAGATCGTGCACGGTCAGGCCGGGCCAGGGGCTGGTGTCCGTGATCTGCTGGGTGCCGTCGTCGTGGAAGATCGCGCGCAGCATGCCGTGCCGGCCGATCAGCGCGCGTACGGCCCGCTCCAGCCGCGCCGGGTCGATGCCGGAGCCGTCGAACTCCAGGTACGCGTGGCAGCCGACACCGCCGATGACCTGCCCGTCGCCGCGCCCGATCCAGTACGCCAGCTGGACCGGGGTGAGCGGGAACGGCGCCGCCTCGTCCACGACCGGCTCCGGCGCGGGGACCTCCACGGCCGGGGACAGTCGCGAGCCGACCAGCGACCACCAGGCCGCGAGCGTGAACTCCGTCGCCAGCTCGCTGAACGCGATGCCGGCCCCGGCGCGCCGCCACCGCCCGGCCAGCCGCATCGCGCGGAGCGAGTCGAGCCCCAGGCTGATCAGGTCGGCGTGGTCGGTGACCGCCGAGGGGTCGAGGTCGAGCTGGCCCGCGATGTCCGCGCGCATCGATTCGAGGGTCGGCGGAGAGGTGGAAGGGGCATGGGGAACGACGGCTTTGTCCGACACGAGAGAACCCGCCTATCGAGTAGTGCCTGCATCACGCCCGCGGCCGGGTGCGGGACCCGGCCGCGGGTTCGTCAGAGGTTCGCGTTGGCCGCCTGCAGCCGCCGGGCGAGGCCGGCCGGCGTCGGCTCCTCGAAGATGTCCTTGAGCTTGAGCCGGATCTGGGTCTCCTTCTTGATCTCCTGCAGCAGCTTGACCGCCAGCAGCGAGTGCCCGCCGAGCGCGAAGAAGTGGCTGTTGGGGCCGAGATCGGTGCGGTTGAGCATGACCTTCCAGAGCGCCACCAGGGAGTCGACCAGCTCGTCCCCGCTCTCGGACGGGAGTTCCTCCTCCACGCTGTTCTCGGCGTCGCGCAGCTCCGTGGCCAGGCGGCGGAGGGCGGGGTAGTCGACCTTGTCGTTGCCCGTCATCGGGAACGCGTCCACGGTCACGTACTCCTGGGGGGTCGCGGCGTACGGGAGGGAGGCGCTGGCGTGCTCCCACAGCTCCGAGGTGACCTCGGGGCGCTCCGGCGCCACCACGAAGGCCCACAGGACGGCGTCGGCGCTGGGGTCGCCGACGACCACGACCGCGGCGGCCCTGACGTCCGGGTGGGTCAGCAGCACGCCCTCGACCTCGGCGAGCTCGATCCGGTTGCCGCGCAGTTTGATCTGGCGGTCTAGCCTGCCGAGGATCTCCAGCCGGCCGTCGGACGTCCACTGGGCCAGGTCGCCCGTGCGGTAGGACCGGCCGTACACGGGGTGCTCGCCGAACCGCTCGGCGGTCAGCTCCGGGCGGTTGTGGTAGCCGATGGCCACCCCGTCGCCGGCGATGCAGAGCTCGCCCCGGGTCCCGATCGGCAGCGGGCGGCCATCGGGGGCGGAGACGTACACCTTGGTGTTCGCGATGGGCACGCCCACGTCGACACGGTCGGCGGCCGGGTCGATGCGGCCGGAGGTGGACCAGATCGTGGTCTCCGTGGGGCCGTACACGTTGTAGAGCTCGCACCCGGTCGCGGACAGCCGTTTGGCCAGGACGGCGGGCATCGGCTCGCCGCCGCAGAGCACGCGGCGGCCGGCCAGCTGCCCGGCCACCTGGTCGATGACCAGCCGCCAGGTGGTCGGCGTGGCCTGGGCGACGGTGACCTCGTAGCGCCGCAGCGCCTCCGCGAGGGGTTCGCCCTGGGTGCGGGCGTCGTCCGGCGCGACGGCCAGCCGCGCGCCCGTCGTCAGGGGCAGGAACAGCTCCAGGGCCGAGATGTCGAAGCTGAACGTGGTCAGCCAGAGCACGGTGTCCTCCGCGCTCACGGCCAGCTGGTGCGCGAAGTGCGCGATCAGGTTGGCGAGGCTGTAGTGGTCGATCAGCGTGCCCTTGGGGAGCCCGGTGGAGCCGCTGGTGTAGATGAGGTACGCGCAGTCCTCCGGCCTGACGCTGCTGAACGCCGTCACCGTGCCGGAGACCGGCGTCACCGAGTCGACGGGCACGAGCGGCAGGACCGTACGGTCGCCGGAGACGACGATCCCCTCGCCCGCGAGGACCACGGCGGCGCCCGCGTCGTCGAGCTGGTAGTCGAGCCGCTGCTGCGGGTGGTCGGGTTCGAGCGGCAGGTACGCCGCCCCGGCGAGCCACACGCCGACGGCGGCCGCGGCCAGCTCGGGACCGCGCCGCGCGAGCAGCGCGACGACGTCGCCCCTGCCCACGCCGGCGGCCCGCAGCTCGTCGCGGGTGGCCTCGGCTGCGGCCCACAGGCGGCGTAACCCGACGCGGCGCTCGCCGTCGAGCACCGCGTCGGTGTCCTCCGGCGGCGCGGCGGAGACCTGGCGGGCGATCTTGTCCAGTACGGTCGCCGGCGTCACGGCGCGCTCGGTGGCGTTGGCCAGCTCGATGGCCGCCCGGTCCTGGTAGCACCAGACGGGCAGGTCCGCGAGCGGCGTGTCGGGCTGCTCCGCGAGCGTGACGAGCAACTCGTCGAAGCGGGCCAGCAGCAGCTCCACGTCGGCCCGGTCCAGGACGTCCACGCAGAACGCGGTCCTGATCCTGATCGCCTCGGGGGTGGAGGTGACGAAGAACTCCAGGTCGAACTTGCTGAAGCCGTTCTCGATCACCACCTGCCCGGCCCGCAGCCCGCCCAGCATGAACTCGGCGGACAGGTCGGCGGGCACGTAGTTGAAGGTGTGCCGGAAGAGGTTGTTGCGCCAGCCGTCGCGCGGAACGATCTCCAGCAGGTCGTCCACCGGGTGGTCGGCGTGCGACATGGCCTCCATGAACGTGCGGCGGGTGAGCCGCGTGTACGTGCGGAAGTTGTTCGCCCATTGCACGCGGGTGCGCAGGGTGAGCACGTTGATGTGGTAGCCGAGCCGGGTGGCGGCCTCGGGCGTCCGCACGCTGATGGGCGAGCCGATGGTGAGGTCGGGGCCGGCGCCATGGGCGGCGAGCAGCACGCCGTACGCGGCCATGAGGACGACCGACTCCGGCGCCCGCAGCTCGCGCTGCATCCGCCGCGCCGCGTCGCGCGCGGCGGGGGACAGCTCCCAGTTGACCACGTCGCCCAGGAGGGTGACCTGCGAGGCCTCCGGCTGCTCGCACCACAGGTCCAACTCGTCGGCGCGGAACCCGTCCAGCTTGTCGTGCCAGAACTCCCGGCTGCGCGGGTCGGGTGCCGGCTCCTCCCAGGCCGGCACGGTGTCGCGCGGCGGCGACTCGCCCGCCGCGAGGGCGTTGTAGGTCGCGGCGAGCTCGTTCATCAGCAGCGCGGACGACAGCCCGTCGAAGATCGAGTGGTGGATCGCCAGGCAGTAGACCTCGCCCGCCTCCTCCTCCAGGACGGCGGCGCGCACCAGGAGCTCGCCGTCCGGCCGGAACGGCCGGGCCACGAACTCCGTCAGCCACTCGCGCGTGGCTCCCCGGCCGCCCTCCTCGAAGCGCAGCTCGGCGTACTCGGGCGGCAGGACCTCCCGCGTCATGCCCTCGGCCTCGATCCCGAAGACCGTGCGCAGGATCTCGTGCCGGCGCAGGACGTGGTTGATCGCGTCCAGCATGAGGGTGCGGCTCGGCAGCCGCGCCACGCTGAACGCCACGCCCAGGTTGTTCACCCCGGTACCGGGGACCAGCTCTTCCAGCATCCACAGCGCCTGCTCCTTGCGCGAGGCGCGCTGACCCAGCATCTGCTCCATGATCATCTCTCCAGCAGCTTGGTGACGGCCCTGGCGACCTCGTCCGAGGTGAGCAGCACGTCGTGGCCCTCCTCGAACCTGAGCTCCTCGGCCACGACGGTGCGACCGGAGTCACGCAGCCGGTTCAGGCCGTTCCGCGGGTTGGACGAGCTCACCGCGATGGCGCGCAGCCACCCCTCCCAGGGGTCCAGGTGGTCGGCGTAGGTGAGGAAGGCCAGGAAGGCGCTGAACGTCTCCCACATCTCCTCGGAGTACTCCGGGTCGAACCCGGCCCTTTCGAACGCGCGGTGCCCGACCTCGCGGAAGGTGGCGTACAGCTGGGCGGCGTAGCCCTCGACCGTGATCCCCTCGACCTGGAGCGTCGTGTCCATGGTCTCCCGGAGCTGGGCGACGTCCTCCTCGTTCAGGATCGAGGAGAGGATGCCGAAGACCTTGCCGAACTGGAAGTAGACGTTCTCCAGGCTCGTTGGCTCCGGGTCGAAGAGGATCAGCTCGGGCGTCGAGCCCTGCAGCTCGGCCAGCCGGTCGACGAGCTCGGTCGCGTAGACGGCGCCCACGCAGTAGCCCATGACCGCGTGGACCTTCCTGCCGCTCTCCTTGATGGGCTCCACCCAGGAACGGACATAGGCGGCACCGTCGATCCCGCAACCGGGCGCCACGGCGGGCGGGCGCACGTGCCAGAAGGTCGCGTCATAGTCAATGTTCGCCACCAGCTCGGGGAAGCCCGCCTCCGCGCGGCCGGTCTCCGTGAAGTCGACGCAGAGGACGAGGTCCGCCGAGTTGGATGCTTTGAGCGTCGTCCAAGTGGTTACCAGGGTCATGATCATTCCTTTGATCGGAGTTCTGCCTAGGAACTCCCGCCTTCAAGGGCGAGCTGAATCAGGAGGTCGGCGTCCATGCTGTCGATCTCCTCGGTCCTGCCGTTCGTCTCTCCGTCCTCCTCCGGGCCGGCTAGGCGGAACAGGCTGTCCAGCAGCCCGGCCTCACGTAGCCGTGAGATCGGGATGGTCGTCAGGAGCTGCCGCACCTCGGCGTCGCTCCGGACCGCGGCGGGCCCGGCCGTCCTGGCCGCGGCGGCCGGGAAGAGCTGCTCCAGTACGAATCGCGTCAGGTCGTGGGGAGTCGGATAGTCGAAGATGAGCGTGGCCGGGAGCTGAAGTCCGGTGGCCGCGTTGAGCTGGTTGCGGAGTTCGACCGCGGTCAGGGAGTCGAAGCCGAGATCCTGGAACTGGCGCCCCGGCTCGATCGCCGACCCGTCGGCGAACCCGAGCACCGCCGCGACCTGGCCTCTGACGAGTTCCGACAGGGTGTCCTGCAGCTGGTCCGGCTCCATCGTGGCCAGCCGTTCCGCCAGTCCCTGGGCCGGGCGGACACGGCGTGGCCGGGTACGGGTCCCGGCCTTGGTGAACTTCGCGGGGACCAGAGCTGCGCGGCCGGAGCGGACGCCGAGGTCGAGGAGTTCCAATCCCTCCTCAGTGGTCAGGGGCTGCACGCCCGCGCGTTCCATGCGGCGCAGGTCGGTCTCGGTCAGCTCGCCCGCCATGCCGCTGGTCGTCCAGAGGCCCCAGGCGAGGGAGGTCGCCGGGAGACCCTGGGCTCTGCGGTGGTGCGCCAGGGCGTCCAGGTACGCGTTGGCGGCGGCGTAGTTGCCCTGGCCCGCGCTGCCCAGCACGCCGGCCAGCGAGGAGAACAGCACGAACGCGGTCAGGTCGAGCCCTCGCGTGAGCTCGTGCAGGTGCCAGGCGGCGTCGGCCTTGGGCCGCAGCACCGCGTCCAGCCGCTCGCCCGACAGGGAGGTGATCACGCCGTCGTCCAGGACGCCGGCCGTGTGCACCACCCCGGTCAGCGAGTCCGCCACCGAGGCCACCACCCCGAACAGCGCCTCGCGGTCGGCCACGTCGCAGGCGGCCACCTCCACCTCGGCACCGAGTTCCGAGAGCTCGGCGACCAGCTCGGCCGCGCCCGGTGCCTCCGGGCCGCGACGGCTGACCAGCAGCAGGCGTCTGACCTCGTGTTCGGTGACGAGGTGGCGGGCCACCAATGCGCCCAGCCCGCCCGTGCCACCGGTGACCAGCACCGTGCCCTCCGGGCCGAACACCGGGCTCTGATCCTCCAGATCCGTGGCCCGGCCCAGGCGCGGTGCCCATAGCTCGCCCGCCCGCACCGCGAGTTGGGACTCGCCCGACGCCAGCGCCCGGCCGATCACGTCTTCAGGTGTGTCACCGTCCAGGTCCAGCAGCACGAACCGGCCCGGCTGCTCGGCCTGCGCGGCCCGTACCAGACCCCAGACCGCCGCCTGCGCCGCATCCGGTACGTCGTCCGCGGTCGCGACCGCCGCGCCGTGGGTGACGACGACCAGCCGGGACGAGGCCAGGCGGTCGTCGGCGAGCCACTCCTGGACCAGCTCCAGCGTCGCGTGGGTCGTGGCGTGCACGTTCTGGCCGGCGGCCGGGCACGCGACCAGGACCGCCTCCACCGGCTGAATCGAGGCCAGGTCGGGATACGTCCGCGCGCCGGTGCCCAAGCCGTCGGGACCCAGCACGGCCCACTGCGGTGCTTGCGAGCCGGCCGCGGGCGGGATCGCGATCCAGTCGAGCTGGTGCAGCGAGCTTCGGTTCTCGGTGGTGGACAGGGCACGCAGGGCCAGGGTGCCGATCTCTGCCACCGGCGCGCCGCTCTCGTCGGCGATGCTCAACGTGATGCTCGCCTCGCCGGCCTTGCTCACCTTGACGCGCAGGCCGCTCGCACCTGCCGCGTGCAGCGACACCCCGCTCCAGGCGAACGGGAGATACGGGCGTCCTGCCTCCGGTCGCGGCACCACGTCGCCCAACGCGGCCGCGTGCAGGGACGCGTCCAGCAGAGCCGGGTGCAAACCGAACCGGCCCGCCTCGGCGTGCGCCTGCTCCGGCAGCGTGATCTCGGCGAAGACCGTGCTTCCGTGCCGCCAGGCCGCAGTCAGTCCCTGGAACAGCGGCCCGTACTCCAACCCATCCGCGGCCAGGTCGTCATACAGCTGCTCGACGTCAACCGGAGCCGCCCCGGCCGGAGGCCATTGAGCGAGGTCGAACATCGGCTCCTCGGCCTGGTCGGCGAGCAGGCCTTGGGCGTGCTGCACCCACTCCGCGGCCTGGTTGCTGCGGGAATGGATGCTTATGGGGCGGGTGCCTGACTCGTCGCATGGTCCGGCGACCAGCTGGATGTGCACGCCGCCCTCGGCCGGCACCAGCAACGGCGCCTGGATGGTCAGCTCCCGCAGTTGCGGGCAGTCCAGCTCATGCCCGGCCCGCACGGCCAGCTCCACCAGCGCCGCACCCGGCACCACCACCCGGCCGTTGACCTGGTGATCGGCCAGCCAGGGCTGGGAGGTGAGAGACAGGCGGCCGGTGAGGATGACCGACGCGCCACCGGCCACCTCGGTCATCGCACTCCACATCGGATGCTCGATGGCGCCCAGCCCGGCGGCGTCCACATCACCGGACTCCAGACTGGCCGGCACCCAGTACCGCTGGTGCTGGAAGGCATAGGTGGGCAGATCGACGTGCCTGCCCGGAGCCAGCACCGCCGTCCAGTCCACGGCGATGCCGTGGGTGTGCAGCCGGCCAAGCGCCTCCATCAAGGCGCGGACTTCATCCCGGTCCTTACGAGTCGCGGGAACGAACACCCCATCGGCGATGCTCTGCTGAGCCAGCCCGGTCAGCACCCCGTCCGGACCTACTTCCAGGAAGCAGCCAGCCTCCGCAGCCGTCACCCCGTCGGCGAACCGCACGGCCTGCCGCACGTGCTCCACCCAGTAACCGGGACGGGTGAGCTGGCCCGGCTCGGCCAGCCGACCGGTGAGGTTGGAGACGATCGCGAGAGTGGGCTCGTGGTAGGTCAGACCGGAGATGGCCTCCTCGAAGGAAGCCAGCATCGGCTCCATCAACGGCGAGTGGAAAGCGTGCGAGACCCGCAACCTGCGCGTCCGAACACTCACCCGCCCCTCGATCTCAGCGATCGCCTCGGCATCACCGGAGACCACCACCGCAGCCGGACCGTTGACCGCCGCGATCCCCACCCGACCCTCCAGCAGCGGCAGAACCTCCGCCTCGGGTGCCGCGATCGCGAGCATCGCACCGCCGGTCGGCAGGGCCTGCATCAACCGCGCCCGAGCCGCCACCAGCGCACACGCATCCGCCAGCGAGAACACCCCCGCCACGTGCGCGGCGGCGATCTCCCCGATCGAATGCCCGACCAGCACATCGGCGCGGATGCCGAAGGACTCCAGCAGCCGATACAAGGCGACCTCGAAGGCGAACAGCGCCGGCTGGGTCATGCCCGTCTCGTTCAACACCCCATCCGGGTCGTCGAACATCACCTCACGGACCGGGAGCAGCTGGTTGATCTCCTCCAGCGTCTCGGCGAAGACCGGGAACGCTTCGGCGAGCTGACGGCCCATGCCGACCCGCTGGCTTCCTTGGCCGGCGAACAACAGCGCCAGCCTGCCACCAGAGCCACTCTCGGAAACCCCATCCGAGGCCAGCGCCCGCAACCCGGCCAGCAGCTCATCACGGTCAGCACCCACCACGACCGCACGCTGATCCAACACGGCCCGCCCCGTGGCCAACGACCAAGCGGCATCGGTCGTCTTCAGCTCCGGCCGCTCCTCCAGCCACGACGCCAGTCGAGACGCCTGAACCTGAAGGGCTTCGCGACTCCTCGCGGAGATCAGCCATGGCACCACCCGTGGCTCCGCGCCACCGGTCTCGATTGTCGGCGCGGGAGGCTCCTCCAGCACGACATGGGCGTTTGTACCGCTGATCCCGAACGAAGAGATTGCCGCACGACGGGCGTGCCCGTTCTGCTCCCACGGCTGCGCGTCGGTGAGCAGCCGGACCGCGCCCGCCGTCCAGTCCACGTGCGGCGAAGGCTCGTCCGCATGCAAGGTCTGCGGCAGAACCCCGTTCCGCATGGCCATGACCATCTTGATCACGCCGCCCACACCGGCTGCAGCCTGCGTGTGACCGATGTTGGACTTCAGCGAACCGAGCCACAGCGGCTGGTCCCGTTCCTGGCCGTAGGTCGCGAGCAAAGCCTGAGCCTCGATCGGGTCACCCAGCGTCGTACCAGTCCCGTGCGCCTCGACCACGTCCACATCGGCGGCCGACAACCCGGCGTTCGCCAGCGCCTGCCGGATCACCCGCTGCTGCGAAGGACCGTTCGGGGCCGTGATCCCGTTGCTCGCACCGTCCTGGTTGATCGCCGATCCCTTGAGGACCGCCAGCACCTGATGCCCATTGCGCTGAGCGTCCGACAGCCGCTCCACCAGCAGCACACCGACACCCTCACCCCAGCCCGTGCCATCCGCCGAGGCCGAGAACGCCTTGCACCGCCCATCCGCCGCCAGCCCCCGCTGCCGCGAAAACTCGATGAACATCCCCGGCGTCGACATCACCGTCACACCACCGGCCAGCGCCAGATCACACTCCCCCGACCGCAACGCCTGAGCAGCCCAATGCAACGCCACCAACGACGACGAGCAAGCGGTGTCCACGGTCACCGCCGGGCCCTCCAACCCCAACGTGTAAGAGACCCGACCCGACACCAAACTCCCACCGCTGCTGTTCGCCGGAGTCCCCAACCCGTAGTCGTGGTACATGACCCCGGCGAACACACCCGTCCGGCTCCCCCGCAACCCCGTCGGATCGATCCCCGCCCGCTCAACCGCCTCCCACGAGGCCTCCAGCAACAACCGCTGCTGCGGATCCATCGCCAACGCCTCACGCGGCGAAATTCCGAAGAACACAGGGTCGAACTCGGCGGCGTCGTACAGGAACCCGCCCAGGCGCGTGTAAGTCTTGCCCGGCGTGCCGGGCTCCGGCCCGTACACCCCTTCAACATCCCAGCCGCGATCGGTCGGGAAGTCTCCGATCGCGTCCCGAGCCTGCGCCACCAGCTCCCACAGGCCCTCCGGCGAGGTCACGCCACCCGGATACCGGCACGCCATCCCCACGATCGCGATCGGCTCGTCCGTCGCCGTCGTGGTGGCCGCCACGACCTGCGAGGTCTGCCCGCCGACCAGCTCACCCGCCAGGAACTCCGCCACCGCCTCAGCCGTCGGGTAGTCGAAGATGAGGGTGGCCGGGAGCTGAAGTCCGGTGGCCGCGTTGAGCTGGTTGCGGAACTCGACCGCGGTCAGCGAGTCGAAGCCGAGATCCTGGAACTGGCGTTGCCGGTCGATGGCGGACCCGTCTGCGAACCCGAGTACCGTGGCCGCGCTGCCGCGGACCAGGTCTGTCAGCATCGCTCGGCGTTCGGCCGGGTCCAGCGCGGTCAGACGCTGGGCGAGGCCGTTGGCGCTGCCGGCACGACGCACGGGGGTGCGCCCGTTGGTCCGGGTTTGTACGAACCGTGCGGGGATCAGCAGCGCCTGCCCGGACGACACTGCGGTGTCGAAGAGTGCGAGCCCGTCGTCGATGGACAGCGGCTTCACGCCTGCGCGTTCCATGCGGCGCAGGTCGGATTCCTTGAGCTCGCCGGCCATACCGTCGGTGGCCCAGACACCCCAGGCCAGCGAGGTGGCCGGGAGACCCTGCGCTCTGCGGTCGTGCGCCAGCGCATCCAAATATGCGTTGGCCGCGCCGTAGTTGCCCTGGCCCGCGCTGCCCAGCACCCCGGCGACCGAGGAGAACAGCACGAACGCGGTCAGATCGAGATCCCGCGTGAGCTCGTGCAGGTGCCAGGCCGCGTCGGCCTTCGGCCGCAGGACGGCGTCGATGCGCTCCGGCGTGAGGGAGGCGATGACACCGTCATCCAGAACACCTGCCGTGTGGACGACACCCATCAGCGGGTGCTCGGCGGGAATCGAGGTGATCAGGCGGGCGAGGGCGTCTCGGTCGCCGACGTCGCAGGCGGCCACCGACACGTTCGCGCCGTGCTCGGCCAGCTCGACCACGAGTGCGGCGGCACCGGGCGCCTCCAAGCCCCGACGGCTGACCAGCAGCAGGTGCCTGACCTCGTGCGCGACCACCAGATGCCGGGCCACCAACGCGCCCAACCCGCCGGTGCCACCGGTGACCAGCACAGTCCCCTCGGCCCCGAACAGCGGTCCGCTGAGTTGCTCCGGCTCCGAAACCGGGCCTGCTGCCCGCTTGAGGCGCGGGGTCAGCAGTTGACCGGCTCGGACGGCCAGTTGGGCCTCGCCCGTGGCCAGGACCTGGTCGATCATCTCTGCGCGCAGCGGCTCCGCGTCCAGGTCCAGCAGCGTGAACCGGCCGGGCTGCTCGGCCTGCGCGGCCCGTACCAGGCCCCACACCGCCGCCTGGGCCGGATCCGGCGCATCCTCCGGACCGACCGCCACCGCGTCACGCGTGACGACGACCAGCCGGGACGAGGCCAGGCGGTCGTCGGCGAGCCACTCCTGGACCAGCTCCAGCGTCGCGTGGGTCGTGGCGTGCACGTCCTGGCCGGCGGCCGGGCACGCGACCAGGACCGCCTCGGGCGGCTGAACGGAGGCCAGATCCGACCGGGTCTCGGTCCCCGTGCCCAGGTCATCGGACCCAAGCACGACCCACCGGTGCGCCTCTTGCGCGGGAGCTGTCGGGACCGCCTCCCAGTCGAGCTGGTGCAGCAAGCCCTGGGTCTCGGACGCGCTGAGTTCGGTGGCGGACAGAGCTCGCAAGGTGAGCGCGTTGACCTCGGCCACCGGCGCGCCGGTGTCGTCGGCGATGCTCAACGTGATGCTCGCCTCGCCGGCCTTGCTCACCTTGACGCGCAGGCCGCTCGCGCCGGCCGCGTGCAGCGACACCCCGCTCCAGGCGAACGGGAGATACGGCCGCCCGGCTTCCGCTCTCGGCACCACGTCGCCCAACGCGGCCGCGTGCAGGGACGCGTCCAGCAAGGCCGGGTGCAAACCGAACCGGCCCGCCTCGGCGCGCGCCTGCTCCGGCAGCGTGATCTCGGCGAACACCGTGCTTCCCTGCTGCCAGGCGGTGGTCAAGCCTTGGAAGAGCGGCCCGTACTCCAGTCCGCTGGCGGCCAGGTCGTCGTACAGCTGCTCGACGTCAATCGCAGTTGCTCCGGCCGGGGGCCATTGAGCCAGGTCGAACACCGGCTCCTCGGCCTGGTCGACGAGCAGGCCTTGCGCGTGCTGCACCCACTCCCCCGCCTGGCTGCTGCGGGAATGGATGCTCACCGGACGCGCGCCTGTCTCATCGGATGGTCCGGCGACCAGCTGGATGTGCACGCCGCCCTCGGCAGGCACCAGCAACGGCGCCTGGATGGTCAGCTCTCGCAACTGCGGGCAGTCCAGCTCATGCCCGGCCCGCACCGCCAGCTCCACCAGCGCCGCACCCGGCACCACCACCCGGCCGTTGACCTGGTGATCGGCCAGCCAGGGCTGCGTTATCAGCGACAACCGACCCGTGAAGGTGTGAGTGTCGGAGTCCGGCGCCGAGATGGCGGCACGGAGTACGGGGTGATCGATGGCACCCAGCCCGGCGGCGTCCACATCGCCGGTGTCCTGTGCAGCGGGCACCCAGTACCGCTCCCGCTGGAAGGCGTAGGTGGGCAGATCGACGTGCCTGGCCGGGGTCAGCACCGCCGTCCAGTCCACGGCAATGCCGTGGGTGTGCAACCGACCGAGCGCTTCGACCAGCGCGCGAACCTCATCCCGGTCCTTGCGCGTGGCGGGAACGAACACACCATCGGCGATGCTCTGCTGAGCCAGTCCCGTCAGAACCCCATCCGGGCCGACCTCCAGGAAGCAACCGGCCTCCGCAGCCGTCACCCCGTCGGCGAACCGCACCGCCTGGCGCACGTGCTCCACCCAATAGGTCGGGGTGGTCAGCTGGCCCGGCTCGGCCAGTTGGCCGGTGAGGTTGGAAACGATCGCGAGAGTGGGCTCGTGGTAGGTCAGACCGGAGATGGCCTGCTCGAAGTCGGCAAGCATCGGCTCCATCAGCGGGGAATGGAAGGCGTGCGAGACCCGCAACCTGCGCGTCCGAACGCTCACCCGGCCCTCGATCTCAGCGATCTTTTGGGCATCTCCGGAGATCACCACCGCTGCGGGGCCGTTGACCGCTGCGATCCCGACCTGGCCCTCCAGCAGGGGCAGAACCTCCGCCTCAGGTGCGGCGATCGCCAACATCGCGCCACCGGTCGGCAGAGCCTGCATCAACCGCGCCCGAGCCGCCACCAGCGCACACGCATCGGCCAGCGAGAACACTCCGGCCACGTGCGCGGCGGCAATCTCCCCGATCGAATGCCCGACCAGCACATCCGCGCGGATGCCAAAGGACTCCAGCAGCCGATACAACGCAACCTCGAAGGCGAACAACGCCGGCTGAGTCATCCCCGTCTCGTTCAACACCCCATCGGGGTCATCGAACATCACCTCTCGGACCGGCAGGAGCTGGTTGATCTCCTCCAGCGTCTCGGCGAACACCGGGAACGCCTCAGCGAGCTGTCGGCCCATGCCGACCCGCTGGCTGCCTTGACCGGCGAACAGCAACGCCAGCCTGCCTCCAGTTGCCACCTCCGGGGAACCTTCAGCCAGCGCCCGCAACCCGGCCAGCAGTTCGTCACGGTCAGCGCCCACCACGACCGCACGCTGCTCCAGGACCGCCCGCCCCGTGGCCAACGACCAAGCAGCGTCCGACACCGAGAGCGACGGCCGCGCCGACAGCCACGACTCCAGTTGAGCCGCCTGAGCCTGAAGCGCCTGCGGGTCCTTGGCGGACACCAGCCACGGCACCACCGGCAACTCCGCGCCACCGGTCTCGGTTGTCGAAGCGGGAGGCTCCTCCAGCACGACATGGGCGTTCGTACCGCTGATCCCGAACGAAGAGATTGCCGCACGACGCGCATGCCCGTTCTCCTGCCACGGCTGCGCCTCGGTCAGCAGCTCAACGGCACCGGCCGACCAATCCACATGCGGCGACGGCTCGTCCACGTGCAACGTCTGCGGCAGAACCCCGTTCCGCATCGCCATGACCATCTTGATCACGCCCGCGACGCCCGCCGCGGCCTGCGCGTGGCCGATGTTCGACTTGATCGACCCCAGCCAGAGCGGCTGGTCCCGGTCCTGGCCGTACGTCGCAAGGAGCGCCTGGGCCTCGATCGGGTCACCCAGAGCGGTCCCGGTGCCATGTGCCTCGACCACGTCCACGTCCCCGGTCGACAGCCCGGCGTTCGCCAGCGCCTGGCGGATCACCCGCTGCTGGGAAGGGCCGTTCGGCGCGGTCAGGCCGTTGCTGGCGCCGTCCTGGTTGATCGCCGAGCCCCGAACCATCGCCAACACCCGATGACCGTTGCGCTGGGCGTCCGACAGCCGCTCCACCAGCAGCATGCCGGCACCTTCACCCCAGCCGGTGCCATCAGCGGCGGCCGAGAACGCCTTGCAGCGCCCGTCCGGCGACAGGCCCCGTTGCCGGGAGAACTCGATGAAGGTGCTCGGTGTGGCCATCACGGTGACGCCGCCGGCCAGCGCCAGGTCGCATTCGCCCGATCGCAGGGCCTGTACCGCCAGGTGCAGCGCCACCAGGGAGGACGAGCATGCCGTGTCCACGGTCACGGCCGGACCTTCCAGGCCCATGGTGTAGCTCACCCGGCCGGAGGCGATGCTGCCGGAGCTGCCGGTGCCGATGAGCCCTTCCAGCTCGCCGGGCACGGCCGAGAGCTGGGGCGCGTAGTCGTGGTACATGACCCCGGCGAACACACCCGTCCGACTCCCCCGCAACCCCGTCGGATCGATCCCCGCCCGCTCAACCGCCTCCCACGAGGTCTCCAGCAGCAACCGCTGCTGCGGATCCATCGCCAACGCCTCACGCGGCGAAATCCCGAAAAATCCCGAATCGAACTCCGCCGCGTCATACAAGAACCCGCCATGCCGCGCATACGACGTCCCACGGCTGTCCGGATCCGGGTCATACAACCTCTCCAGATCCCAACCCCGATCAACCGGGAACTCCCCAACCGCATCCTGACCCGAGAACACCAGCTCCCACAGACCCTCCGGCGAGACCACACCCCCCGGATACCGGCACGCCATCCCCACAATCGCGATCGGCTCATCCACCACCGAGGCGGCGGTCACCAGGGCCTGCGAGGTCTGCCCACCGCCCAACTCACTCGCCAGGAACTCCGCCACCGCCTCAGCCGTCGGGAAGTCGAACACCAACGTCGCCGGCAACCGCAGCCCGGTCGCGGCGTTGAGCTGGTTGCGGAACTCCACCGCAGTCAGCGAGTCGAAGCCCAACTCCTGGAACCGTTTGGTCGGCTCCACCGCGTCGCCGCTCTGGAACCCGAGCGCCGTGGCCACCTGGCTTCGGACCAGTTGCAGGAGATCGGCCGGGTTCGCGCTGGTGGTGGTCGTGCTGGTACGGCGGGCAGGCACGCGGACCAGCCCGTGAAGGAGCGCGGGCAGCGTGCCCGCCTGCGCCTGGGCCTGCAGCGCCGGCATGCTCAGCGCGGCCGGGACCAGATCGGCGCGATCGCCGTTGACCGCGACGTCGAACAGAGCCAGCCCGTCGGCGATGGGCAGGGGTGTGATGCCGCCGCGTTCGAGGCGGCGCAGGTCGGACTCGTCCAGTTCGCCCGCCATGCCGCCGGTGGCCCACAGGCCCCAGGCCAGCGAGGTCGCCGGAAGGCCCTGCGCTCTGCGCCGCTGGGCCAGGACGTCCAGGTACGTGTTCGCGGCGGCGTAGTTGCCCTGGCCCGCGCTGCCCAGCACCCCGGACAGGGAGGAGAACAGCACGAAAGCGGTCAGATCGAGATCCTGCGTGAGCTCGTGCAGGTGCCAGGCCGCGTCGGCCTTGGGCCACAGGACGGCGTCGATGCGCTCCGGCGTGAGGGAGGCGATGACACCGTCATCCAGAACACCTGCTGTGTGGACGACACCCGTCAGCGGGCGGTCGGCGGGGATAGACGCGATCAGACGGGCGAGAGCGTCACGGTCCGCCACGTCGCAGGCGGCCACGTCCACCTCGGCGCCCAGGTCGGAGAGCTCGGACACCAGCTCGGCCGCGCCCGGCGCCTCCGGACCGCGACGGCTGACCAGCAGCAGGTGCCTGACCTCGTGCGCCACCACCAGATGCCGGGCCACCAACGCGCCCAACCCGCCGGTGCCGCCGGTGACCAGCACGGTCCCCTCGGACCCGAACTGCTCTGGTCCCGAAAGCGGCCCCGAAACCGGCCCTGCTGCCCGCTTGAGGCGCGGGGTCAGCAGCCGGCCGGCCCGTACCGCCACCTGGGGCTCACCGGTGGCCAGCGCCTGGGAGACCGGCTCCGTCGAGTCGTCGTCCACGTCCAGGAGCAGGAACCGGTCCGGCTGCTCGGCCTGCGCGGCGCGTACCAGACCCCATACCGCCGCCTGCGCCGGGTCCGGCACGTCGTCCGGGGTCGCCGCGACCGCGCCGTGCGTGACGATCACCAGACGCGCGGGCGTCTCCTGCACCGCCGCCAGCACGGCATGGGTGGCGTGCCTGATCGCCTCCGGGGTTCCCGCCTCGGTCACGGGTACGTCGAAGATCTCGTACTGGAGGTCGTTCTGCGCGGTACGGCCACCGGCCGGCACCCAGTCGATCTGGAACAGGCTGTTGGAACCGGTCGTCCGCTGGTCGGCGGAGCTCGGGCGCAGCGTGAGCGAGCCGACCTCCATGACGGGCACGCCGGCGGCGTCCGCCATGGTCAGGGCGACCACACCGGGGCCGGCCGTGGGCGCGATCCTGACCCGTAGCACCGTCGCGCCGTCGGCGTGCAGCGCCACCTGGCTCCAGGCGAAGGGGATGTACGGCCGTCCCGGTTCGGCCTGCGGCAGCAGCCCGGACATGGGGATGGCGTGCAGGGAGGCATCGAGCAGCGCCGGGTGCAGGCCGAACCGCCGGGTCTCGGTGTGCTCCGGCAGCGCGATCTCGGCGTAGACGGCGTCGTCGCTCTTCCAGGCGGCCCTGAGGCATTGGAAGGCGCCGCCGTACTCCATGCCGGTCGCGGCGAGGTCTTCATAGACGGTGCCCACGTCGAGGGACTGCGCGCCGGGCGGCGGCCACTGCGTGAGATCGAAGCCGGGTACGGCGGCGGCCGGGGCCAGCACGCCCTGGGCGTTCTGGCTCCAGTCCGTGGTGTCCTCGGCCCTCGAGTAGATCGTCACCGGCCGGCGTCCCGACTCGTCGGCGGCTCCGACCACCACCTGGAGATGGAGGGTGCCCCGCTCGGGCAGGACCATCGGGGTCTGGTGGGTGAGCTCGTCGAGCACCGGGCAACCGGCCTCGTCCCCGGCCCGTACCGCCAGCTCCACCTGTGCCGAGCCAGGCACGACCACCCGGCCGCCGACCATGTGGTCGGCCAGCCACGGCTGCGTGGCCGGTGACAGGCGGCCGATGAGGGTGAGGGTGTCGGTCCCCGGAGAGGGGACGGTCGCGGTCAGGAGCGGGTGCTCGACGGCCGCCAGCCCACCGCCCGAGGCGACGTCACCGGTGGCGTATCCGGCGTCGAGCCAGTACCGCTGGCGCTGGAAGGCGTAGGTGGGCAGGTCGACGTGCCGGGCGGGGACGGAGGCGAAGTAGGCGTCCC
Source organism: Nonomuraea sp. NPDC051941 (assembly GCF_044593615.1). Classification (NCBI taxonomy): domain Bacteria; kingdom Bacillati; phylum Actinomycetota; class Actinomycetes; order Streptosporangiales; family Streptosporangiaceae; genus Nonomuraea; species Nonomuraea sp. NPDC051941. Next base: position 558,216 of record NZ_JBIUCF010000002.1, read on the forward strand.
AGTCCACGATGATGCCGTGGGTGTGCAACCGCCCGAGCGCTTCGACCAGCGCGCGAACCTCGTCCCGGTCCTTGCGCGTGGCGGGGATGAACACACCATCGGCGATGCTCTGCTGAGCCAGCCCCGTCAGCACTCCATCCGGGCCGACCTCCAGGAAGCAACCGGCCTCCGCAGCCGTCACCCCGTCGGCGAACCGCACGGCCTGGCGCACGTGCTCCACCCAGTAGCTCGGGGTGGTCAGCTGCCCCGGCTCGGCCAGCCGGCCCGTGAGGTTGGAAACGATCGCCAATGTGGGCTCGTGGAAAGTCAGACCGGAGATGGCCTCCTCGAAGGAAGCCAGCATCGGCTCCATCAACGGCGAGTGGAAAGCGTGCGAGACCCGCAACCTGCGCGTCCGAACACTCACCCGCCCCTCGATCTGCGTGATCGCCTCGGCGTCGCCGGAGATCACCACGGCTGCGGGGCCGTTGACCGCCGCGATCCCGACCTGGCCTTCCAGCAGGGGCAGAACCTCCGCCTCGGGTGCGGCGATCGCGAGCATCGCGCCGCCGGTCGGCAGGGCCTGCATCAACCGCGCCCGGGCCGCCACCAGCGCACACGCATCGGCCAGCGAGAACACTCCGGCCACGTGCGCGGCGGCGATCTCCCCGATCGAGTGCCCGACCAGCACATCCGCGTGAATGCCGAAGGACTCCAGCAGCCGATACAGCGCGACCTCGAAGGCGAACAACGCCGGCTGGGTCATCCCGGTCTCGTTCAGCACCCCATCGGGGTCGTTGAACATCACCTCTCGGATCGGCAGCAGCTGGTTGATCTCCTCCAGGGTCTCGGCGAACACCGGGAACGCCTCAGCAAGCTGACGGCCCATCCCGACCCGCTGGCTTCCCTGACCGGCGAACAACAACGCCAGCCTGCCTCCAGCTGCCACCTCCGGGGAACCCTCGGCCAGCGCCCGCAACCCCGCCAGCAGCTCGTCACGATCAGCACCCACCACGACCGCACGCCGCTCCAGCACCGCTCTCGTGGAGACAAGCGCCTTACCGACCTCGGCAAGCGATACGTCATCCCTCGATGCCCAGTCCGCGAGCCTCCCCGCCTGCTCCCGTAGCGCTGCGGGGTCGTTGGCCGAGATGAGCCAGGGCACGGCGGGCATCGACGGGTCGTCCTCGCTGACGGGCTCGACGGCGGCCGGGCCCTGCTCGACGATCACGTGGGCGTTGGTGCCGCTGACGCCGAAGGACGAGACTCCGGCCCGGCGCGGGCGGTCCTGGAGGTCCCACGGGCGGTCCGAGGTCAGCAGTTCGACCGCCCCCGCCGACCAGTCCACGTGCGGTGACGGCTCGTCCACGTGCAGGGTCCGGGGCATGAGGCCGTGCCGCATCGCCATGACCATCTTGATCACGCCACCCACCCCGGCGGCGGCCTGCGTGTGACCGATGTTCGACTTCAGCGACCCCAGCCACAACGGCCGGTCCCGCTCCTGCCCATAGGTCGCGATGATGGCCTGCGCCTCGATCGGGTCGCCCAGCGTCGTACCGGTGCCGTGGGCCTCGACCACGTCCACGTCCGAGGTCGTCAGACCGGCGTTGGCCAGGGCCTGGCGGATCACGCGCTCCTGGGAGGGGCCGTTCGGGGCGGTCAGGCCGTTGCTGGCGCCGTCCTGGTTGATCGCGGTGCCCCGGACGAGGGCGAGGATCTGGTGGCCGTTGCGCTGGGCGTCCGACAACCGCTCCACCAGCAGCATGCCCGCGCCCTCGGCCCAGCCGGTGCCGTCGGCGGAGGCGGAGAACGCCTTGCACCGGCCGTCCGCGGCGAGCCCGCGCTGCCGGGAGAACTCGATGAAGACGTTGGGCGTGGCCATCACCGTCACCCCGCCGGCCAGGGCGAGATCGCACTCGCCGGACCGCAGGGACTGGGCCGCCAGGTGCAGCGCCACCAGCGACGACGAGCACGCCGTGTCCACCGTCACGGCCGGGCCTTCCAGCCCGAACGTGTAGGCGACCCGGCCCGAGGCGATGCTGCCCGCGCTGCCGTTGAGCACGAACCCCTCGAACCCCTCGGGCGCCTGCGGCAGGCGCGTGCCGTAGTCGTGGTACATCACGCCCGCGAACACGCCGGTACGGCTCCCGCGCATCGCCTTGGGGCTGATCCCGGCCCGCTCGATCGCCTCCCACGAGGTTTCGAGGAGCAGCCGCTGCTGCGGATCCATCGCGGTGGCCTCGCGCGGCGAGATCCCGAAGAGCGCGGGGTCGAAGAGGTCGGCGTCGTGCAAGAACCCGCCCTCTCGGGCGTAGCTGGTGCCCGCGTGAGCGGGGTCGGGGTCGTACAGCCGTTCCAGGTCCCAGCCCCGGTTGCCGGGGAAAGTGGTGATCGCGTCGGCGCCCTGGGTGAGGAGCCGCCAGAGGTCCTCGGGCGAGACCACGTCGCCGGGGTAGCGGCAGGCCATGCCGACGATCGCGATGGGCTCGTCGGCGGTCCCGGTCTGGGCGGCCACCTGGTCGGCCCGCGAGGATCCGGTGAGCTCGGCGCGCAGGTGCTCGGCGAGTTCGTCGGGGGTGGGGAAGTTGAACAGGAGCGTGGCGGGCAGTCTCAGCCCGGTGGCGGCGTTGAGCCGGTTACGCAGCTCGATGGAGCTCAGCGAGTCGAACCCGAGGTCCTTGAACGCGGTCCCGATGTCCACGGAGTCGGCGTCGGCGTGGCCGAGCACCTGCGCGACGCTCGTACGGATGAGCGACAGCAGCGCGCCCTTGTCGGCCCGCGCCCTCGCCTGCCTGGGGGCCGCAGGCTTGCGCGCCGGGGCCTTGACCAGGGAACGGAAGACGGCGGGGATCTCGTCCTGGCGGCGCAGGGCGGTTGTGTCGAGGCGGGCGAGTATCTGCACTCCCCTGTCGAGCGCGAGCCCCGCGTCGAACAGGGCCATGCCCTCGGCCACGGGCAGCGGCGCGAGCCCGACCCTGTTGAGGCGGGCGACGTCGACCTGGCTCAGCGCGCCGGCCATGCCGCTGTCCGACTCCCACAGCCCCCACTGGAAGGAGGCGGCGGGCAGACCCTGCGCCCGCCGGTGCAGGGCCAGGGCGTCCAGGTACGTGTTCGCGGCGGCGTAGTTCGCCTGGCCGGCGCTGCCGACCGTGGCCGCGACGGACGAGTACATCACGAAGAACGACAGGTCATCGGTGAGCTCGTGCAGATGCCAGGCGGCGTCCGCCTTCGGGCCGAAGACGCGGTCGATCCGCTCGGGGGTCAGCGAGGTCACGGCGCCGTCGTCCACGACCCCGGCCAGGTGCACGACACCCTGCAGCGGCCGGTCCGCTGGGATGCCGGCCAGCAGGGCGGCCAGTTCGGCGCGGTCGGCGACGTCACAGGCCGCCACGGTGACCTGCGCGCCCAGCGAGGTCAGCTCGTCCGCCAGCGCCTGCGCGCCGGGCGCCGCGGCACCGCGACGGCCCGCCAGCAGCAGGTGCCGTACGCCGTGCCCGGTGACGAGCCGCCGCGCGGCCAGGGCCCCCAACTCGCCCGTGCCACCGGTCAGCAGCACGGTCCCGTCCACCGTCATCGACGCGGTCGCGGGCGCGGTCTGGGTCACGGGAACGATGCGCGGCACGCGGAGCTCGCCCTGCCGCAGGGCGACCTGCGGCTCGCCGGACGCGCAGGCGCGCAGCAGCGCGGCCGCGGAGTCGGGATGGTCGTCGGTGTCGACGATGACGAACCGCCCGGCATGCTCGGACTGGGCGGACCGCATCAGACCCCAGACGGGCGCGGTGGACAGATCCGGCACCTCGCCCTCGACGGCGCTGACCGCCCCACCGGTCACCAGCGCCAGCTTGGCCTGTGCGAACCGCTCGTCCGCGAGCCACTGCTGGACGAGCGCCAGCACCTCGTACGTCCTGATACGTCCCTCACCGGCCGGGACCCGGGCAAGCACCAGGTCCGGGACCGCCTCCACGTCACCCAGCGAGGCCAGGCCGTCGAGCTCCACCACGCGCTCGGGCTCCGGCCCGGCGGTGGCGGGCGCGGTCACCCAGTCCAGCGCGTACGGCGTGCTCCCGGGCGACAGCTCGGCCGTCACGGGCCTGACCACCAGGGAGTCCACGGTGAGGATCGGCGCGCCGGTGTCGTCCGCGACGCTCAGCGACAGCTCACCCTGGCCCTTCGCCGTCGTACGGACCCGCGCCATGGTCCCGCCCACCGCGTGCGGCGAGATGCCGGACCAGGCGAAGGGCAGGAACGGCTGCCCCGGCTCGGTACGCGGCAGGAGATCGCCGAGCGTGATGGAGTGCAGCACCGCGTCCAGGAGAGCGGGGTGGAACCCGAACCGCTCCGCGCCCGTCAGCGCCTGGTCGGGCAGCACGATCTCGGCGTAGACCGCGCCGTCGCGCTGCCAGGCGCTCACCAGACCCTGGAAGGCTTCGCCGTACTCCAGGCCCGAGACGGCCAGGTCGTCGTACAGGTGGTCGATGTCGATGGGCTGCGCCCCGAGCGGCGGCCATTGCGCGAGGTCGAAGCCGGGTTCGGCGGCGGCGGGGCCGAGCGTGCCCTGGGCGTGCCGCTGCCAGGAGTCGCCGCCTTCGGGGCGGGAGTACACGGCGATGCCACGCCGGCCGCCGTCGTCCGGCCCGTCGATGACCACCTGGAGCTGTACGGGGTGCTCGTGCGTGATCACGAGAGGAGCTTGGATGGCCAGTTCGGAGACCGCCTCGCAGTCCTCGGTCTCCGCCGCGGCCCGCAGCGCGATCTCGAGGAAGCCCGTGCCGGGAAGGATCACGGTGCCGTTGACCGCGTGGTCGGCGAGCCAGGGCAGCGTGGCCAGGGACAGCCGCCCGGTGAGCGTGAGGGTGTCGGAGTCGGGGGCGGGCACGGCCGCGCTGAGTATCGGGTGCTCAACGGCGCTCAGCCCGGCGGCGGTCACGTCGCTGACGGCTCTGCCCGACTCCAGCCAGTACCGCTGGTGCTGGAAGGCATAGGTGGGCAGATCGACATGCCTGGCCGGGGCCAGCACCGCCGTCCAGTCCACGGCGATCCCCTGGGCGTGCAGCCGGCCAAGCGCCTCCATCAAGGCGCGGACTTCATCCCGGTCCTTACGAGTTGCGGGAACGAACACCCCATCGGCGATGCTCTGCTGAGCCAGCCCGGTCAGCACCCCGTCCGGACCTACTTCCAGGAAGCAGCCAGCCTCCGCAGCCGTCACCCCGTCGGCGAACCGCACGGCCTGCCGCACGTGCTCCACCCAGTAACCGGGACGGGTGAGCTGCCCCGGCTCGGACAGCCGGCCCGTGAGGTTGGAGACGATCGCAAGAGTGGGCTCGTGGTAGGTCAACCCGGAGATGGCCTCCTCGAAGGAAGCCAGCATCGGCTCCATCAACGGCGAGTGGAAAGCGTGCGAGACCCGCAACCTGCGCGTCCGAACACTCACCCGCCCCTCGATCTCCGCGATCGCTGCTTCGTCGCCGGAGACCACCACCGCAGCCGGGCCGTTGACCGCCGCGATCCCCACCCGGTCCCCCAACAGCGGCAGAACCTCCGCCTCGGGTGCCGCGATCGCGAGCATCGCCCCGCCGGTCGGGAGAGCCTGCATCAACCGGGCCCGGGCCGCCACCAAGGCGCACGCATCGGCCAGCGAGAAGACTCCGGCCACGTGCGCGGCGGCGATCTCGCCGATCGAATGCCCGACCAGCACATCCGCCCGGACCCCGAAGGACTCCAGCAGCCGATACAGCGCAACCTCGAAGGCGAACAACGCGGGCTGCGTCATGCCCGTCTCGTTCAACACCCCATCCGGGTCGTCGAACATCACCTCACGAACCGGCAGAAACTGGTTGATCTCCTCCAGCGCCTCGGCGAACACCGGAAACGCCTCAGCCAGCTGCCGACCCATCCCGACCCGCTGGCTCCCCTGGCCGGCGAACAGCAACGCCAGCTTTCCGCCAGAACCACTCCCGGAAACCCCATCCGAGGCCAGCGCCCGCAACCCAGCCAGCAGCTCATCACGATCAGCACCCACCACGACCGCACGCTGCTCCAGCGCAGAACGCCCCGTCGCCAACGACCAAGCGGCGTCCGGCACCGAGAGCGACGGCCGCGCCGACACCCACGCCGCCAACCGCCCGGCCTGCTCCACCAGCGCCTCGCGGCTCTTCGCCGAGAGCACCCATGGCACCACCGGCGAGCCCACGACCTCGTCAGAAGCCGGTTCGGCCGGATCCCCCTGCTCAAGGACCACGTGGGCGTTGGTGCCGCTGACCCCGAAGGACGAGACGGCAGCGCGACGCGGATGATCCTGAACGTCCCACGACCGAGCCTCGGTCAACAGCTCAACAGCACCGGCAGACCAGTCCACGTGCGGCGAAGGCTCGTCCACGTGCAAGGTCCGGGGCATGAGCCCGTGCCGCATGGCCATCACCATCTTGATGACCCCGGCCACGCCGGCGGCGGCCTGCGTGTGACCGATGTTGGACTTCAGCGACCCCAGCCACAGCGGCCGTTCCCGCTCCTGGCCGTAGGTCGCGAGAAGCGCCTGCGCCTCGATCGGGTCACCCAAGCTGGTCCCGGTCCCGTGCGCCTCGACCACGTCCACCTCAGCGGCCGACAACCCGGCGTTCGCCAGCGCCTGCCGGATCACCCGCTGCTGGGAAGGCCCGTTCGGCGCCGCGAGGCCGTTGCTCGCCCCGTCCTGGTTGATCGCCGAGCCCTTGATGACCCCCAGCACCTGGTGCCCGTTGCGGCGGGCGTCCGACAGCCGCTCCACCAGCAGCACGCCGACACCCTCACTCCACCCCGTGCCGTCGGCGGAGGCCGAGAACGCCTTGCACCGCCCGTCCGCCGACAACCCCCGCTGCCGGGAGAACTCCACGAACGTGCCGGGCGACGCCATCACCATCGCGCCGCCCGCCAGGGCCATGTCGCACTCGCCCGTCCGGAGGGCCTGCGCGGCCAGGTGCAGCGCCACCAGCGACGACGAGCACGCCGTGTCCACGGTCACCGCCGGGCCCTCGAACCCGAACGTGTACGACACCCGCCCGGACGCCACGCTGGCCAACTGGCCGGTGAGGAGGTATCCCTCGACCGCGTCGGAGCCCTCGGAGCGCCGTGGCCCGTACTCCATCGGCGCGATGCCGGTGAAGACCCCGGTCTGGCTGCCGTGCAGCGTGGCCGAGTCGATGTTGGCGTGTTCGAAGACCTCCCACGAGGCCTCCAGGAGCAGCCGCTGCTGCGGGTCCATGCCCAGGGCCTCGCGCGGCGAGATGCCGAAGAAGGCCGCGTCGAAGTCGGCGGCGTCATACAGGAAGCCGCCCTGCCGGGTGTAGGAGGTGCCCCGGTTGCCGGGGTCGGGGTCGAACAGCCGGTCCAGGTCCCAGCCGCGGTCGGTGGGGAACTCGCCCACCGCGTCCCGGCCCTGCGCGACCAGTTCCCACAGGTCGTCCGGCGACAGCACGCCGCCGGGGAAGCGGCAGGCCATGCCCACGATCGCGATCGGCTCGTCGTGGCCGGCCGACCGCACCGCGGTGGCAGGCGTGGCGGAGCCGCCGAGCAGTTCGGTACGCAGGTGGTCGGTCAGCGCCTTGGGCGACGGGTAGTCGAACAGCAGCGAGCTGGGCAGTTGCAGCCCGGTGGCGGCGTTGAGCCGGTTCCTGAGCTCGACCGCGGTGAGCGAGTCGAACCCGGCGTCCTTGAACGCTCCGGTGGCGCTGATGACGTTCGGCGTCACGTGCCCGAGCACGAGGGCGGCCTGGCCGCGTACCAGGTCGAGCAGGGCGCGTTCCTGCTCGTCCGGGCTCAGCCCGCGCAGGGACTGCGCCAGCGATGCCTCGCCGGAAGCGGAGCCGGAGCCCGAGCCGCCGGCCGCGCGGCGCTCGACGGGCTTGCGCAGCATCCCGCGCAGCATCGCCGGTACGGGGTCCGCGACCTTGGCCAGGCTCAGCCTGGCGGGCAGCGTCGTCACGGCGCCACCCGCGAGCGCGGAGTCAAAGAGCTCCAGCGCCTCGTCCCGCGGCAGCGGGGCGACGCCGAGCCGGGCCCAGCGCGCCAGGTCGGCCGTGGCGAGCGTGCCCGCCATGCCGCCGAATTCGGCGGAGTTGTCCCACAGGCCCCAGTCCAGGGCCGTGGCGGGCAGGCCGAGCGAGTGGCGGTGGCGGGCGAGGGCGTCGAGGAAGGCGTTGGCGGCGGCGTAGTTGGCCTGGCCGGCGCTGCCGAGCGTGGCCGCGCACGACGAGAACAGCACGAACGCCGACAGTTCGCGCTCGCGGGTCAGCTCGTGCAGGAGCCAGGCGGTCTCGGCCTTGGTCCGCCACACGGTGTCGAGCCGCGCGGGGGTCAGCGCCGGGACGACGCCGTCGTCGAGCACGCCGGCGATGTGCACGACGCCGGCCAGGTCGCGGCAGGAGTCGATGAGCCCGGCCAGCGCTTCGCGGTCGGTGACGTCGCAGGCGACCAGTTCGGCGTGCGCGCCGAGCTCGGCCAGCTCGGCCGCGAGCGCGACGGCCCCGGCCGAGTGCGGGTCACGGGTGACGAGGACGAGGTTCCGCACGCCGTGCCGGGTGGCGAGGTGCCGGGTGACCGTGCGTCCCAGCGCGCCGGTGCCGCCGGTGACCAGCACGGTCCCCTCGGGATCCCAGGGCCGGTCCGCCGCCGGCCGGCCGCGCCGCGCCAGTCTCGGGACGTAGATCTTGCCGGACCTGAGCGCCAGCTGGGGCTCGTCGTAGGCGAGGGCGGCGGCGACGGCGTCCTCGGCGCTGCCGTCGTCGTCGAGCAGCACGAACCGGTCCGGGTACTCCGTCTGCGCCGACCGGACCAGGCCCCACACGGCGGCCCCGGCCAGGTCGGGCATCTCGTCGGTCGCTCCCCTGGTGACGATCACCAGCCGGGCCGACGCGGGCTGCTCGCCGTCGAGCCAGTCCTGGACGGCGGAGAGCACGCGGAGCACGGCCGCGCGCGCCCGGTCCGGCCCGTCCCCTTCGTCCTCTTCGTGCCAGGGCAGGAGCACGTCGCCGGGCGCGATGGTGGCATCGCCCGTGGCGGGTACGGGCATCCAGTCCACCTCGAACAGCCCGACGTGCTCGGTGGGCAGGTCCACGGGACCGCGTGCCTCCAGCCAGAACCGCTGACGTTGGAAGGCGTAGGTGGGCAGGTCGACGTGGAGCGCGGGGGCGGGCCCGAAGTAGGCGTTCCAGTCGACGGTGACGCCGCAGGCGTGGAGCTGTCCGAGGGCCTGGACGAAGGTGTCGATCTCGTCGCGGTCCTTGCGTACGGCGGGGACGAAGACGCCGTCCGAGAGCATCTGCTGGGCCAGCCCGGTGAGGACGCCGTCGGGCCCTACCTCCAGGAAGAGCGCGGCGTCCGCGGCGGCGATGCCGTCCGCGAAACGGACGGGCCGCCGTACGTGGTCGACCCAGTAGCGGGGGCTGGTGAGCAGGCCGGGCTCGGCGAGCCTGCCGGTGACGTTGGAGATCACCGGGATCGTGGGCTCGTGGTAGGTCAGCCCCGCGATGGCCTCCTCGAAGGGCGCCAGCATCGGCTCCATCAGCGGTGAGTGCGCGGCCTGGGAGATCCGCAGCCGGCGCTTGCGTGCCGTGACGTTCCCCGCGATCTCCTCGATGGCGGCCTCCGCGCCGGAGATGACCACCGAGGTCGGGGTGTTGACGGCCGCGATGGCGACCCGGTCCTCGTACCCGTCGAGCAGCGGCAGGACGTCGGCCTCGGACGCGGCGATGGCGAGCATCGCGCCGCCCGGGGGCAGCATGTGCATGAGCCGGGCCCGTACGGCGATCAGGGTGCAGGCGTCGGCGAGGGAGAACACCCCGGCCACGTGGGCGGCGGCGATCTCGCCGACGGAGTGCCCGACCACCACGCCCGCCCGTACACCGAGGGATTCGAGCAGCCGGTACAGGGCGACCTCGAAGGCGAACAGCGCCGGCTGGGTCATTCCGGTCTCGTTGAGCACCCCGTCGGGGTCGCTGAACATCACCTCGCGCAGCGAGTGCGGCAGGTGGGGGTCCAGCAGCGCGCAGATCTCCTCCAGCGCCTCGTCGAAGACGGGGAAGGCGGCGGCCAGCTCGCGGCCCATGCCGAGCCGCTGGCTGCCCTGCCCGGTGAACAGCAGGGCGAGCCGGCCCGCCGGTCCGCTGCCGGTCAGCACGCCGGGCGCGGCGGGGCCGCCGGCCAGTGCCCGCAGGCCGGCCAGCAGGTCGTCACGCTCGCGGCCGACGATCACCGCGCGGTGTTCGAGCACGGACCGCTCGGCCGCCAGCGCGGCGCCGGCGGCGGCGACGGGGATCTCGGGCGTCGCCCCGGAAGCCCAGGACGCGAGCCGCTCGGCCTGCCCGGCCAGCGCCTCGGGCGTCCTCGCCGAGATGAGCCAGGGGACGGCGGGGAGGTTCGCGTCGTCGCGGTGGGCCGGGACGGCCGGGTCGCCCTGCTCGATGATGACGTGGGCGTTGGTGCCGCTGATGCCGAAGGAGGAGACGGCGGCGCGGCGCGGATGATCCTGAACGTCCCACGGCCGGGCCTCGGTGAGCAGCTCGACGGCCCCGGCCGACCAGTCCACGTGCGGCGACGGCTCGTCCGCGTGCAGGGTCTGCGGCAGCACCTCGTGGCGCATGGCCATGACCATCTTGATCACGCCGCCCACGCCGGCGGCGGCCTGGGAGTGGCCGATGTTCGACTTCAGCGAGCCCAGCCACAGCGGCTGGTCCCGCTCCTGGCCGTAGGTCGCGAGAAGCGCCTGCGCCTCGATCGGGTCGCCGAGCACGGTGCCCGTGCCGTGTGCCTCGACCGCGTCCACGTCCCCGGCCGACAACCCGGCGTTCGCCAGCGCCTGGCGGATCACCCGCTGCTGCGAGGGGCCGTTCGGCGCGGTCAGGCCGTTGCTGGCCCCGTCCTGGTTGATCGCCGAGCCCTTGATGACGGCCAGCACCTTGTGGCCGTTGCGCCGCGCGTCCGAGAGCCGCTCCACCAGCAGCATGCCGGCACCCTCGGCCCAGCCGGTGCCGTCGGCCGAGGCCGAGAACGCCTTGCACCGCCCGTCCGGCGACAGCCCGCGCTGCCGCGAGAACTCCACGAACATGCCGGGGGACGCCATCACGGTCGCGCCACCGGCCAGCGCCAGGTCGCACTCCCCCGATCTCAGCGACTGCGCGGCCAGGTGCAGGGCCACCAGCGACGACGAGCACGCCGTGTCCACCGTCACCGCCGGGCCCTCGAACCCGAACGAGAACGCGACCCGGCCGGAGATCACGCTGGCGGAGGTGCCGGTCAGCACGTAGCCTTCCGCGGCGCCGGTCGCCTCGTGCAGGCGCGGGCCGTAGTCCTGGGCCATCGCGCCCGCGAACACGCCGGTACGGCTGCCGCGCAGCCCGCCCGGGTCGACACCCGCCCGCTCGATCGCCTCCCACGACGCCTCCAGCAGCAGCCGCTGCTGCGGATCCATCGCCAACGCCTCACGCGGCGAAATCCCGAAAAATCCGGGATCGAACTCCCCCGCGTCATACAGGAAGCCGCCGTGCCGCGCATACGACGTCCCACGGCTGTCCGGATCCGGGTCGTACAGGGCCGCCAGATCCCAGCCGCGATCGACGGGGAACTCCCCGATCGCGTCCGTACCGGAGATCACCAGGTTCCACAGGTCGTCCGGGGAGCGCACCCCGCCGGGGAAGCGGCAGGCCATGCCCACGATCGCGATCGGCTCGTCCGCCACCGAGGCGGCGGTCACCACGGCCTGGGCGGCCTGCCCGCCCGTCAGCTCCGCGCGCAGGAACGCGGCCAGCGCCTGCGGCGAGGGGTAGTCGAACAGCAGCGAGCTGGGCAGCTGGAGCCCGGTGGCGGCGTTGAGCCGGTTCCTGAGCTCGACGGCGCTGAAGGAGTCGAAGCCGAGCGCCTTGAAGGCGGTGGCGGTGTCCACGGTCGCGGCGTTGGCGTGGCCGAGGACGAGCGCGATGCAGGTCCGTACGAGCTCCAGGAGCAGTTGCTCCTGCTCCGGCCCCGGCAGGCCGTGCAGCCGGTCGGCGAGCGGCTGGGTCCCGTCGCCGGTGGCCGCCGGCTCCGGGGGCGCGGGTGGGGGCGGCGCCGCGCCGTCCGACTCGGGAAGCCAGTGGTACGTGCGCTGGAAGGCGTAGGTGGGCAGCGGGACGCGCCGCGCGCCCGGGTAGAGGGCGTCCCAGGCGGGCGCGGTGCCGCGTACCTGCAGCTCGGCCAGGGCCAGGGCGGCGCTGTGGCATTCGTCCCGGTTGTCCCGCAGCGTGGCGACGAACCGGGTGCCGGGGTCGGCGGGCAGGCAGTGCTGGCCCATGGCGGCCAGCACCGAGCCGGGGCCGACCTCGACGAACGTGGTCACGCCCGTGTCGGCCAGCGCGCGGATGCCGTCGCTGAAGCGCACGGCCTCGCGGACGTGCCACACCCAGTGGCCGGGCGAGCACAGGTCCTCACCGGACGCGACGGCCCCGGTGAGGTTGGAGACGATCGGGACGGCCGGCTCGCGGTAGGTGAGCGACTCGGCCACCTGCCGGAACTCCGCGAGCATCGGGTCCATCAGCGGCGAGTGGAAGGCGTGGCTCACGCGCAGCCGGCGGGTCTTGCGGCCGTGGGCGCGGAACGCCTCGGCGATCTCCGTGACGCGCTCCTCCGCGCCGGAGACCACGACGGAGTCGGGGCCGTTGATCGCGGCGATGCTGACCGAGTCGTCGAGATGGGGGCGGAGCTCCGCCTCGGTGGCCTGGACGGCGATCATCGCGCCGCCGGCGGGCAGGGCCTGCATCAGCCTGCCGCGCGCGGCGACCAGGGTGCAGGCGTCGGCCAGGGACAGCACTCCGGCGACGTGCGCGGCCGAGATCTCGCCGATGGAGTGGCCGATCAGCCGGTCGGGGCGGATGCCCCAGTGCTCGTACAGGCGGGTGAGCGCGACCTCGAAGGCGAAGAGCGCGGGCTGGGTCATCCCGGTCTCGGCCAACACCCCGTCGGGATCGTCGAACATCACCTCGAGCAGCGGCCTGGCGAGCTCGCCGTCGAAGCAGGCGGCGATCTCGTCGAGGGCCCGCGCGAAGGCCGGGTACGCGGCGTAGAGCTCGCGGCCCATGCCCGGGCGCTGGCTGCCCTGGCCCGAGTAGAGGAAGGCGACGTCGCCGGCGCTCGGCCGCCCGGTCACGATCTCGGCGGCGGCCTCTCCCCTGGCGAGCCGGTCGAGCGCGGCGGCCAGTCCGGACGGCTCGTCGACGACGATCGCGGCGCGGCGGTCGAAGGCCGTGCGCGTCGTGGCCAGCGAGTAGGCCGTGTCCACGGCGTCGGACACGGCGTCGGACACGGCGTCGGCGGCGGGCTCGGCGAGCAGGTGGTCGCGCAGCCGGCCCGCCTGGGCGCGGAGCGCGGCCTCGCTCTGCCCGGCCAGCGGCAGGATCACCGGCCCGGCGGGGCCGGGCGCCGGTCGCGGCGTCTCCCGCGGGTGCTCGGCGAGCACCACGTGGCAGTTGGCGCCCCCCATGCCGAACGAGCTGACCCCGGCGACCAGCGGTTCGCCGGCGCGCGGCCAGGCGGACAGCGCGGTGTTGACGCGCAGGTTCAACTCGTCGAACGGGATCAGCGGGCTGGGCGTCTCGAAGTTGAGTGACGCCGGCAGCTCGCGGTGCCGGATGGCCAGCACGGTCTTGAGCAGGCCGACGATTCCGGCGGCGCCTTCCAGGTGGCCGATGTTGGTCTTGGCCGAGCCGACGAGCAGCGGCGTGCCCGCGTCCTTGGCGGTGCCGATGGCGGCGCCGAGGGCGCGTGCCTCGATGGGGTCGCCGACCCGGGTTCCGGTGCCGTGCAGCTCGACGTACTGGACGTCGGCCGCCGGCACGCCGGCCCGCTCGCAGGCCAGCCGGATGACCTCTTCCTGGGCGTCCTGGTCGGGGACGGTGAGCCCGTCGCCGCCGCCGTCGTTGTTCACGGCGCTGCCGGCGATCACGCAGTGGACGTGGTCGCCGTCGGCGAGCGCGCGGGCCAGCGGCTTGAGCACGACGATGCCGCCGCCCTCGCCGCGGACGTAGCCGTTGGCGCGGGCGTCGAAGGTGAAGCACCTGCCGTCGGGCGACAGGGCGCCGAACCGGAGCGCGGCGAGCGTGCTGTCGGGGGTCAGGTTGAGGTTCACGCCGCCGACGATGGCCAGGCCCGACTCGCCGCTGCGCAGGCTCTCGCAGGCCAGGTGCACGGCGGTGAGGGAGGCCGACTGGGCGGAGTCCACGGTCATGCTGGGGCCGTTCAGCCCGAGCGTGTACGAGATCCGGTTGGCGAGCAGCGCCCGGCTGATGCCCGTGAGGCTGTGCCGGGTCAGCGCCGCGCGGCCGGTGCCCTGCAGCAGCTGGGCGTAGTCGCCGGCCATGGCGCCGATGAAGACGCTGGTGCCGGTGCCCCGCAGGCTGTCCGGGACGATGCCGGCGTCTTCGAGCGCCTCCCAGCTCAGCTCCATGAGCAGCCGCTGCTGGGGGTCCATCATCGCGGCCTCGTTCGGCGAGATCCCGAAGAACTCGGCGTCGAACTCGGCTATGCCGGTGAGGAAACCGCCGCGGAGCGATTCGGTCTCCGGGGAGTTCCACCGGCCGCTGGGAACGTCGGTGACGGCGTCGCCCCCGTCGCGCAGCAGCCGCCAGAAGGAGTCCGGGTCCGGGGCCTGAGGAAGGCGGCAGGATATGCCGACGATCGCCACCGCGTCGTCGGAAAAACTACGAGAGGAGCGTTCGTAGGACATTGAACCAATCCAGTTTCCGACGGAGCGAGCAGAGGGCAGGGAAACGCTCTTGGGCCATCAGCTGATGACGTCGTACTTGCCGAATCCGGTGCCGACGGTGACCGGCTCGCGGAAAAGGTCGAGCGGGTCCTCGGGCCTGAACTTCCCGGAGTGCAGATACGCCTCGAGCGTTCCGTCGGGGCGCAGGCCCAGCAGGTCGGGCCGGCCGTCCAGGTCGATGTCGGTGAGCGTCACCAGGCGCATGTCCTGCCAGCCGTGGGCGACGGTGTACCAGGTGCCCTCGGTGGTCGCGGCGGCCGGGGTGCCGGGCGGGGCCGCGAACTCGTACAGGTCGAGGTCGCCGTTCGCGCGGCGGACCAGCAGGTCCAGGTTGCCGTTGCCGGTGAAGTCGGCCATGGCGACGGGAAGGTCGTCGACGCCGACCTCGGTGAGCCGCACCGGGTCCTTGTCGTAGGTGTCGTTCCGCACGACCCCCAGGTCGCGGTGGGGGAAGACGTCCACGTTGCCGGCATCCTTGCCCTTGCCGAACGTGTCGTCGGGGCCGGTGCCGGTCACGTCGGCGAACCCGATCGTCTCCCATTCCCGGCCGTCGTCGCGCTTGCCGGACACGCGGATCGGCTCGGCGAACGGGCCGATCTCGCCGGGGCCGCCCAGGTTGCGCAGCAGGAAGAAGCCGTGCTCGCCGTTCTCGCCGGGGTTGATGCCGTACTCGCTGGCGCTGAACGCGCAGATGTCGGCGTGCCCGTCGCCGGTCGCGTCGACGGCGCGGACGAAGAAGAACCGCCACCAGCCGAACCCGTCACCGATCTTCACCGGGTCGCCGTAGGTTTCGGTCCCGTTGAACTCGCCGCTGTGCGGATGGACGAACAATTCGCCGGTTTCCGTGTTGCGCACCAACAGGTCCGGCCGCCCGTCGCCGCGGAAGGAACGGCACTGGCCGTTCGCGAAACTCGACGCCATTGTTGAACGCCCCTCCCCGCCAGAATTTCCCGGTCAAGCGTCATCAGTATTCGCGAGCCGGGATAAGGCGGGTAACCCCTAGCGCCCATTAAAGAGGCCGCTCAAGCCCCACTTCGGGGCCGGACGGCACGCCGAATTCCCGGCGCGCGTGACGCGCGCCGGGAGCGGGGGAACATCTCAGGTGTCGCGGGAGCGGAACAGCGCGAACGCCACGAACAGCAGGACCGCGGTGAACGCGGCCATCACGCCGAGCCCGGACCACGGGAGCATCCGATCCGGCAGTTGCACGGTGGTGGTGATCTGGAGGCCCGCCGAGATCGGCCAGTACGTCGTCACCCAGTCGCCGACCGCGTCCGGCAGCAGCCTGGGCGTGATGACGGGGATGATGAAGTTGATCGCCACCACCACGGTCGTGGCGCTCATCGTGGCCCGCAGCAGGCCGCCGACCGCCACGCCGACCAGGCCGACCAGCGCCCAGATCAGGCCCATGCCGACGATGGCGCGCAGCACGCCCGGCTGGCCGAGCGAGGCGGTGGGCGCGCCGGCCGCCCCGATCACCCGCTGCCCGAGGAAGTACGCGCCGAAGCCCGCCACCAGGCCCATCAGCAGGGCGATCAGCCCGAATGTGGCCACCTTGGCGGCCAGCAGCCGGCCGCGCCGCGGGACCACGGTCACGCTGGTGCGGATCAGGCCGGTGGCGTACTCGTGGGTCACCACGAGCACGCCCAGCGCGCCCACGGTGATCTGGGCGAACAGGAACCCGCCGTACATGCTGATGTAGGTGGGGTCGAACATCGCCCGGCCGGTCGCGGAGGCCGCCAGGTAGCCCTCGGCCGCGCCGTTGGCGGTGGCCGCGCCCAGGCCGACCATGAGCGCCACGGCGGTGAGGATCGTGGGGATGTTGGACGGTATCGTGCGGAACTTGGTCCACTCGGAGCGGATCGTGTCCGCTATGGCCACGCTCATGCCACACTCGCCTGGAACTCGATGCTGTCACGGGTCAGATCCATGTAGGCCTGCTCCAGGGAGCGCTGCGGCGTCAGCTCCGTCAGCACCACCCCGGCGGCCAGCGCCGCCTTGCCGATCTCCCTGGGCTCCAGCCCGGTGACGATGAGGGCGCCGTCGGCGCCCGGGTGCACGGTGGCGCCGGCCTCGGTCAGGAGCGGGACGAGCAGCTCGTGCTCCTCGGCCCGCACCAGCACGTTGGAGCCCTGCCGGACGAACTCGCTGATGCCGATGTCCGCGATCAGCTTTCCCCTGCCGATCACGATGAGATGGTCGGCGGTCTGCGCCATCTCGCTCATCAGGTGGCTGGAGACCAGCACGGTACGGCCTTCCGCGGCCAGCCCCCGCATCAGCTCGCGGATCCACTTGATGCCCTCGGGGTCGAGGCCGTTGACGGGCTCGTCGAATAACAGCACCTTCGGGTCGCCGAGCAGCGCCACCGCGATGCCGAGCCGCTGCCCCATGCCCAGCGAGAAGCCGCCGGCGCGCTTGCCCGCCACCGACTCCAGCCCGACCAGGCGCAGGACCTCGTCCACCCGACGGGCGGGGATGGCGTTGGTCTGGGCGATGCAGAGCAGGTGGTTGCGGGCCGTGCGCCTGGGGTGCACGGCGCGGGCGTCGAGCAGGGCGCCCACCTCGCGCATCGGCCGGGGCAGGCCCGCGTAGGCGCGCCCGTTGACCGTCACGCTTCCCCCGTCGAGGCGGTCGAGGCCGAGAATGGCCCTCATCGTGGTGGATTTGCCCGCGCCGTTGGGGCCGAGAAATCCGGTGACCCGCCCGGGGTGGACGCTGAACGTCAATCCGTCGACCGCGGTTTTATTGCCGTAGCGTTTCGTCAAGCCGGTTATTTCAATCATTTCCAGCCCCTCCAGAGACCGGTCGTTTCCAAGATCTTCTCATCGGGACTGTCTATATGGTGCCCTTTCCGACAACGGAATCGCCAGCGCATTTAGCATGGGCCGGAACTTGAGCCGGGTCTCCTCCAGCTCGGCCTCCGGGTCGGAGCCCGCCACGATGCCGCATCCGGCGTACAGGGTCGCGGTCTCGTCCTGCACGTGCGCCGAGCGGATCGCCACCGCGAACTCGCCCTCCTGCTCGTCGTTCATCCACCCGACGGGGCCCGCGTACCAGCCGCGGTCGAAGGGCTCGGCGTCGCGCACCCACTCGAGCGCGGCCCGGCGCGGATGGCCGCCGACGGCGGGTGACGGGTGCAGCCGCTCCACCAGGTCGAGGACGCTGGCGGTCTCCGGGTCGGCGATCTCGCCGACGATGCGGGTGTGCAGGTGCCGCAGGTTCGGCAGGTCGAGCACGTGCGGCTCGTCCGGCACCGTGACCGTACGGCACACCTGATCGAACGCGTGCCGCAGCGTCGCGGTGACGATCCGCTGCTCGCGCCGGCTCTTGTCGTCCTGCAGCAGGGCGGCGCGCAGGCACGCGTCCTCGGCGGGCGTCGCGCCGCGCGGCATGGACGCCGCCAGGCTCATCGACTCGGCCCTCCCGCCGCGCAGGCCGACCAGCCGCTCCGGGGTGGCGCCCACGAAGGCGTGCCCGTACGCGGCCACGGCGAAGACGGTGCTCCCCGGTTGCGTGTCGCGCAGGGAGCCCAGCACGGAGGCCAGGTCGTACCCCCACGGGGAGGTGATCCGCAGCTGGCGGGCCAGCACGGCCTTGTCGAACCTGCCGCGGGCGATCTGCTCGGTGGTGTGCGCGACCAGCGCCTTCCACTCCGACGCGGAGGGGACCTCGATCATGGTCGTGCCCGGGAGCAGCGGGCTGGGGCAGGGACGGATCCCGCCGGACGAGATCAGGGCGAAGGCGTCCGCGACCGTGCGCGCGGGCCCGTCCGTCGTGGTGGGCCGGGGGTCGACGCTGACGCTGAGCGCGAGCGAGGTCGTGCCGTCGGGGTCCCGCGAGATCAGCACCCTGGGCACCCACATCAGCGCCTCGGGCAGCGGCCCGGGGCGCGGCGCGAAGGCGAACCCGCCGACCAGCGACGGCATGGCGCGCGGCCCCGGCCCGCCGACGACCGCGGTCCCGGCCGCCCGCTCCCAGCCTCGCCGGATGCCGGCGAACCTGTCGTGGCCGGTGTGCGTGAAGTCCGTCGCGCTGCCCATCGCTATGACGCTGGCGTGCGGCGACATCCAGGCGAAGGTCCGCGTGGACCGCTCGAACAGCGGTCTCAGCAGCCCGACCGGGTCCACGGGCGGGATCTCCTGGCGCCAGGTCGCCAGCGCCGGGCAGGCGTTGTTGCGCGCCTCGATGGTGGCCTTGGCGTGCACTTCCAGGAAGCCGGGCAAGTCGATGTCTGCGACGTGCATCGGGTACATCCTCTGCGAGCGTGGGTTAGCTGAACATCCCGGCGAGCGCCTTCTTGCTGACCTTGCCGAGCGGGGTGACCGGGAGCTCCTGGACGATCTCCAGGCGGTCGGGGAACTTGAAGGCCGCCACCCCGCGCTCTCGCAGGAACGCGGTGAGGTCGCCGAGCGCCGGCGGCGTGCCGCGGGGCACGACGCACGCGCACGCCCGCTCGCCGAGCACCTCGTCGGGCAGGCCCACCAGGGCGACCTCCCTGACGCCCGGGTGCGCGAGCAGATGGTTCTCCACCTCCTCGGCCGCGATCTTCTCGGCGCCCCGGTTGATCTGGTCCTTGACCCTGCCCTCGAAGACGACGTGCCCGGCCGGCAGCAGCCGTACGAGGTCGCCGGTCCGGTAGTAGCCGTCGGCGGTGAACGTCCTGGCGTTGTGCTCGGGCGCCCGGTAGTAGCCGCGCACCGTGTACGGCCCGCGCGCCAGGAGCTGCCCCACCTCGCCCGGCGCGACGTCGCGGTCGTCCTCGTCGACGACCCGCACCTCGTCGTCCGGGGAGACGGGGAGCCCCTGGCTGACCAGGACCACGTCCTCCGGGTCGTCCCACCGGTGGAACCCGCACAATCCCTCGGCCATGCCGAAGGCCTGCTGGAGCCGGCAGCCGAGCGCGGGCTGGACCCGGCGGGCCAGCTCGTTCTGGAGCTTCGACCCGCCGATCGTGACGCGGCGCAGGCTGGACAGGTCGTATTCGTCCCACTCGGCGGCCTCCATCCACAGCAGGGCCGCGCCGGGGATCAGGCCGGTCTCGGTCACCCCTTCCCGCTCGATGAGCGGGAAGGTCTCGTCCGGGCTGGGGACGGGCGCCAGCACGAGCGTGCCGGCGGCGTGGAAGGTGGCCAGCAGCCCGTGGGTCAGCGGCCAGTTGTGGCACAGCGGCAGGCTCACCAGGTGGACGGTCTCCTCGCCGTAGTCGCACGCCTCGGCGACCGCGCGCCCGCTGTAGGCCCACTCCTGGTGCGCGCGGGGCACGAGCTTGGGCACGCCGGTCGTACCGCCCGACAGCAGGAAGAGCGCCACGCCGGCGGGGTCGGGCCGGGGCAGGCCGGTCGCCCCGGCGTCCGCGTAGTCCAGCCGGGTGAAGCCGCCCGGGTCGCCCGCGACGAGCACGTGCTTGAGCGTGGGCACCCGCGCGACCACGTCGGCGGCCAGGTCCCGGTAGTCGAATCCGGCGTGCACGTCCGGGATGACGTACGCGGCCGCCTCCGTGAACTCGCAGAAGTACGTGATCTCGCTGCCGCGGTGGGCCGGCAGCGCCATGACCGGAAGAGCGCCGATCCTGAACAGGGCGAACAGCAGCGCGACGAGCTCCGGGACGTTGGGGAGCTGCACGACGACCCGGTCCCCCGGGCCGATGCCGATCTCGCTCAGCCGCGCCGCCATGCGGTCGGCCCGGCTGTCCAGCTCGGCGTAGCTCCACCGGTGGTCGCCCGCCACGAGAGCGAGCTTGTCCGGGTGGGAGCGCGCCCGCGCGCCGAGGAGCTCGCCCAACGTCTCGTCGCGCCAGTGACCGGCCGAGCGGTAGCGCTCGGCGAACTCCTCCGGCCAGGGCGTGCAGCCATCCAGCATGGGTGCGTCCTTTCTCAGGTGGGGTCCGCGAGGGGTGGGGCCGCGGGAGGTGGGGTCCGCGAGCTCAGCTCACGGCCTCCGCGAGCAGGTGCTCGGCCAGCTCGGCGGGGGTCGGGTAGTCGTAGATCGCGTCGGCCGCCACCTCGATGCCGGTCAGCTCGACGAGCCTGTTGCGCAGCTCCACCGCGGCCATCGAGGAGAAGCCCAGCTCGAAGAACTCCGCGTCCCGCTCCACCGCGTCGGGCAGTGGCAGCTGCAGGATCGCGGCGGCCTGGCCGCGTACCACGTCGAGCACGATGCCGTGGTGCTCGTCGGCCGGGCTGTCGGACAGCAGGCGGCGGAAGGCGGCGATGCCGTCCACCACGTCGTCCGGCCCGTCCTGCCGGGCCGCCGCCTGCGGGATCTCCCCCAGCAGCCGGGCGGGCCCGGCCGCGGCGAGCGCGGCCCAGTCCGGGTCGGCGACGACGAGCGCCCTGTCCCCCTGGCGCAGGGCCTGGCGGACGGCGGAGACCGCGTCCGCGGGCTCCTTGAGGCCCGCCGCGACGGCCAGCGCGGGCTGCCCGGACGCGAGCCGCTCGTCGGCGAGCGCCGTGAAGTACTCGTACGTGCCGGCGCCGTCCCCGCCCCAGGCGGCGTGCGCCGGGGCAAGCATGAGGAAGACGGGCACGTCCGCGGCGCGGGCGGGCTTGTCGAGCGCGTACGCCGCCTCGGCGGTCGTGCAGACGACGGCGGTCACCCGGCCCGCGGGCAGCCGCCCGCCGACGGCCCGGACCACCACGCCCGGCTCGCTTTCGAGCTCGGCGTGCGGCTGGGTCAGGACGACCTCGTCCGCGCCGTTGCGCGCGGCCCATCTGGCCAGCTCGGCGGCGGTCTCGTCGAGCGGACCGGCCACCAGGACCGTGCCGCCGGGACGCCATTCGCGGCCGGCCGGGGCGCCGCGCGGCGGTGCCGGGCGCAGCCTGCGGGCGAAGGCCCCGCCGGAGCGCACCGCCACCTCGTTCTCGCCGGTCCGCCCGGACAGCACCCCGCACAGCCGGCGCATGACCTGCTCGTCCAGCCGGTCCGGAAGGTCGATCAGCCCGCCGCGCCCCTGACCGGCCGTGGCCCGCAGGTCGCCCCAGTCGCGGGCGGCCTGCGGCCCGGCCAGCGGGTCGGACGGCGCCACCTGGATCGCTCCCCGCGTGAGGAACCAGACCGGCGCCGATCCCGCCGGAAGGTCCGGAGCGGTCGCGCCTTCCGGCAGCAGGCACACGACGCCCGCCACGCCGCCGTCGGAGTCCGGCATCGCGGACAGCCGTACGGTGTCCGCTCCGTGCGCCGCGAGCCCGGCCACCAGCGCCTGGCCCGATGCGGTGCCGACCGGCGTCCCGTCCGGGCCGGCGCCGTCGGGCGCGACCACCAGCCAGGTGCCGCGGAGCGCGGGTGCGGGCAGATCCGTCAGGGGCTGCCAGCCGAGCTGGTAGCGCACGTCGGCGTGGTGGGCGCCGTCCTGGCCACGCAATCTGGCCAGCGCGGGCAGCAGCTCGTCGAGCGTCGCCCCGCCCCGCAGGCCGAGCACCGCGAGCAGGCCGTCGCGGTCGCCTCGGGCAACGGCGTCCCACAACTCCTGGTCGGGCCCCGCGGCCTCCTCGTGCCGGGGCGCGTCCGGCCAGTAGCGCTGCCGCTGGAAGGGATAGGTCGGCAGCGGTACGGGCGTGCCCGTGCCGATCACCGCGCCCCAGTCGACGCCGACGCCGTTCGCGTGCGCCCGGGCCAGGGCCTCGACCAGCGTGGCGGCTTCGGCCCGGTCGCGGCGCAGCACCGGCGCGGCGACGCCGTTCCAGCCGTCCAGGCAGTCCTCGACCATGGCCGACAGCACGGCGTCCGGGCCGAGCTCCAGGAACGTGGACACGCCCTGGTCCCGCAGGGTCCGCACGCCGTCGCAGAAGCGCACGGCCTGCCGCAGGTGGCGGGCCCAGTATTCGGGCGAGGTCAGCTCGTCGGTGGTGGCGAGCTCGCCGGTGACGTTGGAGACGATGGGGATGGCCGGCGGCCGGAAGGCCAGCCCCCGCGCCACGTTCACGAACTCCTCCAGCGCGGGCTCCATCAGCGGCGAGTGGAACGCGTGGCTGACGGTCAGCCGCTTGGTCTTGCAGCCGCGCCGGGCCAGCCGTTCGGCCAGCTCCAGCACGCTCGTCTCGTCGCCGGACAGGACCAGGGACGCCGGTCCGTTGAGCGAGGCGATGCCGACGCGCTCCTCGTACCCGGCGAGCAGCGGCAGGACCTCCTCCTCGGTGGCGCCGCGCACCGAGACCATCGCGCCGCCGGGCGGCAGCGCCTGCATGAGCCTGCCCCTGGCGGCGACGAGCGTCACCGCGTCGTCCAGCGACAGCACGCCGGCGACGTGCGCGGCGGCGATCTCGCCGATGGAGTGGCCGGCCAGGTAGTCGGGCCGCACGCCCCACGCCTCCAGGACCCGGAACAGGGCGACCTCGACGGCGAACAGCGCCGCCTGCGTGTATCGCGTCTGCCTGAGCAGCTCGGCGTCGCCGGCGATGACCTCGCGCAGCGGCCGGTCGAGGTGCCGGTCGAACCTGGCGCAGACCGCGTCGAAGGCCTCGGCGTACTCGGGGTAGGCCGCGTACAGCTCCTCCCCCATGGCCGGGCGCTGGCTGCCCTGGCCGGTGAAGAGGTACGCCGTCCTGCCGCGGGCCGCCGATCCGGTGATCACGTTGTCCGCCGCGGTCCCCTCGATCGCCGCCTCCAGCCCGGCGGCGAGCTCGTCACGGGTGGCGCCCAGGACGACCAGCCGCCGCTTGAACGAGGACCGCGTGGTGGCGAGCGACCAGGCCAGGTCCGCCGCCGGGCGGGCGGGCCGGGCCGCCAGGTGCTCGCGCAGCCGGCGGGCCTGGGCCTTCAGCGCGTCCTGCGTCTTGGCCGACAGCACCCAGGGGATCACCGGCCGCCCGGTCTCCGCAGGCGGCGCGGCGGGCTCCTCCTGGACCTGCTCCACGATGACGTGCGCGTTGGTGCCGCTGATGCCGAAGGACGAGACGCCCGCGCGGCGCGGCCGGCCGGTCTCCGGCCACGGGGTGGCCTCGGTGAGCAGCCTGACGGCGCCGGCGTCCCACGCGACGTGCGTCGTCGGCTCGTCCACGTGCAGGGTCTTCGGCAGCACGCCGTGCCGCATGGCCATCACCATCTTGATGACGCCCGCCACTCCGGCCGCGGCCTGGGTGTGGCCGAGGTTCGACTTCACCGAGCCCAGATAGAGCGGCCGGTCCTGCGGCCGGTCCTGGCCGTAGGTGGCGACGATGGCCTGCGCCTCGATCGGGTCGCCGAGGGTGGTGCCGGTGCCGTGACCCTCGACGGCGTCGACGTCGGCGGCGCCCAGCCCCGCGTCGGCCAGCGTCTGCTCGATGAGCCGCTGCTGGGAGGGGCCGTTGGGCGCGGTGAGCCCGTAGCTGGCGCCGTCCTGGTTGATCGCGCTGCCGCGTACGACGGCCAGGATGGGGTGGCCGTTGCGGCGCGCGTCGGAGAGCCGCTCGACGAGCAGCATGCCCACGCCTTCCGCCCAGCCGGTGCCGTCGGCGGCCGCGGCGAACGACTTGCAGCGGCCATTGGAGGCAAGGCCGCGCTGGCGGCTGAAGTCGACGAACACGGAGGGGGTGGACAGCACGGTGACGCCGCCGGCCAGGGCCAGCGAGCACTCACCGCGCCGCAGTGCCTGGATCGCCATGTGCAGCGCCACCAGCGAGGAGGAGCAGGCGGTGTCGAGGGTGACCGACGGGCCCTCGAACCCGAAGGTGTACGACACCCGCCCGGAGGCGACGCCGGCCGAGATGCCGGTGCCGACCAGGCCCTCGAGGTCGCTCGCCGGTTGCTGCAGGTGCATCCCGTAGTCGTGGTACATCAGGCCGACGTACACGCCGGTCTTGCTGCCGCGCAGCCCGGCCGGGTCGATGCCGGCGTGCTCCAGCGCCTCCCACGAGCTCTCCAGCAGCAGGCGCTGCTGGGGGTCCATGGCCACGGCCTCCCTGGGCGAGATGCTGAAGAACGCCGGGTCGAACGCGGTGGCGTCGTAGACGAAGCCGCCCTCGCGGGCGTACGTGGTGCCGGGGTGCTCGGGGTCCGGGTGGTAGAGCTCGTCCAGGTTCCAGTTGCGGTCGGAGGGGAACATCGACATCGCGTCGCCGCCCTCGGCCACCAGGTTCCACAGCTCGTCGGGGTTGGTGACGCCGCCGGGGAGGCGGCAGCTCATGCCGACGATGACGATCGGCTCCTCCTCACCGGCCCGGGTCGTGGCGGAGACGGCCGTCTGGGGGCCGTCGAGCAGGCGGCCCCGGAGATACTGGACCAGCTGGACGGGCGTCGGGTAGTCGAAGATCAGCGTGGCGGGCAGCCGCAGCCCGGTGGCCGCGTTCATCCTGTTGCGGAACTCGACGGCGGTCAGCGAGTCGAACCCGGCCTCGTTGAACGGGCGGTCCTGCTCCACGGCGCCGGCGTCGCGGTAGCCGAGCACGGTCGCCACCTGGCCGAGCACCAGGTCGAGCAGCACCCTGGCGTGCTCGGCCTCGGGCATGCGGGCCAGGCGCTCGCGCAGCTCCGACGCGGCGGCCGGGTCGTTGCCCACCACCCGCCGCTTGGAGGTGGGGACGAGCTCCTGAAGGATCGTGGGCAGCGCCCCGAACTGGGCCGCCATCCGCAGCGCGGCGAACTCCAGCCGGATCGGCACCAGCGCCGCCCGGTCCGCGGCGCAGGCCGCGTCCAGCAGCGCGAGCCCGTCGGCGGTGGACAGCGGCGCGACCCCGGTGCGGGCCAGCCGCGCCCGGTCGGTCTCGCTGAGGGTGCCGGTCAGCCCGCTGTCCTGCTCCCACAGGCCCCAGGCCAGGGACAGGGCCGGCAGGCCGAGCCGTCCGCGCCACTGCGCGAGGGCGTCCACGAACGCGTTGGCGGCGGCATAGTTGCCCTGGCCGGGGCCGCCGAAGACGCCGGCGGCCGACGAGAACAGCACGAACGCGGTCAGCGGCAGGTCCTTGGTCAGCTCGTGCAGGTTCAGGACGGCGTCGGCCTTGGCCCGCAGCACGTTGTCGATCCGCTCGGGCGTCAGCGCGGCCAGGACGCCGTCGTCCAGCGCGCCGGCCGTGTGGACGACGCCGGTGAGCGGGTGCTCGTCCGGGATGGCGGCCAGCACGTCCGCCAGCGCCTGCCGGTCGGCGGCGTCGCAGGCGGTGACGGTCACGTCCGCGCCCAGCCCGGTCAGCTCGGTCATCAGGTCGGCCGCGCCGTCGGCGTTGGGGCCGCGCCGGCTGATCAGCACCAGCCGACGGACCCCGTGCTCGGTCACCAGGTGACGGGCGACGATCCCGCCCAGGGTGCCGGTGCCGCCGGTGATCAGTACGGTCCCGTCGGGGGTCCACGTGCCGTGGCCGGCGGGTTCCGCGGCGCGGTGCCGGGCCAGCCGCGGGACCAGGGCCTCGCCTTCGACCAGCGCGAGCTGGGGTTCGCCCGAGGCGAGGGCGGCGGGGACCGCCTGCCAGGACGCGTCCGTGCCGTCCACGTCGAGGAGGACGAACCGGCCGGGGTTCTCCGACTGGGCCGAGCGGATCAGCCCCCATACGGCGGCGCTCGGCAGGTCGTCGCCGGTGGCTCCCTGGGTGAGGACGACGAGGGGCACGTCGGCGTACCGCTCCTGTTCGAGCCAGGTCTGGGCGGCGGCCAGCACCTCGCCGGTCGCGGCGCGGGCGCCGGCGGCCGGGTCGTCGCCCGCGTACGGGGTGCAGACCAGGATCGCCAGGTCCGGCACGGGGCCGTCCGGGTCGAGGGCGTCCACCGGCAGGCCGAGCCGGGTGGCGTCGCCGCCGGCGAGCGCGTATCGGATGCCATCCCGGGCGGGGGCGGGCTGCGCGGGCACCCATTCGAGGGCGAACAGCGCGTCCCGCAGCGGGTCCGCGGCGGCCTTGAGGTCGGCGGCGGCCATCGCGCGCACGACCAGCGAGTCCACGGAGGCGACGGGCGCGCCGGTGGCGTCGGCCACCTCGATGCGGACCGCGTTCGCTCCCGCGGGCGCCAGCCGGACCCGTAAGGTGGCCGCGCCGGTGGCGGCCAGCCGCACGCCGGTCCAGGCGAAGGGCAGGACGGGCCCGGCGCCGTCCTGGGCGGGGAAGAAGTCGCCCACCGCGAGCGGCTGGATGGCCGCGTCGAGCAGCGCCGGGTGCAGCCCGAATCCGACCAGGTCCGCGGTGGCCTCCTCGGGCAGGGCGACCTCGGCGAACAGCTCCCGGTCGCGCCGCCAGACCGCCCGCAAGCCGCGGAAGGCCGCGCCGTAGCCGACGCCGATGCCCGCAAGCAGCTCGTAGACGTCGTCGGCGCCGACGGCGGTCGCGCCCGCGGGCGGCCACGACGGCTCGCCGAACGCCACGGCGCCGGTGTCCTTGGCGAGGAAGCCGGTGGCGTGCCTGGTCCAGGGCTCGTCGTCGAGCCGGGCGTGAATGGTCAGCGCCCGCCGGCCGTCCTCCTCGGGCGCCCCCACGGCCACCTGCACCTGGACGCCGCCGCGCTCGGGCAGGATCAGCGGGGCCTGCAGAGTCAGCTCTTCGAGCAGGTCGCAGCCGGCCTCGTCACCGGCCCTGACGGCCAGCTCCACGAACGCCGTGCCGGGCAGCAGCACCTGGCCGTTGACCTGGTGGTCGGCCAGCCACGGGTGGGTCTTCAGCGAGAGCCTGCCGGTCAGCAGCACACCTTCGCCGTCCGCGAGCGACACCGCCGCCGCCAGCAGCGGGTGCCCGGCGGGGCCCATGCCGACCTGGGTGAGGTCGCCGTTGGACTGGACGGTCTTGGGCCAGTACGGCTCGCGCTCGAAGGCGTAGGTGGGCAGTTCGACCCGGTTCGGGCGGGCGGGCTCGTACACACCGGCCCAGTCGATCTCCACGCCGCGTACCCACAGCTCGGCGGCGCTCGTCCACAGCCTGCGCAGGCCGCCGTCGTCGCGGCGCAGCGTGCCGCACGCCACCACGTCCTCGACCGTCTCCTGCACCGCCATCGTCAACACCGGGTGAGCACTGACCTCAACGAACACCCCATGCCCCTGCTCGGCCAGCGCCCGCACCGACGGCTCCAACCACACCGTCCGCCGCAAGTTCTCGTACCAGTACGCGGCATCCACCTCGGCCCCGGTCAGCCAGCACTGCCGCACGGTCGAGTACCACGGCACGTCGCTCGTTTGCGGGGTGACCGGGGCCAGCAGTCGCGCCAGTTCGTCCTCGATCGCCTCGACATGCGCCGAATGCGAGGCGTAATCCACCTCGATCCGCCGCGCCCGCACTCCCTGGGCCTCATAACCGACAATCAATTCCTCAATGGCATCCGCATCGCCGGACACCACCGTCGAGGCAGGCCCGTTCACCGCCGCGATCGAGATCCGGTCACCTGAGATCACTTCTGAAGCCGGTAGCGGGATCGACGCCATACCGCCCCGACCAGCCAGCGCCACGATCGCCTGACTCCGCAACGCCACCACCCGGGCACCGTCCTCAAGCGACAACGCACCCGACACGACTGCGGCGGCGATCTCGCCCTGGGAGTGACCGACCACGGCGGATGGTGTCACTCCGAGCGAGCGCCACACCTCGGCCAGCGACACCATCACGGCCCAGAGCACCGGCTGCACCACATCAACCCGGTCCAAGCCCTCCCCGCTGCGCAGCACCTCTGTGAGAGACCAGTCCACGAACTCCGACAGCGCCGCCTCACACTCCACCATCCGCGCCGCGAACACCGGCGAATCATCCAGCAACTCGACGCCCATGCCGAGCCACTGCGACCCCTGACCGGGGAAGACGAACACCGTCTTGCCGCACGGCCCGGCCACACCCCGCACCGCGCCCTCGTCCAGACCGGCCAGCAACTCCTCCCGGTCCGCACCGATCACCACCGCACGGTGGTCGAACGCCGAGCGGCCGAGCAACGACCAGCCGACGTCCACCGCACCCTGCTCGGGATGCGACCGGGTCCACGAGGCCAGCCGTCCGGCCTGGCGCTCCAGCGCCTCGCCCGTCCTGGCCGAGAGCGTCCACGGCACGACGGGCAGCTCCCCGCCGGGCTCCGCCGGGGTCTCGGCGGGCGCCTCCTCCAGCACCACGTGCGCGTTCGTGCCGCTCATGCCGAACGACGACACGCCGGCCCGGCGCGGCTCGCCGCCCGCGGGCCAGGGGCGGGCCTCGGTGAGCAGCTCGACCGCGCCCGCCGACCAGTCGATGTGCGGCGAGCGCTCCTCGGCGTGCAGCGTCGCGGGCAGGACGCCGTTGCGCATGGCCATGACCATCTTGATGACGCCCGCCGCGCCGGCGGCCGCCTGGGCGTGGCCGATGTTCGACTTGACCGACCCCAGCCACAGCGGCTGGTCCCGCTCCTGGCCATAGGTCGCGAGCAGCGCCTGGGCCTCGATCGGATCCCCCAGCGGGGTTCCCGTGCCGTGCGCCTCGACGGCGTCGACCTGGACGGGCGCGAGCCTGGCATCGGCGAGCGCCTGGCGGATCACCCGCTGCTGGGAAGGGCCGTTCGGCGCCGTCAGGCCGTTGCTGGCGCCGTCCTGGTTGACCGCCGAGCCGCGGACGACCGCCAGCACCGGGTGGCCGTTGCGGCGGGCGTCCGACAGCCGCTCCACCAGGAGGATGCCGACTCCCTCGGCGAGCCCCATACCGTCCGCCTCGGCGGAGAACGCCTTGGAGCGGCCGTCCCTGGCCAGCCCGCGTACCCGGCTGAAGCCGATGAAGGTGCCGGGCGTGGACAGGACGGTCACGGCCCCGGCCAGCGCCAGCGAGCAGTCCCCGTTGCGCAGCGCCCGTACCGCCAGGTGCAGCGCCACCAGGGACGAGGAGCAGGCCGTGTCGATCGTGACGGCCGGTCCTTCCAGGCCCAGGGTGTAGGAGACGCGGCCCGACACCACGCTCGGGGCGACGCCGGTCATCAGGTAACCCTGCAGCTCCGGCGGCGCCTGCATCATCATCGTGAGGAATTCGGGGCTGTTGGCGCCCACGAAGACGCCGGTCCGGCTGCCGCGCAGCGCGTCCGGGTCGATGCCGGCCCGCTCGATCGCCTCCCACGAGGTTTCGAGCAGCAGCCGCTGCTGCGGGTCCATGGCCACGGCCTCGCGCGGCGAGACGCCGAAGAACGCGGCGTCGAAGGCGGTGGCGTCCCGCATGAAGCCGCCGTCCCGGACGTACGAGGTGCCGACCGCGTCGGGATCGGGGTTGTACATCGACTCCAGGTCCCAGCCGCGGTCGTCCGGCATCCCGGCGATGGCGTCGGTACGGCCGGACACGACCCGCCACAGGTCCTCGGGGCTCGCGATGTCGCCGGGGTAGCGGCAGCCGATGCCGATGATGGCGATGGGCTCGTGGTCCTTGTCCTCGGCCGCCTGCAGCCGCTTCTTGCTGTCGTGGAGCTCGGTCGTCACGCGCTTGAGGTATTCGACGAGCTGCTCTTCTGTCGCCATGTGTGCTGCCTTCCTAGCCTTCGGTGACGCCTGCTCAGGAGAGTCCGAACTCGCTGTCGATGAAACTGATGATCTCGTCGGCCGTGGCCGAGCTGAGCTGGCCGGCCACGTCCTCGACGGTGGCTCCGGATTCTTGGTGCCGTTCCTTCCAGGAGAAGACCAGCTGTTCGAGCCGGGCGGTGATCTCCCCGGCGGTGGCGCATTCGGCCGCCATGACGGCCAGCCTGGCCTCGATCCGGTCGAGCTCGGCCAGGACCTGCTGTTCGGCGCTGTGCGCGGGTGGCGCCAGCTCCTCCAGCAGGTGCCCGGCCAGCGCGGCGGCGTTGGGGTAGTCGAAGATCAGGGAGACGGGCAGCCGCAGTCCCGTGACCGCTTTGAGCCGGTTGCGCAGCTCCACGGCGGTCAGCGAGTCGAAGCCGAGGTCCTTGAACGCCCGTCCCGGTTCGACGGACTCCGGCCCGGCGAAGCCGAGCACGGCGGCCACGTGGCCGCGTACCAGGTCGAGGAGCATCGGAGCCCGCTCCGCCTCCGGCAGGGCGGCCAGCCGGTCGGTGAGCGACTCGCCCAGGGGCGTCTCCGCCGCCAGCACGCGGCGCGTGGAGATGCGTACCAGGCCGCGGAAGAGCGGGTGGCCGAACCCCTTGGCCGCACCCGCGCGCAGCGTGGCGAGATCCAGGTGGATCGGCACGAGCGCCGCCTCGTCCACGCTCAGCGCCCGGTCGAACAGGCCGAGGCCCTCGTCGAGGCCGAGCGCGCCCATGCCGGACCGGCTCAGCCTGCTCAGGTCGGCCTCGTCCAGGTGACCGGTCATGCCGCTGCCGCTCTGCGGCGACCACAGGCCCCAGGCCAGGGAGGTCGCCGCCAGCCCGCGGGCTCGGCGGTGCTGGGCGAGCGCGTCCAGGAACGTGTTCGCCGCGGCGTAGTTGCCCTGGCCGGGGCTGCCGAGGATGCCCGCGGCGCCCGAATACAGGATGAACTGCGCCAGGTCGAGATCGGCGGTCAGCTCGTGCAGGTTGGCGGCAGCGGTCACCTTCGGGCGCATGACGGCCTCGACGCGTTCCGGGGTGAGCGAGGAGATCATCCCGTCGTCGAGCACGCCCGCCGTGCTGACGACCCCGGTCAGCGGGTGCTCGGCGGAGATGCTCGCGAGCAGCGCGGCGAGGGCGTCGCGGTCGGCGGCGTCGCAGGCGGCGACCGTCACGGTGGCGCCGAGCCCGGTCAGCTCCGCCTCCAGCGCCGCCGCGCCGTCGGCGGCGGGGCCGCGTCGGCTGGCCAGGACCAGGTGCCGCACGCCGTGCTCACTGACCAGGCGCCTGGCGGCGAGGGCGCCGAGCGCGCCGGTGCCGCCGGTGACGAGCACGGTGCCCTCGGGGTCGAGGGCGGGCGGCGCGGTCAGGACGACCTTGCCGATGTGGCGGGCCTGGGCGACGTACCGGAACGCGTCGGGGGCGCGGCGGACGTCCCACGTGCTGATCGGCGGGAGCCGGAGCGCGCCGCGCGCGAACAGGGCGGCGATCTCGGCCAGGATCTCGCCGGTGCGGGCCGGGCCGAGCAGGGTGAGGTCGAAGTTCTGGTAGCGGACCGAGGGCAGCTCGGCCGGGTCCCGTACGTCCGTCTTGCCCATCTCGATGAAGCGTCCGCCCGGTCGCAGCAGGCCCAGCGAGGCGTCCACGAACTCGCCCGCGAGGGAGTTGAGCACGACGTCCACGCCCGGGGCGAAGGTCTGCGCGAACTCCAGCGTCCGGGACGAGGCGATGTGCTCGGCGGGGACGCCCAGCTCGCGTACCGCGTCCCATTTGCTCTCGCTGGCGGTGCCGTAGACCTCGGCGCCCAGGTGGTGCGCGAGCTGCACGGCGGCCGTGCCCACGCCGCCCGCGGCGGCGTGCACGAGCAGCGCCTCGCCTGCCTGGAGCCCGGCGAGGTCCACCAGGGCGTGGTAGGCGGTGACGAAGGCGATCGGCACGGACGCCGCCTGGGCGAACGTCCAGTCGTCCGGGATGCGGGCGAGCAGCCGGTGGTCGGTGACCGCCTCCCGGGCGAAGCCGTCGACGATGCCCATCACCCGGTCGCCGGGCGCGAGCGTGGTGACGTCGTCGGCCACCTCGATGACGACGCCGGCGCCCTCGCCGCCCAT
Organism: Nonomuraea sp. NPDC051941; assembly: GCF_044593615.1. Taxonomy (NCBI): domain Bacteria; kingdom Bacillati; phylum Actinomycetota; class Actinomycetes; order Streptosporangiales; family Streptosporangiaceae; genus Nonomuraea; species Nonomuraea sp. NPDC051941. The sequence continues at coordinate 590,427 of NZ_JBIUCF010000002.1, forward strand.
CGGCGCGTCGCCCGGGTACATGTCCAGGGCGATCAGCACGTCGCGGAAGTTCAGGCCCATGGCCTTGGTGCCGATGCGGACCTCACCGGGTGCGAGCGGCGCCGACGGGGTGGGGAGCAGCGCGAGGTCGTCGAGCGTGCCGCGGGCGGTGACGTCAAGCCGCCAGTTCTCGGCATCGGCCGGCGGGGTCAGCGCGCCGCCGGCTCCGGGCCGGGCCAGGCGGGGCGCGTACGCCGTGCCCTTCCTGATCGCGAGCTGCGCCTCGCCTGTCGCGAGCGCGGCGGGCAGCGCCCGGCAGGAGTCCGCGTCACGGTCGAGGTCGAGGACGACGACCCGTTCGGGGCTCTCCGACTGCGCGGACCTGACGAGGCCCCAGACCCCGGCGTTGACCAGGTCCGGCACCTCCTCTTCCGCCGTGGTCGCGACCGCGCCCCGGGTGAGGAGGACGAGCTTGGAGGCGGGGAAGCCCTCCTCGGCCAGCCAGGTCTGCAGCAGCTCCAGCACCTGGCAGGTCCGGTCGGCGACCGCCGCGGCCAGATCGGGTTCCGGTTCGCCGTCCAGCGGGACGACCACCCATTCGGGCACCGATCCGGTGGCCACGAGTTCGGCCAGGCCGGCGTGCGCGGCCGCGTCGATCCCGGCGGCCGCCAGGTCGGACGGGTCGCCGATGACCGCCCATCGCTGCTCGCCCGCGGGTTCGCCGGCGGGCACCGGCGCCCATTCGAGCGTGTAGAGCGAGTCCTCTCCGGTGGCGCGCTGCTCGGCGCCGAGGTCGGCGGGCAGCGGGCGCAGGATCAGCGAGTCCACGTGCGCGACGGGCACGCCGGTCGTGTCGGTGACGGCGAGCGTCACGTCGTCGGTGCCGCGTGGGGTGAGCCGGACGCGGATCGAGGTCGCGCCGGTCGCGTGCAGCCGTACGCCGGTCCAGGCGAACGGCATCCGCGGCCCGTCCTCGGCGGTGGCCGCGTTGAGCGCGACGCTGTGCAGCGCGGCGTCGAGCAGCGCCGGGTGCAGCCCGAAGCCGCCGGTCTCGGTCCCTTCCGGCAGCGCCACCTCGGCGAACAGCTCCTGGTCGCGCCGCCAGGCCGCCTTCAGGCCCTGGAACGTGGGCCCGTAGCCCAGGCCGACGGCGCCGAGCCAGTCGTACAGGCCGGTCATCGGGAGCGGCTGCGCGCCCTCGGGCGGCCAGGCGGCCGTCTCCTGGGCGGGCGGCGCGGCGGCCTCCGGCGCGAGCACGCCGGTGGCGTGGCAGGTCCACGGGTCGTCGGCGGCTCCGCCGTCGGGCCGGGTGTGGACGGTGAGCTGCCGCCGCCCGTCCTCGTAGGGGGCGCCGACGGCCAGCTGGAGCTGGATCGCGCCGCGTTCCGGCACGATGAGCGGGGCCTGCAGGGTGAGCTCTTCGAGCAGGTCGCAGCCGGCCTCGTCGCCGGCCCTGACGGCCAGCTCCACGAACGCCGTGCCGGGCAGCAGCACCTGGCCGTTGACCTGGTGGTCGGCCAGCCACGGGTGGGTCTTCAGCGAGAGCCTGCCGGTCAGCAGCACGCCGTCGGAGTCGGCCAGCGAGACAGCGGCGGCCAGGAGGGGATGCCCGGCCGCCCCGAGCCCGGCGGCTCCGACGTCACCCGCGCTCGCGGTGCGCTCCTCCAGCCAGAAGTGCTGGTGCTGGAAGGCGTAGGTGGGCAGGTCGACCATCCGGGGGGCGGCGGGCTCCAGGGCCTGGGCCCAATCGACGTTCACGCCGCGTACCCACAGCTCGGCGGCGCTCGTCCACAACCTGCGCAGGCCGCCGTCGTCGCGGCGCAGCGTGCCACAGGCCACCACGTCCTCGACCGTCTCCTGCACCGCCATCGTCAACACCGGGTGAGCACTGACCTCAACGAACACCCCATGCCCCTGCTCGGCCAGCGCCCGCACCGACGGCTCCAACCACACCGTCCGCCGCAGGTTCTCGTACCAGTACGCGGCATCCACCTCGGTCCCGCTCAGCCAGCACTGCCGCACGGTCGAGTACCACGGCACCTCGCCCGTTTGCGGGGTCACCGGGGCCAGCAGCCTCGCCAGCTCGTCCTCGATCGCCTCGACATGCGCCGAATGCGAGGCGTAATCCACGTCGATCCGCCGCGCCCGCACCGCGTCGTGCCGAGCCAGGAATTCCTCAATGGCATCCGCATCGCCGGACACCACCGTCGAGGCAGGCCCATTCACGGCCGCGATGGAGATCCGGTCGTCCACCGCCACCTCCGAAGCGGGCAGCGGAATCGACGCCATACCGCCCCGACCGGCCAGCGCCACGATCGCCTGGCTCCGCAGCGCCACCACCCGGGCGCCGTCCTCAAGCGACAACGCACCCGCCACCACGGCGGCGGCGATCTCACCCTGGGAATGGCCCACCACGGCGGCCGGGACCACTCCGAGCGAGCGCCACACCTCGGCCAGCGACACCATCACGGCCCAGAGCACCGGCTGCACCACATCAACCCGGTCCAAGCCCTCCCCGCTGCGCAGCACCTCTGTGAGGGACCAGTCCACGAACTCCGACAGCGCCGCCTCACACTCCACCATCCGCGCCGCGAACACCGGCGAATCATCCAGCAACTCGACGCCCATGCCGAGCCACTGCGACCCCTGACCGGGGAAGACGAACACCGTCTTGCCGCACGGCCCGGCCACACCCCGCACCGCGCCCTCGTCCAGACCGGCCAGCAACTCCTCCCGGTCCGCACCGATCACCACCGCACGGTGGTCGAACGCCGACCGCGAAGCCACCAGCGAATGCGCCACATCCACCGGCCGGACCCCGGCCACCGCATCGGCCAACCGGCCCGCCTGAGCCCGCAACGCCTCCGCGCTACGGCCCGACAGCACCCACGGCACCACCGGCGGCTCGTCGACGGGCTCGGGCTCCTCGTCCGTGCCCGGCACCTGCTCGATGATCACGTGGGCGTTGGTGCCGCTGATGCCGAAGGAGGAGACGGCGGCGCGGCGCGGATGATCCTGAACGTCCCACGGCCGGGCCTCGGTGAGCAGCTCGACGGCCCCGGCCGACCAGTCCACGTGCGGCGACGGCTCGTCCACGTGCAGCGTCTGCGGCAGCATCCCGTGTCGCATCGCCATGATCATCTTGATGACCCCGGCGACACCGGCGGCGGCCTGGGTGTGGCCGATGTTCGACTTGACCGAGCCGAGCCACAGCGGCTGGTCCCGGTCCTGGCCATAGGTGGCGATCAGCGCCTGGGCCTCGATCGGGTCGCCCAGCGTCGTGCCCGTCCCGTGCGCCTCGACCACGTCCACTTCGGCGCCCGACAGCCCGGCGTTGGCCAGGGCCTGGCGGATCACCCGCTGCTGGGAAGGGCCGTTCGGCGCGGTCAGGCCGTTGCTGGCACCGTCCTGGTTGATGGCTGAACCCTTGACGACCGCCAGCACCGGGTGACCGTTGCGGCGGGCGTCCGACAGCCGCTCCACCAGCAGCATGCCGACGCCCTCCGACAGCGCGAACCCGTCCGCCGCGCCGGCGAAGGGCTTGCACCTGCCGTCCCGGGCGAGCGCGCCCTGGAGGCTGAAGCCGATGAAGCCGAGCGGGGTGCACATCACCGTGACGCCGCCGGCCAGGGCCAGGTCACAGTCGCCGTTCCGCAGCGCCTGCGCCGCCAGGTGCAGCGCCACCAGCGACGACGAGCACGCCGTGTCCACCGTGACCGCGGGCCCTTCGAGCCCCAGCGCGTACGCGACCCGGCCGGACGCGATGCTGCTCAGCGTGCCGGTGACCAGGTGCCCCACGGATTCCAGCGGGACCTGGTCGGAGTGGCGGCCGTACTCCTCGTAGGCCGCGCCGACGAAGACGCCGGTACGGGTGCCGCGCAGCGAGCCGGGCTCGATCCGGCCGTGCTCGATCGCCTCCCACGAGGCTTCGAGCAGGACCCGCTGCTGCGGATCCATGGCCAGGGCCTCGCGCGGGCTGATGCCGAAGAACTCGGGGTCGAACTCGGCCGCGTCACGCAGGAAGCCGCCGTCCCGAACGTACGAGGCGAGCTGCGCCTCGGGGTCCGGATCGTAGATCCCCTCGACGTCCCAGCCGCGATCGTCCGGGAGGGCCGAGATCGCGTCCCCGCCCTCGGCGACCAGCCGCCAGAGGTCGTCGGCGTTGGTCACGCCGCCGGGCATCCGGCAGCTCATCCCGACGATCACGATCGGGTCGTCGGAGACCGGCCCGCGGCTCTCGCCGGTGGGCCCGGCCTCCGTCCGGGTGCCCAGAATCTCGCCGCGGACCAGGCCCGCGAGCGCCTTGACGTTCGGGTAGTCGAAGACCACGGTCGCCGGGAGCCGCACGCCCAGCGCGGCGTTGAGCCTGCCGCGCAGCTCGACCGCGGTGACCGAGTCGAAGCCGAGGTCTCTGAAGGCCCGGTCCACCTCCACCTCGCCGGGGGCGTACCCGAGCACGGCGGCCACCTGCTCGCGCACCTGCGCGACCAGCAGCCGGTCCTGCTCGTCCTCGCTCAGCGGGAGGAGCTTCGCGCGCAGCTCGGAGGACTCGGAGTCGGCTACCGCCTCCTTCTGGGACACCGCCACGGCCTCGGGGACGCCGTCGAGAAGGGGCCGCCGCCGGGCGGCGGTGAAGATGGGGAAGAACCGTTCCCAGTCGACGTCGGCGACGACCAGGTTGGTCTCGCCGTCGTCCAGGGCCTGCCGCAGGGCGTCGATGGCCAGGCCGGCGTCCATGTAGCGGACGCCGGTCCTGCGGGCGTCCTCCTCGTCGAGGAGCGTGGTCATGCCGCCGCCCGCGGCGTCCCAGAAGCCCCAGGCGACGGCCGTGGCGGCGAGGCCGCGGGCGCGGCGGTGCGCGGCCAGCGCGTCGAGGTAGGCGTTGCCGGCGGCGTACGCGCCGTTCAGGGCGCCGCCCCAGACACCGGCGCCGGACGAGAACAGCACGAACGCGTCGAGCGGCCCGTCGAAGGCCGCGTCCAGGTTGGCGGCTCCGACGATCTTGGCTTGGGTGGCCTCGGCCAGCTCGTCCCGTCCGAGCCGGGTGAGGGGCTGCATGTGGGGCACGCCCGCGGTGTGGAAGACCGATCGAACGGGGGCGTCCGCCTCGATCTCGCGGACCAGGGCCGCGAGCGCGTCGCGGTCGGCCACGTCGCACTTGGACACCGTCACCCGCGCGCCGAGCTCCTGGAGTTCGGCCACGAGCGTGGCGGCGCCGGGGGCGTCGGCGCCGCGCCGGCTGGTGAGCACGAGGTGCTCGGCGCCGTCGCGGGCCAGCCACCGTGCGACGTTCGCGCCCAGGCCGCCGGTGCCGCCGGTGATCAGTACGGTGCCGCGGGCCCGCCAGTGCTCGGCCGAGTCGGTCCGCGCCCTTGGCGCCCTGGACAGGCGGCGGGCGAAGATCCCCGAGGCGCGGACGGCGAGCTGGTCCTCTTCCCCGATCCCGGCGAGCACGGTGACCAGGCGGGTCAGGACGCGCTGGTCGAGCGTCTCCGGCAGGTCGACGAGACCGCCCCAGCGGGCGGGGTGCTCCAGGCCGAAGACCCGGCCGAGCCCGGAGACCGCGGTCTGCTCCGGGTCGCGGACCGGGTCGGCCCGGCTGACGCTCTCGGCGCCGTCGGTGGCGATCCAGAGCGGGGCCGCCACGCCGGCGTCGTCCATGGCCTGGATCAGCGTGACCGTCCGGGCCAGGTCGCAGTGGAGGGCGAGCACGCCGGCCGGCGCCTCGTCCCCGCCCAGCAGCGCGGCGAGGTCGTCCCTTCCGGAGTCGCCGGTGACCTCCAGGAGCTCACACCGGGCTCCGTGCCGTTCGAGCGCCCCGGCGACGGAGGCCGCCGCGTCTCCGCCGGCCCGGTCCGCCGGGACGACGACGCGCCAGGTGCCCGACAGCGCGGGCGGCTTCCCGCCGGATGTGCCGACGGGCGTCCAGGTGACGCGGTACCTCCAGGAGTCGAGCACGTCCTGGTCGCGCCGCCGGCGCCGCCAGGACGACAGCGCCGGCAGGATGGCCGCCAGCGGGGAGCCGTCGTCGATGCCGAGGGTGGCAGCGAGCGCGGCCACGTCCTCGCGTTCGACCGCGGCCCAGAACTCGGGGTCGACGGAGCCGTCGGGCGCCTGCTCGGCCGGGGTCGCGCCGGGCATGAACCAGAAGCGCTTGCGCTGGAAGGCGTACGTGGGCAGGTCGACGCGCTGGGGGACGGCGTCGGCGAAGTACGCGTCCCAGTCGACGGTGACGCCCCGGCAGTGCAGCCGGCCGACGGCCTCGACGAAGGCGCGGGCCTCGTCGCGGTCCTTGCGCGTGGCGCTGACGAAGAACGCGGCGTCGTCGCCGTCGAGCGTCTGCCTGGCCAGGCTGGTCAGCACCCCGTCCGGGCCGATCTCCACGAACACGGTGGCGCCGCCGGCCCTGGCAGTGGTGACGGCGTCGCCGAAGCGCACCGCCCGGCGGACGTGGTCCACCCAGTAGCCGGGGTCGGTGAGCTGCCCGGAGTGCGCCTTCTGCCCGGTCACGTCAGAGATGATCGGAATGGCGGGCTCGCCGTACGTCAAGGACTCCGCGACCTGCCGGAACTCCTCCAGCATCGGCTCGACGAGCGGCGAGTGGAACGCGTGGGAGACGCGCAGCCGGCGGGTGCGTACCTGCTGCGCCTCGAGTGCCTGCGCGATCTCGTCGATGTCGCCGGCGGCGCCGGAGACGACGACCGCGCCCGGCGCGTTGACCGCGGCGATCCCGGCCCGGTCCGCGCGGCCGGCCAGCAGCGGGAGGACCTGCTCCTCCGGGGCGGCGACGGCGAGCATGGCGCCGCCCGCGGGCAGCGCCTGCATCAGCCGGGCCCGCGCGGCGACCAGCGCGCAGGCGTCGCCGAGCGAGAGCACCCCGGCGACGTGGGCGGCGGCGAGCTCGCCGACCGAGTGCCCGGCGAGCACGTCGGCCTCGATGCCCAGCGAGGTCAGCAGCCGGTACAGGGCGACCTCGAAGGCGAACAGGGCGGGCTGGGTCATGCCCGTCTCGTCCAGCACCCCGTCGGGGTCGGTGAACATGACGTCCCTGATGGGGTGCGGCAGCAGCGGGTCCAGCACCTTGCAGACGTCTTCGAGCGCGGCCGCGAACACCGGGAACGCCTGGGCGAGCGCGGCGCCCATGCCCACCCGCTGGCTGCCCTGGCCGGCGAACAGGAAGGCGATCCTGCCTCCCGCCCCGGAACCCGTGACGGCGGTGGCGCCGTCGGCGAGCGACCGGAGACCGGCCAGGAGCTCGTCCCGGGTCTCCCCCACGATCACGGCGCGCTGGTCGAGCGCCGCCCGGCCGGTCGCGAGCGACCAGCCGACGTCCTCGACGCGCAGATCCGGCCGCGTGGCCGCCCACGTACCGAGCCGGTCGGCCTGCGCGGCCAGCGCCTGCGCGTCCCTGGCGGAGATCGTCCAGGGCACCAGCGGCAGGTTCAGCCCGGCCTGCTCGGCGGTGTCGTCCTGCTCCGCCGGCGTCTCTTCGAGGATCAGGTGGGCGTTGGTGCCGCTGAAGCCGAAGGCCGAGACGGCGGCGCGGCGGGGCGCCTCGCCGGACTCCCACGGCCGGGGCTCGGTGAGCAGCTCGACGGCGCCGGCCGACCAGTCCACGTGCGTGGACGGCTCGTCCACGTGCAGGGTGCGCGGCAGCGTCTCGTTGCGCAGCGCCATCACCATCTTGATCACGCCGCCGACGCCGGCGGCGGCCTGGGCGTGGCCGATGTTCGACTTCAGCGAGCCCAGCCACAGAGGCTGGTCCCGGTCCTGCCCGTACGCGGTGATGAGCGCCTGGGCCTCGATCGGGTCGCCCAGGGTGGTGCCGGTGCCGTGCCCCTCCACCGCGTCCACCTGCGAGGGCGACAGGCCCGCGTCGGCCAGCGCCTCCCTGATCACGCGGATCTGGGAGGGGCCGTTCGGCGCGGACAGCCCGTTGCTGGCGCCGTCCTGGTTGACCGCGCTGCCGCGGATGACCGCGAGGACGTGGTGCCCGTTCTCCCGGGCGTCCGACAGGCGTTCGAGGAGCAGCACCCCCACGCCCTCGCTCCAGCCGGTGCCGTTCGCCGCGTCGGCGAAGGACTTGCAGCGGCCGTCGGCCGACAGGCCCCGTTGCTGGGAGAACTCGATGAAGGTGTTCGGGGTCGCCATCACCGTCACGCCGCCGGCCAGCGCCAGCGAGCACTCGCCGCGCCGCAGCGCCTGCGCCGCCAGGTGCAGCGCCACCAGCGACGACGAGCAGGCCGTGTCGACCGAGATCGCCGGGCCCTCGAGGCCGAGCGCGTACGCCACCCGGCCGGAGACCACGCTGCCGAGCGCCTCGGCGCGGAAGTAGTCGTGGTACATGACGCCGGCGTAGACGCCGGTCCGGCTGCCGCGCACGGAGTTCGCGTCGATGCCGGCGCGCTCGAACGCCTCCCAGCACGACTCCAGGAACATCCGCTGCTGCGGGTCGGTCCCGAATGCCTCACGTGGAGAGATCGCGAAGAAGCCGGCGTCGAAGTCGGCCGCGTCGTAGACGAAGCCGCCCGTCCGGGCCGTGGTCGTGCCCGGGTTGTCCGGGTCGGGGTGGTAGAGGTTCTCGTCCCAGCCGCGGTCGGTGGGGAACTCGGAGATCGCGTCGACGCCGTCGGCGACGAGCCGCCACAGCTCCTCGGGCGAGGTGACCCCGCCCGGGTAGCGGCAGGCCATGCCGACGATCGCGATCGGCTCGTGCTCCCGGCCCTGGATCTCCCGCAGTTGCTGCCTGGTTTGGTGCAGGTCGGCCGTGACCCGCTTCAGGTAGCCCCGGAGCTTGTCTTCGTTTGCCATCGAACGTAGCCCTTCTGAGCCGCTGCAACTGTCAAGAGATCTCGAGCTCGTTGTCGATGAAGGCGAACATCTCGTCGTCGCTGGCGGACTCGAGCTGGTCCGCGACGTCCGACTCGCCCGTGCCGTTCAGGCCCGACAGGAGCTCTTTGAGGCGCGCGGTGAGCCTGGCGCGCACCGTGCTGTCCTCGGCGAGTGTGGTCAGTGAATCCTGGATCTGGTCCAGCTCCGCGAAGATCCGCAGGATGCCGGCCTCCTCGTTCTCCGCCCCGGCTTCGCCGAAGTACCCCATGAGGTGGTCGGTCAGGGCCACCGGGGTGGGGTAGTCGAAGACGAGGGTGGCGGGCAGCCGCAGGCCCGTGGCCCGGCCGAGCTGGTTGCGGAACTCGACCGCGGTCAGGGAGTCGAACCCGAGGTCCTGGAACGGGCGCTGCGGGTCGATGGCGGATCCGTCGGAGAACCCGAGGACGGCCGCCACCTGGCCGCGGACGGTGTCCGACAGCGCCGACCGGCGCTCGGCCGGTTCCATCGCGGACAGCCGCTCGGCGAGCCCGTCGGTGGTTCCCGCCCGCCGCATGGAGGTCCGCGCACTGGCGCGGGCCTGGACGAATCGGGCCGGGATGAGCAGTGGCCGGCCGGATGTGACCGCGGTGTCGAACAGCTCCAGCCCGTCGGCCGCGGACAGCGGCGCCACGCCCATGCGCGCCAGGCGGCGCAGGTCGGCCTCGGTCAGCTCGCCGGCCATGCCGCCCTGCTCCCACAAGCCCCAGGCCAGGGACGTGCCCGCCAGCCCTTCGGCGGCGCGCAGCTGGGCCAGCGCGTCGAGGAACGCGTTCGCCGCGGCGTAGTTGCCCTGGCCCGCTCCTCCCAGCACTCCCGACATCGAGGAGAACAGCACGAACGCGGTCAGGTCGAGCCCTCGCGTCAACTCGTGCAGGTGCCAGGCGGCATCGGCCTTGGGCCTCAGGACCGTGTCGAGACGCTCGGACGTCAGGGACGTGATCACCCCGTCGTCCAGGACACCGGCCGTGTGCACGACACCGGTGAGCGAGTCCGCCACCCAGGCGACCGTCGCCGCCAGCGACTCACGGTCGGCCACGTCGCAGGCCGCCACCTCCACCTCGGCACCCAGCTCCGAGAGCTCGGCCACCAGCTCGGCCGCGCCCGGCGCCCCCAGGCCGCGACGGCTGACCAGCACCAACCGCCTGACCTCGTGCTCGGTGACGAGGTGGCGGGCCACCAACGCACCCAGCCCGCCCGTGCCACCGGTGATCAGCACTGTGCCCTCCGGCCCGAACACCGGACCCTGATCCTCCAGATCCGTGGCCCGGCCCAGCCGCGGCACCCACAGCTCGCCCGCCCGCACCGCGAGCTGCGACTCACCCGACGCCAGCGCCCGGCCGATCACGTCCTCGGACGTGTCCCCGTCCAGGTCCAGCAGCACGAACCTGCCGGGCTGCTCGGCCTGCGCGGCCCGCACGAGGCCGCCGACCGCCGCCTGGGCGAGGTCCGGGCTCTCGCCGGCGGTGGTGGCGAGAGCGCCGCGCGTGAGGATGACGAGCCGGGACGACGCGAGGTGCTCCTCCGCCAGCCAGCTCTGCAGCAGTTCGAGGACGCCGTGCGTCGCCGCGTGATGGTCCTGCCCGGCGGAGGGGCCGGTCAGGACCGCCTCCGGGAGATCGGCGGGGTCGTGCAGCGAGACCAGAGTGGCCAGGTCCGGATAGGTGACGCGGCCGGTGCCGAGGTCGTCGGCACCGAGCAGCGCCCAGCGCGGCGTCTCGGACGCGGGCGCGTCGGGGAGCCGGGTCCACTCGATCTGGTGCAGGGTGCCCTGGTTCCCGCCGCCTTGCCGGCCGCCGACCATCGGGCGCAGGGTGAGGGTCTCGACGGCGGCGACCGGCGCGCCGAGCTCGTCGGCGATGCTCAGCGTGATGGCAGCGCCGCCGACGTTGGCGATCTTGACGCGCAGGCTGGTCGCTCCCGCCGCGAGCAGGGACACGCCCGACCACGCGAACGGCAGGTACGGCCGCCCCGGCTCGGGCCGCGGCAGCAGGCCACCCAGGGCGGTGGCGTGCAGCGCGGCGTCCAGCAGGGCGGGGTGCAACACGAACCGGCCGGCGTCCGCGTGCGCCTCCTCTGGCAGGACGATCTCGGCGAACACCTCGCCGCCCCGCTCCCAGGCGCTTGTCAGCCCCTGGAACGTCGGCCCGTAGTCCAGTCCGATCGCGAGCATGTCGTCGTAGAGGTCCTGGACCGGGACCGGCTCCGCGCCCGCGGGCGGCCACTGCCGCAGGTCGATGTCCGGCTCGGGCACGGTCGCGGTGAGCGTGGCCTGGGCGTGCTGGGTCCACTCGGTCGCGTCCTGCGTACGGGAGTGGATCGCCAGCGACCTGCGGCCCGGCTCCTCGGTGGCGGTGGACACCAGCTGGAGCTGGACGCCGCCGCCCTCGGGCAGGACCAGGGGGGCCTGCAGGGTGAGCTCCTGGAGGTGCGGGCAGCCGCTCTCGTCCCCGGCCCGGACGGCCAGCTCGACGAGCGCGGTGCCCGGCACGATCACGCTGCCGCCCACGACGTGGTCGGCCAGCCAGGGGTGCGTGGCGACCGACAGCCGCCCGCTGAAGATCACCGTCTCGCCGCCGGCCACCTCGGTCGCCGCGCTGAGCAGCGGGTGCTCGACGGCGCCCAGGCCCGCGGTGGTGACGTCGCCGGTGTCGGGACCGGGCTGGAGCCAGTAGCGCTCGTGCTGGAAGGCGTACGTGGGCAGGTCCACCCGGGACGGGCGGGCCGGCGCGAAGAACGCTTCCCAGTCGACGGCGACGCCGTTCGTGTGCATCCGGCCCAGGGCCTCGACGAACGTACGGGTCTCGTCGCGGTCCTTGCGCGCGGCCGGTACGAAGGCGCCGTCCTCCAGGCTCTGCTGGGCCAGCGCGGTCAGAGTGGTGTCCGGACCGACCTCCACCCACACCTTCGCCCCGGCGGCACGAGCGGCACCGACCCCGTCGGCGAACCGCACGGCCTGGCGCACGTGCTCCACCCAGTAGCTCGGGGTGGTCAGCTGGCCCGGCTCGGCCAACTGGCCGGTGAGGTTGGAAACGATCGCGACCGTCGGCTCGTGGTAGGTCAGACCGGAGATGGCCTCCTCGAAGTCGGCGAGCATCGGCTCCATCAACGGCGAGTGGAAGGCGTGCGAGACCCGCAACCTGCGCGTCCGAGCGCTGACTCGCTCCTCGATCTCAGCGATTGCTTGGGCGTCGCCGGAGATCACCACGGCTGCGGGGCCGTTGACCGCCGCGATCCCGACCTGGCCTTCCAGCAAGGGCAGAACATCCGCCTCGGGTGCGGCGATCGCCAGCATCGCCCCGCCGGTCGGCAGGGCCTGCATCAGCCGGGCCCGGGCCGCCACCAGGGCGCATGCATCGGCCAGCGAGAACACTCCGGCCACGTGCGCGGCGGCGATCTCCCCGATCGAATGCCCGACCAGCACATCCGCGCGGATACCGAAGGACTCCAGCAGCCGGTACAGCGCGACCTCGAAGGCGAACAACGCGGGCTGGGTCATGCCTGTCTCGTTCAACACCCCATCGGGGTCGTTGAACATCACCTCACGGATCGGCAGGAGCTGGTCGATCTCTTCCAGGGTCTCGGCGAACACCGGGAACGTCTCGGCGAGCTGACGGCCCATCCCGACCCGCTGGCTGCCCTGACCGGCGAACAGCAGTGCCAGCTTGGCCCGCGAGCGCACCAGGCCCGTCTGGGTCCTCGGCTCGTCCGGGCTGCCGTCGGCCAGCGCCGCCAGTGCTTCGAGCAGTTCGGCGCGGTCCGCGCCGGTGATCACCGTGCGGTGCTCCAGCACCGACCGGCCTGCCGCCAGCGACCAGCCGACGTCGGCCACGTCCAGCTCGGGCCGCGACTCGATCCAGGAGCGGAGCCGTCCGGCCTGCGCCGACAGCGCCTGCTCGCTGCGTCCCGACAGCACCCACGGAAGCATGGGCAGCTCGCCGGCGGGCTCCGGCTCGGGCGCGACCGGGGACTCCTCCAGGACGACGTGGGCGTTCGTGCCGCTGATCCCGAAGGAGGAGATGCCGGCGCGGCGAGCGTGCCCGTTCCGCTGCCACGGCTGCGCGTCGGTGAGCAGCCGCACCGCGCCTGCCGTCCAGTCCACGTGCGTGGACGGCTCGTCCGCGTGCAGGGTCTGCGGCAGCGTCTCGTTCCGCAGGGCCATCACCATCTTGATCACGCCCGCGACGCCCGCGGCGGCCTGGGAGTGGCCGATGTTCGACTTGATCGAGCCGAGCCACAGGGGCTGGTCCCGCTCCTGGCCGTAGGTCGCGATCAGCGCCTGGGCCTCGATCGGGTCGCCGAGCACCGTGCCCGTGCCGTGCGCCTCGACCGCGTCCACGTCCGCGGCCGACAGTCCGGCGTTGGCCAGGGCCTGGCGGATCACCCGCTGCTGGGAGGGGCCGTTCGGGGCGGTCAGGCCGTTGCTGGCACCGTCCTGGTTGACCGCGGATCCGCGGACGACCGCCAGCACCTGGTGGCCGTTGCGGCGCGCGTCCGACAGCCGCTCCACCAGCAGCATGCCCGCGCCCTCCGACAGCCCGACGCCGCCCTCGGCCTCGCCGAACGCCCTGCACCGGCCGTCCACGGAGAGGTTGCGCTGCCGGGCGAACTCGATGAACGTCCACGGGGTGGCCATCACGGTCACGCCGCCTGCCAGCGCCAGGTCGCAGTCCCCCGACCGCAGCGCCTGAACCGCCAGGTGCAGCGCGACCAGGGACGACGAGCACGCGGTGTCCACGGTCATCGCGGGGCCCTCGAAACCGAAGGTGTACGACACCCGGCCGGAGGCGACGCTGCCCGAGTTGCCGGTGCCGATCAGGCCTTCCAGCTCTTCCGGCACCGAGGACAGCTGGGACGCGTAGTCGTGGTACATCACACCGGCGAACACACCCGTCCGGCTGCCCCGCAGCCCGTGGGGATCGATTCCGGCGCGTTCGAGCGCTTCCCATGAGGTTTCGAGCAGCAGCCGCTGCTGCGGGTCCATGGCCAGCGCCTCACGCGGCGAGATCCCGAAGAAGCCGGGGTCGAACTCGGCGGCGTCGTACAGGAAGCCGCCGTGCCGGGCGTACGAGGTGCCCCGGTTGCCGGGGTCCGGGTCGTAGAGCCTGTCCAGATCCCAGCCGCGGTCCGCCGGGAACTCACCCACGGCGTCCCCGGCCTGCGCCACCAGCCGCCACAGGTCCTCGGGCGAGGTGACCCCGCCGGGGTAGCGGCAGGCCATGCCGACGATCGCGATGGGCTCGTCGTCGGCCGCCGACGTCCGTGCCGTGACCGCGACCTCACGCGTGCCCAGCAGCTCGCCGGACAGGAACCTGACGAGCGCCGCCTGGGTGGGATAGTCGAAGACCAGTGTCGCCGGCAGCCGGATGCCCGTGACCTCGCTGAGCCGGTTGCGGAACTCCACCGCCATCAGCGAGTCGAAGCCCAGCTCCTGGAACGACATGCCCTCGTCGAGGGCCGACCGGTCGGCGAAGCCGAGCACCACGGCCAGCTGATCGCGTACCAGGTCTTCCAGCACGGACTGCTGTCCGGCCGCCGGCATGCTCGCCAGCTGCTGCTTCAGCGTGGCGGCGGCCTCCGACGCGGCCGTCACCACGCGCCTGGCGGGACCGGACACGAGCCCGCGCAGCAGCGGGGGCAGCATGTCCGCGTGGGCTCCGAGGACCTTGAGGTTCAGCTGGGCGGGGACCAGCGTGGCCCGGTCGGTGCCGAGCGCGGCGTCGAGGAGGGCCAGCCCGTCCTCGGCCGACAACGGGTCGACGCCGGAGCGTGCGAGCCGCCGCAGGGCGGCGTCGTCGAGCTCCGCGAGCCCGCCTTCCCTCCACAGGCCCCAGGCCAGCGAGATCGCGGGCAGCCCCTGTGCTCTGCGGTGCTCCGCCAGGGCGTCCAGGTACGCGTTCGCCGCCGCGTAGTTGCCCTGGCCCGCGCCTCCCATCACGCCTGCCAGGGAGGAGAACAGGATGAACGCGGACAGGTTCAGATCGCGGGTGAGCTCGTGCAGGTGCCAGGCGGCGTCGGCCTTGGGTCGCATGACCGTGTCGAGCCGTTCGGACGTGAGGGAGGTGATCACGCCGTCGTCCAGGACGCCGGCCGCGTGCACGACGCCGGTCAGCGAGTCCGCCACCGAGGTCACCAACGCCGCCAGCGCCTCACGGTCGGCCACGTCGCAGGCGGCGACGCTCACCTCCGCGCCCAGCGCGGACAGCTCGGCCACCAGGTCCGCGGCCCCCGGAGCATCCGGCCCGCGCCTGCTGACCAGCACCAGATGCCCCACCTGATAGGTGGTGACCAGGTGCCGGGCCACCAGCGCGCCCAGACCGCTCGTACCGCCGGTGACCAGCACCGTCGACTCCGGCCCGAACACCGGCTCCCTGCCCTCCGGCACCGCCGCCCGCGCCAGGCGCGGGACCCGCGCCTCACCGGCCCGCACGGCCACCTGGGCCTCGTCGCCGGCCAGTGCCCGGCCGATCACGTCCTCGGGCGTGTCGTCGTCCAGGTCGAGCAGGACGAAGCGGCCCGGCTGTTCGGCCTGCGCGGCCCGTACCAGGCCCCAGATCGCCGCCTGTGCCGGATCCGGCACGTCCGCCGGACCTGCCGCCACCGCGCCACGCGTGACGACCGCCAGCCGCGACGACGTGAACCGCTCGTCCGCCAGCCACTCCTGCAGCAGGTCCAGCGTCTCGTGCACACCGGCCGGGGCCGCCACCGGCACGCATTCCGGAACCGTCCCGACCTCGGCGAGCCCTGCCAGGATCTCTTGCGGGTCGCCCGTCGCGCTCAACTCCACCGGCACCCAGTCGACCTGGAACAGCTTGTTCCTGCTCCTGGCCGCCGGGGTGGTCTCCAGCTGGCCGGTGGACACCGGACGTACCGCCAGCGAGGCGACGGTGGCCACGGGCAGGCCGCCCGTGTCCGTTAATGTCACGGAAACCGCGCCCTGTGCCCGCAAGGAGATCCGTACGCGGAGCTTCGTGGCGCCGGAGGCGTGCAGCGCCACGCCGCTCCAGGCGAACGGCAGGGACGGGCGGCCGGGCTCCGCGTCCGGCGCGAACCCGCCGAGCGCGGTGGCGTGCAGCGCCACGTCGAACAGCGCCGGGTGCAGCCCGAACCGGGCCGCGTCGCGCGCCATCTCCTCCGGCAACGCCAGCTCGGCGAAGACCTCGTCGCCCTTGCGCCATGCGGCCCGGAGCCCGCGGAAGGCGGGGCCGTAGCCGAGGCCCATGGCGGCGAACTGGTCGTACAGGCCGTCCAGCGCCACTGCCTCTGCTCGTTCCGGTGGCCAGACGCTCTCGGGCTCCGGCGCCGTCACGCCGGCTCGCGTCAGCGTTCCGGCGGCGTGCTGGGTCCAGGGCTCGTCCTGCGCGCCGTGGAGGCGGGAGTAGATCCCCAGCCGCCGGCGGCCGTCCTCGTCCGGGGCGCTGACGGCGACCTGGAGCTGGACCGCGCCGCGCTCGGGCACGACGAGCGGCGCCTGCAGGGTGAGCTCTTCGAGCAGGTCGCAGCCGGCCTCGTCGCCGGCCCTGATGGCCAGCTCCACGAAGCCCGTGCCGGGGAGGAACACCTGCCCGTTGACGGCGTGGTCGGCCAGCCACGGGTGGGTGGCGATCGACACGCGGCCGGTGAGGACCACTGCTCCGCCGTCGGCGAGGCCCGTGACCGCGCCGAGCAGCGGGTGTCCCGTGGCCCACAGGCCGAGGCTCTCCGCGTCGCCGGCACCGGCCGACTCCAGCAGCCAGAAGCGCTGGTGCTGGAAGGCGTAGGTGGGCAGTTCGACCTGGTTCGGGCGGGCGGGCTCGTACACACCGGCCCAGTCGATCTCCGCGCCGCGTACCCACAGCTCGGCGGCGCTGGTCCACAGCCTGCGCAGGCCGCCGTCGTCGCGGCGCAGCGTACCCACGACGACCGCCTCGGCGCCGGCCTCCTCGACCGCCTCGCGCATCCCGATCTGCACCACCGGATGCGCGCTGACCTCCACGAAGAACCGGAAGCCCGAACCCGCCAGCTCACTCACCGCCGGGGCGAACCACACCGTCTGCCGCAGGTTCTCGTACCAGTACGCGGCATCCACCTCGGTCCCGGTCAGCCAGCACTGCCGCACGGTCGAATACCACGGCACTTCGCTCGTTTGCGGGGTTACCGGGGCCAGCAGTCTCGCCAGTTCGTCCTCGATCGCCTCGACATGGGCCGAATGCGAGGCGTAGTCCACCTCGATCCGCCGCGCCCGCACTCCCTGGGCCTCATAGCCGGCGATCAATTCGTCAATGGCGTCCGCGTCTCCTGACACCACCGTCGAAGAAGGTCCGTTCACGGCCGCGATCGAGATCCGGTCGTCTGCGGTCACTTCTGCAGCCGGTAGCGGGATCGATGCCATGCCGCCCTGTCCGGCCAGTGCCACGATGGCCTGGCTCCGCAACGCGACCACCCGCGCGCCATCTTCAAGCGACAACGCACCCGCCACCACGGCGGCGGCGATCTCCCCTTGGGAGTGACCGACCACGGCGGCCGGTGTCACCCCGAGCGAGCGCCACACCTCGGCCAGGGACACCATCACGGCCCAGAGCACCGGCTGCACCACATCGACCCGGTCCAGACCTTCCCCGCTGCGCAGCACCTCTGTGAGGGACCAGTCCACGAACTCCGACAGCGCCGCCTCGCACTCCGCCATCCGCGCCGCGAACACCGGCGAGTCGTCCAGCAGCTCGACGCCCATGCCGAGCCACTGCGATCCCTGACCGGGGAAGACGAACGCCGTCTTGCCACCCGGCCCGGCCACGCCCCGCACCGCGCCTTCGTCCAGCCTTTCCAGCCGGGCCAGCAGTTCCTCCTGGTCGGCGCCGATCACCACCGCGCGGTGGTCGAACGCCGAGCGGCCGAGCAACGACCAGCCGACATCTGCCGGTCGGATCCCGGTCACCGCATCGGCCAACCGGCCCGCCTGGGCCCGCAACGCCTCAGCGCTGCGGCCCGACAGCACCCACGGCACCACCGGCGGCTCGTCAACGGGCTCGGGCTCCACCGGGGCCTGGATCGGCGGCTCCTCCAGCACCACGTGCGCGTTCGTGCCGCTGACGCCGAAGGAGGAGACCGCTGCCCGGCGCGGGCGGTCCTGCCGGTCCCACGGCTGGCGCTCGTTCAGCAGTTCCAGCGCGCCCGCCGACCAGTCCACGTGCGGGCTGGGCTCGTCCGCGTGCAAGGTCCTGGGAAGCACGCCGTTGCGCATCGCCATGACCATCTTGATGACGCCCGCCGCGCCGGCGGCGGCCTGCGTGTGGCCGATGTTCGACTTGATCGACCCCAGCCACACCGGCTGGTCCCTTTCCTGGCCATAGGTCGCGAGCAGCGCCTGGGCCTCGATCGGGTCACCCAGCGGGGTCCCCGTGCCGTGCGCCTCGACCACGTCCACGTCGGTGGCCGACAGCCCGGCGTTGGCCAGGGCCTGGCGGATCACCCGCTGCTGGGAGGGGCCGTTCGGGGCGGTCAGGCCGTTGCTGGCGCCGTCCTGGTTGACCGCCGTACCGCGAATGACCGCCAGCACCTGGTGGCCGTCGCGCTGCGCGTCCGACAGGCGCTCCACCAGCAGAACCCCGATGCCTTCGCTCCAGCCGGCGCCGTCCGCCTCGGCCGAGAACGCCTTGCAGCGGCCGTCTGTGGACAGGCCGCGCTGCCGGCAGAACTCGATGAACGTGCCCGGCGTCGCCATCACGGTCACGCCGCCGGCGAGGGCCAGGTCGCACTCGCCGGACCGCAGCGCCTGCACCGCCAGGTGCAGCGCCACCAGCGACGACGAGCAGGCCGTGTCCACGGTCACCGCGGGGCCCTCGAAACCGAAGGTGTACGACACCCGGCCGGAGGCGACGCTGCCCGAGTTGCCGGTGCCGATCAGCCCTTCCAGCTCCTCCGGCACCGAAGTGAGCTGAGAGGCGTAGTCGTGGTACATGACGCCGGAGAACACGCCGGTCCTGCTGCCACGCAGCCCATGCGGGTCCATTCCGGCCCGCTCCAGGGCCTCCCACGAGGTTTCGAGGAGCAGCCGCTGCTGCGGGTCCATCGCCAGCGCCTCACGCGGCGAGATCCCGAAGAACCCGGGGTCGAACTCCCCCGCGTCGTACAGGAACCCGCCGTGGCGTACGTAGGAGGTGCCCCTGGTGTCGGGGTCGGGATCGTACAGTTTGTCCAGGTCCCAGCCGCGGTCGGTGGGGAACTCCCCGATCGCGTCCGTACCGGAGAGTACGAGCTCCCACAGACCTTCGGGAGACACCACGCCACCGGGATACCGGCAGGCCATCCCCACGATCGCGATCGGCTCGTCGTCGATCACCGTCCGGGCCACGGCGACGGACGCCGCGGACGCGGCACCCGTCAGCTCCGAGTCCAGGTAATCGGCGACCGCGGCGGCGGTCGGGTAGTCGAAGACGAGGGTGGCGGGCAGGCGCAGCCCGGAAACGGCGTTCAGCCGGTTACGCAACTCCACGGCGGTCAGCGAGTCGAAGCCCAGCTCCTGGAAGGCGCGATCGGGCTGCACCGCGTCCCCTGAGGCGTGGCCCAGGACGGTCGCCACTTCCTGCCGTACCAGCTCCAGCAGCACCTGCCGGCGCTCCGCCGGCTCCAGACCGGCCAGCCGCCGCCCCAGCGCCGACGCATCCGAGCGCGCCACCCGCCGGGCCGAGCCGCGTACCAGCCCGCGCAGCAGCGCCGGAAGGCCGTCGCCCCGCGAACGCAGCGCCTGCGCGTCGACCCGCAACGGCACCAGCACCGCCGCCTCCGCGGCCACGCCCGCGTCGAACGACGCCAGGCCCTCGTCCACCGACAGCGCCGGCAGCCCCTGACGCCGCATCCGCTCCAGGTCGGCCTCGCTCAGCCAGGCGCTCAACCCCGTCTCGGCATCCCAGAGCCCGTACGCCAGGGACGTCGCCGGCAGCCCCAGCGAGCGACGGTGCACCGCCAGCGCGTCCAGGAACACGTTGGCCGACGCGTACGCCGCCTGCCCGGCCGCCAGCACCAACCCGCCGGCCGACGAGAACAGCACGAACGCCGACAGGTCCAGATCCCGGGTCAGTTCGTGCAGGTGCCAGGCTCCGTCGGCCTTCGCCCCCAGCACCCCGTCGATCCGCTCGGCCGACAGCGAACCCACCAGCCCGTTGTCGGCCACGCCCGCCGCGTGCACCACGCCGACCAGCGGATGCTGCTGAGGGACGGAGGCGATCGCCTCGGCCAGCGCGTCCCGGTCGGCGACATCGCAGGCCGCCACCGACACCTCGGCCCCGAGCTCGCCCAGCTCGGCCACCAGATCGGCCGCGCCTGCGGCCGTCGGCCCGCTGCGGCTGGCCAGAAGCAGGTGCCGCACTCCGTGGGTGACCACCAGGTGCCGGGCGACCAGCGCGCCGAGCCCGCCGGTGCCACCGGTCACCAGCACCGTGCCGTCCGGCCCGAACGCCGGTGACCCGCCTTCCGCGCTCGCGGCCCGCGCGAGCCGCGGCACCCACACCTCGCCCTCGCGCACAGCGGCCTCGGGCTCCCCGGAAGCGACCACCGCGCCCAGAGCGCGCCAGGACTCCTCGCTGCCGTCCACGTCCACCAGGACGAACCGGCCCGGGTTCTCGGCCTCGGCCGCCCGCACCAGCCCCCATACCGGGGCCACGCCGACGTCCACGGACTCGTCGGGCCGCACCGCCGCCGCGCCACGCGTGACGATGACCAGCCGCGACGACGCGAACCGCTCGTCCGCCAGCCACCCCCGCACCGATTCCAGGACGGGACGGATGGCCTGCCGTACGGCGGTGGGGACGTCCGTCGCGGGGTCGGTGGCCGGGCACTCCAGGAACGCCCACTCAGGCACCACGTCCCCTAGAGCCGCTAGGTCCGGGTACTCGCCCACTTCGACGGGCGCTGCCGGAACCTCGGCCGGCTTCGTCCAGGTCACCTGGTAGAGGGGGTTCTGACCCGTTTGCAGCTGGCCGGTGGACAGCGGCCGGACGGTGAGCGCGTCGATGTCGGCCACCGGCGCGCCGGTGCCGTCCGCGATGGTCAGCGAGACGGAGGTGCTGCCGGCGGCGGTGTTCTTGGTGGCCTTTACGCGCAGGCCGGTCGCTCCGGTCGCGTGCAGCGACACTCCTGACCAGGCGAAGGGCAGGAACGGCTGACCCGGCTCGGGCGTCGGCAGCAGATCGCCCAGTGCGCTGGCGTGCAGCGCGGCGTCCAGCAGGGCCGGATGCATCCCGAACCGCGCCGCCTCGGCGTGCGCCTGGTCCGGCAGCGTGATCTCGGCGAACACCTCGCCCGGCCGGGTCCACGCGCTCGTCAGGCCCTGGAAGAGCGGGCCGTACTCCAGGCCGATCCCCGCCAGGTTCTCGTACAGGTCCTCGACATCGACCGGCACCGCGTCCGCCGGCGGCCACTGCGCCACGTCGAAGCCCGGCTCCGCGGCCGTGGCCGCCAGCACGCCCTCGGCGTGCCGGACCCACTCGTCCCCGTCACCGGACCGGGAATGAATGCTCACCGACCGCTGACCGGACTCCTCCACCGCGCCGACCACCACCTGCAGCTGTACGCCGCCCTCGGCGGACACCACCAGCGGGGCCTGCAGGGTCAGCTCCTGCAGGCACGAGCAGCCCACCTCGTCACCGACGCGAACCGCCAGCTCCACCAGGCCCGCGCCGGGAAGCAGGACCGTGCCGTTGACCAGGTGATCGGCCAGCCAGGGCTGCGTGGCCAGCGACAACCGGCCGCTGAAGACCACCGACTCGCCGCCGGCCACCTCGGTCACCGCGCTCAGCAACGGATGATCGACGGCGCCCAGCCCGGCCGCGTCCACATCGCCGCTGCCCTGCGCGGCGGGCACCCAGTACCGCTCCCGCTGGAAGGCGTAGGTGGGCAGATCCACCCGCTGCGCCCCCACGGGGGCGAAGAACGCCTCCCAATCGACGGTCAGACCACAGGCGTGCATCCGTCCCAGGGCTTCGACCAGGGTACGGACCTCGTCGCGGTCCTTGCGGGTGGCGGGGATGAACACGCCGTCGGCGATGCTCTGCTGGGCCAGCCCGGTCAGTACTCCATCCGGGCCGACCTCCAGGAAGTGGCTCGCCCCGGCGGCCGTCACTCCGTCGGCGAACCGCACGGCCTGGCGCACGTGCTCCACCCAATAGCTCGGGGTGGTCAGCTGGCCCGGTTCAGCGATCTGGCCGGTGAGGTTGGAAACGATCGCCAATGTGGGCTCATGGTAGGTCAGACCGGAGATGGCCTCCTCGAAGTCGGCCAGCATCGGCTCCATCAACGGCGAGTGGAAAGCATGGGAGACCCGCAGCCTGCGCGTCCGAGCGCTGACCCGCTCCTCGATCTCCGCGATCGCTGCTTCGTCGCCGGAGATCACCACCGCTGCGGGGCCGTTGACCGCCGCGATCCCGACCTGGCCCTCCAGCATCGGGAGAACCTCCGCCTCCGGTGCCGCAATCGCGAGCATCGCGCCGCCAGTCGGCAGGGCCTGCATCAGCCGGGCTCGGGCCGCTACCAGGGCGCACGCATCGGCCAGCGAGAAGACTCCGGCCACGTGCGCGGCGGCGATCTCCCCGATCGAGTGACCGACCAGCACATCCGCGCGGATGCCGAAGGACTCCAGCAGCCGATAGAGAGCCACCTCGAAGGCGAACAACGCCGGCTGGGTCATCCCGGTCTCGTTCAACACCCCATCCGGGTCGTCGAACATGACCTCACGGACCGGCAGCAGCTGGTTGATCTCCTCCAAGGTCTCGGCGAACACCGGGAACGCCTCAGCGAGCTCGCGGCCCATGCCGACCCGCTGGCTTCCTTGGCCGGCGAACAGCAGCGCCAGCCTGCCACCCGAGCCGCTCTCGGAAACCCCATCCGAGGCCAGCGCCCGCAACCCAGCCAGCAGCTCGTCACGGTCGGCGCCCACCACGACCGCACGCTCCTCCAGCACCGCCCGGTTCAACGCCAGCGCCGCACCCGTACCGGCGATCGAGGTCTCCTCCGAGACCCACGACTCCAGACGCCGGACCTGGGCCCGCAGCGCTTCGGTGGTCCTGGCCGAGATCAGCCACGGCACCATGGGCAGAACCGCGTCATCACTCGCGACCTCGGCGTCAACCTGCTCGATGATCACGTGGGCGTTCGTGCCGCTGATCCCGAACGAGGAGACCGCCGCCCGCCGCGGCCGGTCCTGCCGCTCCCACGGGCGGGCCTCGGTCAGCAGCTCAACAGCCCCGGCCGACCAGTCCACGTGCGGCGACGGCTCGTCCACGTGCAAGGTCTGAGGCATGAGCCCGTGCCGCATGGCCATCACCATCTTGATGACCCCGGCCACACCGGCCGCGGCCTGCGTGTGACCGAAGTTCGACTTCAGCGAACCCAGCCACAACGGCCTGTCCCGCTCCTGGCCGTAGGTCGCGAGGAGCGCCTGGGCCTCGATCGGGTCGCCGAGCTTGGTGCCCGTGCCGTGCGCCTCGACCACATCCACGTCCCCGGCCGACAACCCGGCGTTGGCCAGCGCCTGCCGGATCACCCGCTGCTGGGAGGGACCGTTCGGGGCCGTGATCCCGTTGCTCGCACCGTCCTGGTTGATCGCCGACCCCTTGACGACCGCCAGCACCTGGTGCCCGTTGCGGCGGGCGTCCGACAGCCGCTCCACCAGCAGCACGCCGGCGCCCTCGCCCCAACCGGTACCATCCGCCGCGGCGGCGAAGGACTTGCACCGGCCGTCCGTGGCCAGGCCACGCTGGCGGGAGAACTCGATGAACGTGCCCGGCGTCGACATCACCGTCACACCACCGGCCAGCGCGAGGTCGCACTCACCGGACCGCAGCGCCTGCGCCGCCAGGTGCAGCGCGACCAGGGACGACGAGCACGCCGTGTCCACGGTCACCGCCGGGCCCTCGAACCCGAACGTGTACGACACCCGCCCGGACACCAGGCTGCCGCCGCTGGTCGACGCCGGAGTGCCCAGCCCGTAGTCGTGATACATGACCCCGGCGAACACACCGGTCCGGCTGCCGCGCAGCGCGACAGGACTGACCCCGGCGCGCTCAAGCGCCTCCCACGAGGTCTCCAGCAGCAGTCGCTGCTGCGGATCCATGGTCAACGCCTCACGCGGCGAGATCCCGAAGAACCCGGGGTCGAACTCGGCGGCCTCGTACAAGAACCCGCCGTGGCGTACGTAGGAGGTGCCCTTGCTCTCCGGGTCGGGGTCGTACACCCTGCCGAGGTCCCAGCCACGGTCGGTGGGGAACTCCCCGATCGCGTCCGTACCGGAGGAGACGAGCTCCCACAGCCCTTCGGGAGACACCACGCCACCCGGGTAGCGGCAGGCCATCCCCACGATCGCGATCGGCTCGTCGTCGATCACCGTCCGGGCCACGGCGACGGACGCCGCGGACGCGGCACCCGTCAGCTCCGAGTCCACGTAATCGGCGACCGCGGCGGCGGTCGGGTAGTCGAAGATCAGCGTTGCGGGCAGGCGCAGCCCGGTGACCGTGGTGAGCCGGTTGCGGAACTCGACCGCGGTGAGGGAGTCGAAGCCGAGATCCTGGAACGTCCGACCGGGCTGTACCGCGTCGGCCGAGGCGTGGCCCAGGACGGTCGCCACCTCCTGGCGCACCAGGTTGGACAGTGCCGACTGGCGTTCGGCCGGCTCCATCGCGGCCAGCCGGTCGGCGAGCCCGTTGACCGCGGCAGCCCGCCGCGGCTGGGTGCGAACGCTCCTGGCCTGCGCGAACCGCGCCGCGACCAGCACCGGCCGATCGGAGCACAGCGCGGCGTCGAAGAGCGTCAGCCCTTCTGCCTCCGACAGCGGCTTCAGCCCCACGCGCTCCATGCGACGCAGGTCGGCCTCGGTCAGCTCTTCGGTCATGCCGCCCGTGTTCCACAGGCCCCAGGCCAGCGAGATCGCGGGCAGCCCCTGTGCTTTTCGGTGTTCCGCCAGGGCGTCCAGGTACGCGTTCGCCGCCGCGTAGTTGCCCTGGCCAGGGCCACCCAGCACCCCGGCGATCGAGGAGAACAGGACGAACGCCGACAGATCCAGATCCCGGGTCAGCTCGTGCAGGTGCCAGGCGGCGTCGGCCTTGGGCCGCAGGACCGTGTCAAGACGCTCGGACGTCAGGGAAGTGATCACGCCGTCGTCCAGGACACCGGCCGCGTGCACGACACCGGCCAGCGGACGCTGCATGGAGGCGATCAGCTCGGCAACGGCTTCACGGTCGCTCACGTCGCAGGCGGCCACACTCACCTCGGCGCCCAGCGCGGACAGCTCCGCCACCAGTTCTGCGGCCCCCGGAGCGTCCCCGCCCCGCCTGCTGACCAGCACCAGATGCCCCACCTGGTACGCCGTGACCAGATGCCGGGCCACCAAGGCGCCCAGACCGCTCGTACCGCCGGTGACCAGCACCGTCGACTCCGGCTCGAACACCGGCCTCAGGCCCTCGGGCACCGCCGCCCGGGCCAGACGCGGCGCCCACACCTCACCGGCCCGCACCGCCACCTGGGCCTCGCCACAGGCCAGCGCCCGGCCGATCATGTCCTCAGGTGTGTCGTCATCCAGGTCGAGCAGGACGAACCGGCCCGGCTGCTCGCCTTGCGCGGCCCGTACCAGACCCCACACCGCCGCCTGTGCCGGATCCGGCACATCCTCCGGACTCGCCGCCACCGCGCCACGCGTGACGACGACCAGCCGCGACGACGCGAACCGCTCGTCGGCCAGCCACTCCTGCAGCAGGCCCAGCACCTCATGTACTGCTCCCCGTCCGGCCGGGGCCGCCACCAGCACGCACTCCGGAACTGTCTCGGTTTCGGCGAATCCCTCAAGCAATGCCCATGTGGGTACCTGCGCCGCGGGATCGGCCGGAACCGTGCTCCACTCGAGGTGGTGCAGCGACTCGAGGCTGTTCCTCTTGGCCGCGGCGAGCTGGTCAGCCGAGATCGGGCGTACGGCAAGCGACTCCACCGACAGGACCGGAGCCCCGGTGGGATCGGCGATGGTCAGAGCGATGGCGTTGTCGCGCAAGGGGGAGATCCGCACCCGTACGCTGGTCGCGCCGGCCGCGTGCAGATCCACTCCGGCCCAGGAGAACGGGAGGACCGTCGGCCCGTCCCCGGCGACCAGCTGCGCGTGCAGCGTGGCGTCCAGCAGAGCCGGGTGGATCCCGAAGCGTCCCGCGTCGGCGAATGCCTGCTCCGGCAGCGCGACCTCGGCGAATATCTCTTCGCCGCGCCGCCAGGCCGCCTGCAGACCCTGGAAGACCGGCCCGTACTCGTAACCTCGGTCCAGCAGCATGTCGTAGGCGTCTGCCACGTCGATCCCGACGGCATCGGACGGCGGCCACTGCTCCAGCCTGGACGCCGACACCGACACCGACGGAGCCGTGGTCAGCGCGCCTTCGGCATGCCCCGTCCACGCGCCCGCGGCGTCGGTCTCGACACGGGAGTGGATCGAGACCGGCCTCGTCCCGGACTCGTCGCTCGCGCCCACCACGACCTGCAGCTGACAACTGGCATCCGCAGGCAGCAGCAAAGGTGCCTGAAGAGTGAGCTCCTGCAGGCGTGAGCAGCCCACTTCGTTCCCGGCGTGCAGCGCCAGCTCCAGGAACGCCGTGCCGGGGAGCAGGATGGTGTCGTTGACCATGTGATCGGCCAGCCAGGGCTGCGTGGCCACCGACAACCGGCCGCTGAAGACCACGGACTCTCCGGCGGCCACTTCGGTCATGGCGCCCAGCAGCGGATGGTCCACGTCCGCCAGCCCGACGGAACTCATCTCACGGGCCTCGACCTGCGCGTTGACCCAGTACCGCTCCCGCTGGAAGGCGTAGGTGGGCAGATCGACATGCTTGGCCGGGGTCAGCACCGCCGTCCAGTCCACGGCAATGCCGTGGGTGTGCAACCGGCCAAGCGCCTCGATCAGCGATCGGACCTCGTCGCGGTCCTTGCGGGTGGCGGGGATGAACACCCCGTCAGCGATGCTCTGCTGAGCCAGCCCGGTCAGCACCCCGTCCGGGCCGACCTCCAGGAAGCAACCGGCCTCCGCAGCCGCTACTCCGTCGGCGAACCGCACGGCCTGACGCACGTGCTCCACCCAGTAACCAGGGGTGGTCAGCTGGCCCGGCTCGGCCAACTGGCCGGTGAGGTTGGAGACGATCGCAAGAGTGGGCTCGTGGTAGGTCAACCCGGCAATGGCCTCCTCGAAGGAAGCCAGCATCGGCTCCATCAGCGGCGAGTGGAAGGCGTGCGAGACCCGCAGCCTTCGTGTCCGAGCGCTGACCCGCTCCTCGATCTCGGCGATCGTCTGGGCGTCTCCGGAGATCACCACCGACGCGGGGCCGTTGACCGCCGCGATCCCGACCTGGCCCTCCAGCATCGGGAGAACCTCCGCCTCGGGTGCCGCAATCGCGAGCATCGCGCCGCCAGTCGGCAGGGCCTGCATCAACCGGGCCCGAGCCGCCACCAAGGCGCATGCGTCGGCCAGCGAGAAGACTCCGGCCACGTGCGCGGCGGCGATCTCGCCGATCGAGTGCCCGACCAGCACATCGGCGCGGATGCCGAAGGACTCCAGCAGCCGATACAGCGCCACCTCGAAGGCGAACAGCGCCGGCTGGGTCATACCGGTCTCGTTCAACACCCCATCCGGGTCGTCGAACATCACCTCACGGACTGGCAGGAGCTGGTTGATCTCCTCCAGCGTCTCGGCGAACACCGGGAACGCCTCGGCGAGCTGACGGCCCATCCCGACCCGCTGACTTCCTTGACCGGCGAACAGCAACGCCAGCCTGCCCCCAGCAACCACCTCCGGGGAGCCCTCGGCCAGCGCCCGCAACCCGGCCAGCAGCTCGTCACGATCAGCACCCACCACGACCGCACGCTGATCCAACACGGCCCGCCCCGTGGCCAACGACCACGCGGCATCGGCCGTCTTCAGCTCCGGCCGCTCCTCCAGCCACGACGCCAGTCGAGACGCCTGAGCCTGAAGCGCCTGCGTGTCCTTGGCCGACACCAACCATGGCACCACCGGCGGCTCGTCAACAGACTCCGGCTGCTCCTCTGCCCCCGGCCCCTGCTCGATGATCACATGCGCATTGGTGCCGCTGATCCCGAACGAGGAGACCGCCGCACGACGGGCATGCCCGTTCTGCTCCCACGGCTGCGCCTCGGTCAGCAGCTCAACGGCACCGGCCGACCAGTCCACGTGCGGCGAAGGCTCATCCACGTGCAAGGTCCGGGGCATGAAGCCGTTCTGCATCGCCATGACCATCTTGATCACGCCGCCCACACCAGAGGCGGCCTGCGTGTGACCGAAGTTGGACTTCAGCGACCCCAGCCACAGCGGCTGGTCCCGCTCCTGGCCATACGTCGCGAGCAAAGCCTGAGCCTCGATCGGGTCACCCAGCGTCGTACCAGTCCCGTGCGCCTCGACCACGTCCACATCGGCGGCCGACAACCCGGCGTTCGCCAGCGCCTGGCGGATCACCCGCTGCTGGGAAGGACCGTTCGGGGCCGTGATCCCGTTGCTCGCACCATCCTGGTTGATCGCCGATCCCTTGAGGACCGCCAGCACCTGGTGACCGTTGCGGCGGGCGTCCGACAGCCGCTCCACCAGCAGCACACCGACACCCTCACCCCAGCCCGTACCATCAGCCGAGGCCGAGAACGCCTTGCACCGCCCGTCGGCCGCCAGGCCCCGCTGCCGCGAAAACTCGATGAACATCCCCGGCGTCGACATCACCGTCACACCACCGGCCAGCGCCAGATCACACTCCCCCGACCGCAACGCCTGAGCAGCCCAATGCAACGCCACCAACGACGACGAGCAGGCGGTGTCCACGGTCACCGCCGGGCCCTCCAGCCCCAACGTGTAAGAGACCCGACCCGACACCAAACTCCCACCGCTGGTGTTCGCCGGAGTGCCCAGCCCGTAGTCGTGGTACATGACCCCGGCGAACACACCCGTCCGGCTCCCCCGCAACCCCGTCGGATCGATCCCCGCCCGCTCAACCGCCTCCCACGACGTTTCGAGGAGCAACCGCTGCTGCGGATCCATCGCCAACGCCTCACGCGGCGAAATCCCGAAAAATCCCGAATCGAACTCCGCCGCGTCATACAAGAACCCGCCATGCCGCGCATACGACGTCCCACGGCTGTCGGGGTCCGGGTCGTACAGCTTCTCGAGGTCCCAGCCGCGATCGGCGGGGAACTCCCCCACCGCATCCCGACCCGAGAACACCAGCTCCCACAGGCCCTCCGGCGAGGTCACACCACCCGGGTACCGGCACGCCATGCCGACGATCGCGATCGGCTCGTCCGTCGCCGTCGTGGTGGCCGCCACAGCCTCCGACGACCGCCCGCCGACCAGCTCACCCGCCAGATACCCGGCCACCGCCTCAGCCGTCGGGAAGTCGAACACCAACGTCGCCGGCAACCGCAGCCCGGTGGCGGCGATCAGCTGGTTGCGGAACTCCACGGCGGTCAGCGAGTCGAAGCCCAGCTCCTGGAAGGCGCGATCCGGCTGGACCGCGTCCATCGAAGCGTGTCCGAGCACCTTGGCGACCTGCTGCCGGACCAGCTCCAGCAGCGCCCGGTCCCGCTGGTCGGCCTCCATCCCTGCCAGCCGCCGTGCCAGCCCCGTTCCCGCCGCACGCGCCACCTGCCGCGCGGGACCGCGTACGAGCCCGCGCAACAGCGCCGGAAGCCCTTCACCGCGGTTCCGCAGGGCCGTCGCGTCCACCCGCAACGGCACCAGCACCGCCGTGTCGCCGGCCGACCCGGCGTCGAACAGCGCCAGCCCCTCCTCCACCGACAGCGCCGGCAGGCCCTGGCGCCGCATGCGCTCGAAGTCGGCCTCGCTCAGCGCGCCGCCCATGCCCGCGTCGGTATCCCACAGGCCGAAGGCCAGCGACGTCGCCACCAACCCCATCGACCGCCGGTACGACGCCAGGGCGTCCAGGAACACGTTCGCCGCCGCGTAATTGGCCTGTCCCGCCGCCAGCACCAGGCCACCGGCCGACGAGAACAGCACGAACGCCGACAGATCCAAACCCGCCGTCAGATCATGCAGATGCCACGCCGCTGCCGCCTTGGCCCCCAGCACCCGCCCGAGCCGCTCCACCGACAGCGACCCCACCAGGCCGTTGTCACTCACCCCGGCCGCGTGCACCACCCCGGTCAACGAGTCCGCCACCGAAGCGACAACCCGGGCCAGCGCCTCCCGGTCGGCCACGTCGCAGGCCTCGACCGCGACCTCGGCTCCCAGCTCGGCCAGCTCCGCCACGAGGTCAGCGGCACCGGGCGCCTCCAGGCCACGCCGGCTCACCAGCACCAGCCTGCGCACTCCATGCGCCGTCACCAGGTGCCGGGCCACCAGGGCACCCAGCCCGCCCGTGCCACCGGTCACCAGCACCGTGCCGTCCGGGCCGAACACCGGCTCGCCGGCCGACGCCTGCGCCTTCACCAGCCGGGGAACCCGCACCTGCCCGTCGCGAACAGCCGCCTCCGGCTCCCCCGAAGCGACCACCGAACCCAGGGCACGCCACGACTCCGCGCTGCCGTCCACGTCCACCAGCACGAACCGGCCCGGATTCTCCGCCTCGGCCGCCCGTACCAGGCCCCACACCGGGGCCGTGCCGACGTCCAGACCCTCGGCGGCCTGAACGGCCACCGCACCACGCGTCACCACGACCAGCCGCGACGACGTGAACCGCTCGTCGGCCAGCCACTCCTGGATCACGCCCAGGGCCTCGGCGGTGATCTCGTGGACGGCGTCGAGGACTTCGCCCTCCGGCGCGGACACCACGTACGTCACCGCCTCGGGCACGGCGGCATCCTCGGCGACGGCCGCCAGCTCGGGCAGCTCCTCGGCCCCGGCGGGGGCGAGCGAGAGCGGTGTCCAGTCCACGCGGAACAGCGCGTCGGCGTGGTCGCCGCGAGCGGCGGTGAGCTGACCGGCCGAGACGGGCCGCACGGCCAGCGACTCGACCGACAGCACCGGCGCGCCGTCGGCGTCGGCGATGGTCAGGGCGATGGAGGTGTCCCGGATGCGGGAGATCCGCACCCGGACGCTGCTCGCACCGGCCGCGTGCAGCCGCGCTCCGCCCCAGGAGAACGGCAGGACGGTCTGCCCGTCCCCGGCGATCAGCTGCGCGTGCATGGCGGCGTCCAGCAGGGCGGGATGCAGTCCCGACCTGGCCGCGTCGGGGTGCGCCTGCTCGGGCAGCGCGACCTCGGCGAACACGTCGCGATCTCGGGACCAGGCCGCCTGCAGGCCCTGGAAGACGGGCCCGTACTCGTATCCCATGTCCAGGAGGAGGTCGTAGGCGTCGGACACGTCGATCACGGCGGCGCCGGACGGCGGCCACTGCTCCAGCCCCTCCACCTGCGCGGGCGCGGCATCGGCCAGCGTGCCGTCGGCGTGCAGCACCCAGGGGGCGTCGCCGTCGGCGCGGGAGTGGATCGAGACCGGCCTCACTCCGGCGTCGTCACCGCTGCCGACCAGCACCTGCAGCTGGCGCCCGCCGTCGGCGGGCAGCAGCAGCGGCGCCTGCAGGGTGAGCTCCTGTACGACCGGGCAGCCGACCTCGTCCCCGGCCTGCAGCGCCAACTCCAGGAACGCCGTGCCGGGCAGGAGAATCGTGCCGTTGACGGCGTGGTCGGCCAGCCACGGCTGCGCGGCCACGGAGAGCCGGCCGCTGAGGATCACGGACTCGCCGCCGGCGATCTCGGTCACCGCGCTCAGCAGCGGGTGATCGACTGCCGCGAGCCCGGCCCCGGCCATGTCCCCGGCGTCGGCCCGCGCCGACATCCAGTACCGCTGATGCTGGAAGGCGTAGGTGGGCAGATCGACCTGCCTGGCCGGTGCCAGTACCGCGGTCCAGTCCACGGCGATGTTGTGGGTGTGCAGCCGGCCGAGCGCCTCGATCAGAGAGCGGACCTCGTCGCGGTCCTTGCGGCTGGCAGGGATGAACTCACCGTCGGCGATGCTCTGCTGAGCCAGCCCGGTCAGCACCCCATCCGGGCCGACCTCCAGGAAGTGGCTCGCCCCTGAAGCCGTCACCCCGTCGGCGAACCGCACAGCCTGCCGCACGTGCTCAACCCAGTAACCAGGGGTGGTCAGCTGCCCCGGCTCAACAAGCCGGCCGGTCACGTTGGAAACGATCGCAAGAGTGGGCTCGTGGTAGGTCAACCCGGCGATGGCCTGCTCGAAGTCGGCGAGCATCGGCTCCATCAGCGGCGAATGGAAAGCGTGCGAGACCCGCAACCTACGCGTCCGAACGCTGACCCGCTCCTCGATCTCAGCGATCGCCTCGGCATCTCCGGAGATCACCACCGCAGCCGGACCGTTGACCGCCGCGATCCCGACCCGGTCCCCCAACAGCGGCAGAACATCCGCCTCGGACGCGGCGATCGCCAACATCGCACCGCCGGTCGGCAGGGCCTGCATCAACCGCGCCCGAGCCGCCACCAACGCACACGCATCAGCCAGCGAGAACACCCCCGCCACGTGCGCGGCGGCGATCTCCCCGATCGAATGCCCGACCAGCACACCTGCCCGGACCCCGAAGGATTCCAACAGCCGATACAGGGCCACCTCGAAGGCGAACAACGCCGGCTGGGTCATCCCCGTCTCGTTCAACACCCCATCCGGGTCGTCGAACATCACCTCACGAACCGGCAGAAACTGGTCGATCTCCTCCAGCGCCTCGGCGAACACCGGAAACGCCTCAGCCAGCTGCCGACCCATCCCGACCCGCTGGCTCCCCTGGCCGGCGAACAGCAACGCCAGCTTTCCGCCAGAACCACTCCCGGAAACCCCATCCGAGGCCAGCGCCCGCAACCCAGCCAGCAGCTCATCACGATCAGCACCCACCACGACCGCACGCTGCTCCAGCACGGTACGACCGGTCGCCAGCGTCCACGCGACCCCGGCGGCGTCCGGCTCCGGGCGTTCCTCCACCCATGACGCGAGCCGCTCGGCCTGCCCCGCCAGCGCCTCGGGCGTCTTCGCCGAGATCAGCCACGGCACCACCGGCAGCCCCGTGTCGTCGCCGGCGACCGCGTCGGTCTCCTCACCCTGCTCGATGATCACATGCGCGTTGGTGCCGCTCACCCCGAACGACGAGACGGCGGCACGGCGCGGATGATCCTGAACGTCCCACGACCGAGCCTCGGTCAGCAGCTCAACAGCACCCGCCGACCAGTCCACGTGCGGCGAAGGCTCGTCCACGTGCAACGTCTGCGGCAGCACCCCGTGCCGCATCGCCATGACCATCTTGATCACGCCACCCACCCCGGCCGCAGCCTGGGAGTGACCGATGTTCGACTTCAGCGACCCCAGCCACAACGGCCGATCCCGCTCCTGGCCATAAGCCGCGATCAACGCCTGCGCCTCGATCGGGTCGCCCAGGGTGGTCCCGGTCCCGTGCGCCTCGACCACGTCCACGTCTCCGGCCGCGAGCCCGGCGTTGGCCAGCGCCTGCCGGATCACCCGCTGCTGGGAGGGACCGTTCGGCGCGGTCAGACCGTTACTGGCACCGTCCTGGTTGATCGCCGACCCCTTGACGACCGCCAGCACCCGGTGGCCATTACGCCGCGCGTCAGACAGCCGCTCCACCAGCAGCATGCCGACACCCTCGGCCCAGCCGGTGCCGTCCGCCGAAGCCGAGAACGCCTTGCACCGCCCATCAGGGGACAGCCCGCGCTGCCGCGAGAACTCCACGAACGTGCCCGGCGTGGCCATCACCGTCACACCGCCGGCCAGCGCCAGGTCGCACTCACCCGACCGCAGCGCCTGCACCGCCAGGTGCAGCGCCACCAGCGACGACGAGCACGCCGTGTCCACGGTCACCGCCGGGCCCTCGAACCCGAACGTGTACGACACCCGGCCCGAGGCGATGCTGCCCGAGTTACCGGTCCCGACCAGGCCCTCCAACTCCTGGGGCACGGAGGACACCTGAGGGGCGTAGTCGTGGTACATCACCCCGGCGAACACGCCGGTGCGGCTGCCACGCAGCCCGGCCGGATCGACGCCCGCCCGCTCGATCGCCTCCCACGACGCCTCCAGCAGCAACCGCTGCTGCGGATCCATCGCCAACGCCTCACGCGGCGAGATCCCGAAGAACCCGGGGTCGAACTCCCCCGCGCCGTACAGGAAACCGCCGTGCCGCGAGTAAGACGTCCCACGGCTGTCGGGGTCCGGGTCGTACAGCTTGTCGAGGTCCCAGCCGCGATCGGCGGGGAACTCCCCGATCGCGTCCCCGCCCGTGGCCACCAGGTCCCACAGGTCCTCCGGTGACAGGACCTCGCCCGGGTAGCGGCAGGCCATTCCGACGATCGCGATCGGCTCGCGCGCCGCCTCGGCGAGAGAACGGTTCTGCGCACGCAGCCGTTCCGTCTCTTTCAATGAGGAACGCAGGGCCTCGATGAGCTTGGTGTCGTTCGCAGCCATTCTCGCCTCGTACTCTTCCTGCAACCGAAAGGGGGACCTACGCCTGGACGGCGGGGATGTTCTCGGTGATCTTCCGCATGACCGCTGCCGCATGTGAGTTCAGGTAGAAGTGGCCGCCGCGGAAGACGTGCATGTCGAACGGGCCGCTGGTGTGCTCTTTCCAGCGCTCGGCCTCGTCCAGCGACACGTGCGGGTCGGAGTCGCCGACCAGGGTGATGATCGGCGCGTCGATCTTGATGCCGGGCGGGCAGCGGTAGGTCATGATCGCCGTGTAGTCGCCGCGCAGCGACGGAAGGATCATGTTCACGAGCTCGGGGTCGTCCAGCATCCGCGTGTCGGTGCCGCCGAGCCGCCGTACCTCGGCGATGAGCGCCCGGTCGCCCTCCTTGTGCACGGTCTCGACGCGTACGCTCGACGGCGCGCGCCGGCCGGACGCGAAGAGCACCAGCGGCGAGACGCCGTCGCCCATCAGCCTCTTGGCCACCTCGAACGCGACCACCGCGCCCATGCTGTGCCCGAAGAAGGCCATCGGCCGGTCCGCCAGGGGCAGGATCTCCCCGGTGAGGCGATCGGCGAGGGTGCCTATGTCGTCGATGCACGGCTCCAGACGGCGTTCCTGCCGACCCGGATACTGGATCGCCAGGACGTCGAGCCGCGGTGCGAGCTGTTTGGCGACCGGGTGGAAATAGGAAGCGGAGCCGCCCGCGTGCGGGAAGCAGATCAGACGGGTGGCGGATGCCGGCGCGGCGAAGAACCGCCGTACCCACGCTCCGGTTTCGGTGATCACTGAACATTCCTTCCTCTGCCGACAGGGAATTCGGCACCACGCCGCGGGATATCACCGTTCATTCCAGCCCATGCGGCCGCGGCGTAGCCACGGGATTCGCCCCCTAATGTCCGGGGGTATTCCCCTAACGAATCCGCCGACGGTCCGGCGCGTGGTGAAGCCGCGTCGAAATAAGGGGCGATAAGGGTTGCCCGAGCGCGTCAGGCCGTGCTCAGCAGGGCGGACGCCCGACGGCCGGCACGCCTAGTGGGCGCTAGGGGTTACCCCGTTTTCTCCGCTCACAAATACTTGTGACACCCGGACCGGGCGCATCAACGCGGCACGCAAGGAGAAACGATGGACTTTGGTCTATTCTATTTCGCGGACGATGTCAGGGCGGGAACCGACCAGTACCGGCTGCTGCTGGAAGGGGCCAGGTTCGCCGACACCCATGGATTCTCCGCGGTGTGGACACCGGAGCGGCATTTTCATGAATTCGGCGGCCGATATCCCAATCCCGCCGTGAGCGCCGCGGCCGTCGCCGCCGTGACCGAGCGGGTCGCCATCCGCGCGGGAAGCGTCGTGGCGCCGCTGCACCACCCGGTTCGCATCGCCGAGGAATGGGCCATGGTGGACAACCTGTCCGGCGGCCGGGTCGGCGTGTCCTTCGCCCCGGGCTGGCATGTGGTCGACTTCGCGTTGCGGCCCGAGAACTACGCCGGCCGCCGGCAGGTGACGACGGACACCATCGACACGGTGCGGCGGCTGTGGCGGCAGGAGGAGGTGGAGCTGGTCGACGGGGCCGGCGAGTCGGTCAAGCTGCGCGCCTACCCGGCGCCGGTCCAGCCGGAGCTGCCCACGTGGCTCACCAGCTCGGGCAACCCGGAGACGTTCCGCCAGGCGGGCGATCTCGGCTACGGCATCCTGACGCACCTGCTCGGCCAGAGCCTGGACGACCTCGTACGCAAGGTCGCCGACTACCGCGAGCACTACGCCAGGGCGCACAGTGGCACCGGCCACGTCGCGCTGATGCTGCACACCTTCATCGGCGAGGACCGCGCCCGCGTGCGCGAGATCGTCCACCAGCCCTTCACCGACTACCTGCGCAGCTCTCTCGGCCTGGTGCTGAAGGCGGCCGAGGACCTGATGCCCGGCATCGACCCGGACTCGATGGACCCGGAGGACATCGAGTTCCTCCTGGAGGTCTCGTTCGACCGCTATTTCGACACGGGCGGCCTGTTCGGCACGGTCGACGACGGCATGGCGGTGCTGAACTCGCTCCAGGAGATCGGCGTGGACGAGGTCGCCTGTCTCATCGACTTCGTCCCGGACACGGACACCGTCCTCGACGGGCTGCGCCACCTCGACGAGCTCAAGCGGCGCTGGAGCACACGATGATCGACAGCCTGAGGCTGAGGCGCGTGCTCGGCCACTACCCGACGGGGGTCGTCGTGATCGCGGCGCTGGAGGACGGCGAACCGCACGGTTTCACGGTCAACTCCTTCACCTCCGTCTCCCTCGACCCGCCCATCGTGAGCTTCTGCGCCGCCCACACCTCGGCCACCTGGCCCCGCATCAAGGCCGCGGGCGCCTTCACGATCAGCGTGCTGGGGGCCGGGCAGGAGCAGGTGTGCCGGTCGTTCGCGGCCAAGGGGAGCGACAAGTTCTCGGGGGTCGGCTGGTCGGTGCGGGAGAGCGGGCATCCGGCGATCACGGATGCGGTCGCGTGGATCGACTGCGTCCTCGATCTGAGCCACGTGGTGGGCGACCACGAGCTGATCCTCGCCAAGGTGGTGTCGCTCACCGTGAACGACTCCGACGACGACCCGCTCGTCTTCCACCGCGGGCGCCTCGGCCGGGTGTGCGCCGAGACCTTCCCGATCCTGACGCGCCGATGCCCGGCGCCCGCCTGATCAAAAAAGCCCAGGCCACCTGAGTGACCTGGGCTTTTCGCTGTGCGCCGCCAGGGACTCGAACCCCGGACCCGCTGATTAAGAGTCAGCTGCTCTGACCAACTGAGCTAGCGGCGCAACAGGTGTAACTGTATCAGCCGCCGAGCCCTGACCGCACATCATCCGAGCCGCCCCGCCAGCCTCTCGTACGCTCCCAGCACCAGCTCCCAGAATCCCCTGACGTCGATCGACGTGGCCACGAGCGCGTTCGAGTCCTGCTCGCTCACCTTGAAGTCCGTCACGGTCATCCCCCGCGTGTAAAGCCCGGCGGTCTCGACGTTCACCATCGCGGGGACGCAGGTGAAGAGGGAGGGGTCGAGCACGTACGCCACCGCGCACGCGTCATGGATGGCCGGCCCGCCGTCGGCCGTCACCACTCCGTAGAACTGCGCGGCGGGCACCAGCAGCTCGGCCAGCTTGCCGAGCGGCCGCATCCGGTCCAGGACGTCCGAGGTGACCGTGGCGGACAGGGTGACGTCCAGCCCCAGCATCCGCACCGTCCACCCGGCGCCGAAGACGATGGCCGCCGCCTCCGGGTCGGCCAGCATGTTGAACTCGGCCGCCGGATTGTGGTTGCCACGCGTGAACGAGCCACCCATGATCACCAGTTCGCGGGCCCACTCCACGACGCGCGGCTCGCGGCGTACGGCGAGGGCGATGTTCGTCAGCGGGCCCACGGCCACCAGCGTGATCTCGCCCGGAGCGGCCTTCAGGGTCTCCACGATGAAGTCGACCGCGTGGCCGTCCGAGGGCCCCAGCTGCGGGGCGGGGAGCACCACGCCGCCGAGACCCGTGGTGCCGTGCACGCGGGTGGCGCGCACGGTCTCGCGCAGGAGGGCGCCGGCGCTGCCCGGCGTCACGGGGACATTCCCCATTTCCAGGAACTCGCGCAGCGCAAGGGCGTTCGCGGTGGTCAGGGAGAGGTCAACGTTGCCCCCCACGGTGGTAATGCCCACCACGTCCAGGGAGGGGGAGCCGGCGGCGAGGGCCAGAGCGAGCGCGTCGTCGATGCCGGGGTCGCAGTCAATCAGCACTTTCTTCACGAAAGGGGAGGATACGCATAGATCGGGCCGGGCAGTTCCCCCAAAGCTGCCCGGCCCGATCGGCGGCGGTCCAGGCCGGCGCTTCCCCCAAAACGCCGGCGGTCCCGCACTGGCGAACCGCGGTCCCCCTCCGCGTCCGCTTCGGTGAAGGTCTATTGGCCTCTTGACCTGCTACAACGCTACCGAGACGAATGCAACGGTCGCGTCATAACGGGGTCGAATATCTGTTTAATCCGACTACGGAAGCTCCAACCGAACCTCCGTACCTTCCTGAAGCGACCTGCTCACCGTGCAGTACTTCTCGTGCACCCGCTCCGCGACCGCCCTGAACACCTCGTCGGCCTCCTCCGAGGGCAGCTCGACGTCGTACGTGACGGTGACCGGGCCCAGCTTGCTGGGCTCGACCTTCTCCGCCTGCACCGTCATCGCCAGGCGGACCAGCCGGTGACCCCGCTTGGCGGTCAGCGGCTCGACCGTCACGATGTTGCATCCGCCCACGGCCGCCAGCAGCAACTCCACCGGGGTGAACACCCCGTCCTCGTCCCCGCCGCCCATCCGCACCTCGGCGCCGCGGGCGTTCGTGGCCCGGAATCCGCCGTCCTCAGTTCGTTCGACACGCACGTTAGCCATGTTTCAGACCCTACTCAGAAACCTTTAATGTTCATTCAGCATCGTGAGTGGCATGGCTAGCGAGGCGAATGCGAACCAAGGTCCCATCCTCTTCTGGTGCGGGGTCGCGGTGGCCGAGTTCGGTGCGATCCAGCCGGGATTCGGCTACCCGTGGCGACCCAGCGCCTACGCCGCCGCGGCGCTGCTCGTCGCGTTCGGCCTGATCACCGTCAAGGCCGCCGACTACCTCCGCACCGAGGAGGCCAGGCAGCGCCTGAGGCTCGGCAGCTATCTCGCCGGCGCGCTGCTGGTGGCCCACCAGTTCAGCTCCACGGCGTACGTGACCGACCTCAGCCGCGCCGGCTCGCTCGTCCTGTACACGATGGCGGCCGTCATGGCGGTCTGGAGTCACCAGCTCTCCCACGCGACCAGGCCGACCCTGCTGATCGCCACCGGCCTCGACGCGGCCGCCCTGCGCGAACGGCTGGCCGGCACGCCCGACACCGTGGCCGTCTACCGCACCGAGCGCGCCACCGACGAGCTGCGCGAACTGGAGGCCCGATACGGGCTCATCCTCGTCGAGGGCGCCGAGCACGACCCGCGCGCCAAGGAGCGCCTGAGCGCCTCCGGCCTGAGCCGCCAGATTCCCGACATCGCCGAGCGCGACGTGGTGGTGGCCGGTCCGCGGCAGTTCAAGAGGTACGTACGCGGCGCGTTGTCACGCCTTGCTGTCCCAAGATCACAGATTCATTTCAAATCACGGTAAAAGGTTTAGCTCCACATTACGCGCCATCTGCAACGGTGGGCTGCGGACAAGGAGGCAAGGTGACGACTTTCCCCGGAAGCGCCCGTGTCGAGATGGTCATGGGCATGCCGGTCAGTGTGGACATCCGCACCGCTCTCCCGGTGCGTGAGATGACGCCCCTGCTGGATGACGCGTTCTCCTGGCTGAGGTGGGTGGAAGACACCTTCAGCCCGGTAAGAGAGGACAGCCAGATCGGCCGCCTCAACCGCGGCCAGACGATCAAGCAGATCCCCGAGCTCATCGAGGTCCTCCACCGCTGCGACGAGATCAGCCAGGCCACCGACGGCTACTTCGAGGCCCGCATCAACGGCGTCACCGACCCGTCGGGCTACATCAAGGGCTGGGCGCTCGAACGCCTTTCCCGCGCTCTGGTCAACGCGGGCGCGGGCGACCACCGCATCAGCGCGGGCGAGGACATCAGGGTGCGCGGCTCGGCCGCCCCGGGCAAGCGCTGGCGGGTCGGCATCCGCGATCCGCGCAAGGACGTGATCCGCAAGGTCGTCTTCGCCCACGACCTCGGCATCGCCACCTCCGGCGGCGCGCCCATAGTCAACCCGCACACGGGGGCCGTCGAGGAAGGGCTCGGCTCGGTCACCGTGGTCGGTCCCGACCTGGGCCAGGCCGACGCGTACGCGACCGCCATCTACGCCATGGGGCCCATGCTGTCCAGGCGCTTCGCGGCCGACCTGGCGGCGGCGGGGCCGTACCAGACGATGATCATCACCCGTGACGGGCAGGAGGTCAGCACGCCCGGCTTCGCCGAATACAGCGGCAGCGAGGCCCGCATGGCGGGCTGAGCGCGCCCGTGTGATTACGGAGGGTGGCCCGTATCGGCCTTGCGAGGTCACCCCCCGGCGCCCTGGGAGCACGGTCAGGCGTCGGGATGTTTACGCAAATACTCTATGTAGATCGGGCGCAGCGCCTCACCCAACTGCCCCTCGCCGGAGGCGATGGCATCGCTGAGCAGCGCGGAGACCCTGCTGAGGTCGTTGGCGGCCTCCGTCCCGTGACCGCTGGCGGCCTCGGCGGCCGGGATCACCTTCAACAGGTCCCAGAGAAACCCCAGGTCCCCGTGCCGTACGGCGTACCGCACCGCACGGTCGTGCAACTCGTCGGCCGGCAACGACTCGAGCCCGTTCGCGTCCATCTCGCTCCCTCCCCCTGGACGCCTCTTCCCGAGTTGGGCCAATCATAACCGACGACTACGCACAGTAGCCGCTGAGAATCGTAGTGGCCGCGCCACTATCGAAGTGCCGATCTCAAGTGGGAGGATCAAGCAGCGTGAGATTCATCATCAGAACCATCGCCGCGGCGGCGGCCCTCTGGGTGGCCATCCAACTGGTCCCCGGCATCGAGGTCAGCACCTCCCCCAACTCCGCCAAATACTGGGGCGTGCTGCTGATCGTGGCGTTGATCTTCGGCATCGTGAACGCGATCGTCAAGCCCATCGTCAAGGCCCTCGGATGCGCGATCATCGTTCTGACACTGGGCCTGTTCCTCCTCGTGATCAACGCGGCCATGCTGCTGCTGACGAGCTGGATCTCGACTCAGCTCGACATCCCCTTCCACGTCGACAACTTCTATCCGGCCGCCTTCTGGGGCGCGATCATCATCAGCGTGGTGAGCTGGCTGCTGGGCCTGTTCATTCCCGACGGCGACTGAACCGCCGGTGGAGCTCGACGGCGCCGGCCTGACCTGCGCGCAGGTCCACGAGGCCGCGTACGACGGTGCCCGGGTCACGATCGCCTCCCTCGATCGGGCCCGGGCCGCGTGGGCCACCGCTCAGGAGCTCACGGGCCCCGTGTACGGGCGGAGCACCGGCGTGGGCGCCAACAGAGGCGTCATCCTCGACAAGCCCGGCCTCGACCTGCTCCGCAGCCACGTGTGCGGCGCCGGCCCGATGATCCCGCCGGCCCGCGCCCGGGCCATGCTCGTGGTCCGGCTCAACCAGCTCCTCGTCGGCGGCTCCGGCATCGATCCGGCCGTCCTGCCGGCGCTGGCCGAGGCGATCAACGGCGGCTTCACCCCGCCGATCCAGACGTACGGCGCCATCGGCACCGGCGACCTCTCCGCCCTCGCCACCACGGCCCTGTGCCTGCTCGGCGAACTCCCGTGGCACCACGAACCCCCACCCCCGTTCCCTCCGGGGACGCCCCCGATCGACGTGGCCGGGCCCCGCTTCCCCTTCGCCCCGGAGGACGCGCTGCCGTTCATCAGCTCGGGGGCCGCCACGCTGGCCGACGCCGCCATCGCCTGCCACCGCCTCCGTCTCCTCCTGGAAGCCGTCATCGACGTGGCGGCGATGTCGTTCACCGCCGTGGGCGCCTCGGCGGAGCCGCTGGCGGCCGCCGTACAGGAGGCCCGCCCCCACCCCGGCCAGGCCGCCGTGGCCGCCCGCCTGCGCGGCCTGCTCACCCAGGAGCTGGCGACCCGCGTGCAGGACCCGTACGGCTACCGGGCCTTCGCCCAGGTGCACGGGGCCGCCGTGGACGCCCTCGACCGGGCCACGGCCGCCGTCGAGATCGACCTCAACGCCGCCGCCGAGAACCCCCTCATCGCCGGCTCCCTGGCCTGGCACAACGGCAACTTCCACTCGGCCCCGCTGGCGCTGGCGCTCGACGCGTCGCGTGCCGCGCTCGTACAGACGGCCCAGCTCAGCGCCGCTCGCCTGGCCACCCTCATGGACCCCGCCTACACCGGCCACCACCCCTTTCTCGCCGACCGCCCGGGGTCGTCGGGGGCGCTGATCCTGGAGTACGTGGCCCAGGATGCCCTGGCCGAGCTCCGGCTCCTCGCGACGCCGGTGACGACTGGCACGGCGGTGATCTCCCTGGGCACGGAGGACCACGCGGGCTTCGCCACCCAGGCGGCCCGCAACGCCCTGCGCTGCCTGGAGCCCCTGGAAATCGTCCTGGCCTGCGAACGCACCGCCGCCCTCCGGGCCCTCAACACCCCCACCGCGGACCGCCCCCTCACCGACGACCTCACCACCTCCCGCCACGCCCTGACCCTCCACCCACCCCTCTGACCCCCCGAGGCTGCCCGCTTTCGGAGGGCCCCGCTCTCGGGTGCCCCCCAACGGATGCGCACCGAGGCCGGGGAAGGCGTCACGACACGCGGGCGACCGATCCCCGCTCTCGAAGGGTGGGCTCCTGGACGACACGCCGCCGCCGGGTCCCCCCGTCCGTCGCCGCCGAGATGAGGCGGACCGCGGCCTTGACGATCCCGTCGATGTCCCAATCGACGGTCGTGAGACCAGGCGTGAGCAGCCCGGACATCGGGTGATCGTCATACCCCATGACCGACACGTCGTCGGGCACGGCCAGCCCCAGCTCCTGAGCCGCGGCGTAAACCCCGTAGGCGATCGAGTCCGCGAAGCAGAACACCGCGCTCGGCCCCTGCCCCGCCAGCAGCTCCCGCGCCGTGGCGGTGGCCCCCGCCAGCCCGTGCGGGGCGGTGGCGACCACGATGTCCAGCCCCAGCCGGTCGGCCTCGGCGGTGACGTGCACGTCGGCGGGCCGGTCGGGAGTGCTGGCCCGGGTCGGGGTGAGGACGGCGATGCGGCGGTGGCCCAGCGCGCGCAGGTGCTCCAGCGCCAGCGTCACGCCGCGCCGGTTGTCGAAGACGACCTCCCCGGCCGTGCCCGCGATCGAGTCGCCGATCGCGACCACCGGCAGCGACTCGCACAGCTCGGGCCAGAACGCCGCCACCGGATCGATCGGCTGGACGATCAGGCCATCGACGCGCTGGTCGCGCAGCCGCTGGGCGAAGGCCCGCTCGCGGGCGGGATCGCCCACCGCGTCAAGGATCAGGGCATAGCGGTCTTTCTCCCGCAGCCCTCTGCTGATGCCGACCGCCAGGGACTGCTGCCACAGGTCCTCCAGCGAGCCGCACAGCAGGCCGATCATGCCGGTGCGCCCGCTGGCCAGGGCCCTGGCGATGGGGTCGGCCTCGTAGCCCAGCTCGGCGGCTGCCGCGCGTACGCGCTCCATGGTCTCCTCGGAAACCTGCAGGCCGCGCAGCGCATACGAGACGGCTGCCGGTGACAGGCCTGTGGCCTGAGCCACCTCCCGGATCGTGGCTCTCTTGCGAGGCATTAAGCCAGCCTATTCGCTAGCGCCGACAGAACCGATTCCAGTCAGACGATTCGCGCTTCTCACCGCGCGTGCGCCGCCCCGGAACGCCGGGCCTGTCGGCGTTTCCGGCGGCGTCGGGCCCGTTGACAACGGGCTTGTGAAGCGGTTCACTGAACCGTATCACTGAAACGCTTCACAGCTCAGTGTCGCAAGGTGGCGCGGGTTACCTGTAATGTTAGTAGGGAATAGGGGAAGGAGGAAGCCGTGAGCATCGACGTCCATCAGCACGTCTGGACGCGCCCGCTCGTCGACGCTCTGCGCGCCCGTTCCTCCCCTCCCCACGTCGACGGCTGGACGTTGTTCCTCGACGACGAGCCCCCGTACGAGATCGACCCCCAGGACCTCGAGCACCGCGACACCACCGGCCTGGAGCTGGCGTTGGTGTCGCCGTCGAGCC
The DNA here is from genome assembly GCF_044593615.1 of Nonomuraea sp. NPDC051941. Lineage (NCBI taxonomy): Bacteria > Bacillati > Actinomycetota > Actinomycetes > Streptosporangiales > Streptosporangiaceae > Nonomuraea > Nonomuraea sp. NPDC051941. The sequence goes on from NZ_JBIUCF010000002.1 coordinate 634,411, forward strand.
CGCTCGGCATCGAGTTCCTGCCGCCGGAGGAGTCCTGGCCGGTCATCGACGCCTACCACGACGGCGCGCTCGCGCTGGGCGAGCCGTTCGGGGCCTGGGCGTCGACGTGCCTCAGCCGGCCCGACCCCGAGCGCCTGGCCCGGGACCTCGGCCGCGGCTTCGCGGGGCTGCAGATCCCCGCGACGGCCGTGCCCGACGACGGCCTGCTCGAGGTGCTGACGGACCTGGACCTTCCGCTGTTCGTCCACCCCGGCCCGGCCGCGAAGACCCCGGGCACGCCGCCCTGGTGGCCCGCCGTGGTGCCGTACGTCCAGCAGATGCACGCCGCGTGGCACTACTTCCACGCCGTCGTCCGCCCCAGGCACCCGGAACTGCGCGTCTGCTTCGCCCTCCTCGCGGGGCTGGCCCCGCTGCACTCCGAGCGCCTGATCGCCAGGGGCGGCGGCAGCCGCGGCCTGGTCGATCCGAACTTCTTCGTGGAGACCTCCTCCTACGGCCCGCGGGCGATCGACGCGATCGTCCGCGAGCTGGGCATCGACGTCGTCGTCAACGGCTCCGACGCCCCTTACGCCACCGCACCCGAGCCCGGACTCGGCGCGGCCGCCGGCCACGCCATCCGGGTCGTCAACCCCCGTCGTCTATTGAGCGGAAAGGAGACTCGTACGTGAGCACTCAGCAAATCCAGGACGGGGGCACCTGTGCCCGGTTGCCCGAGCGCACGCTCGACCGGCGCGAACTGCGCGACCTGGTGAACGAGCTGGCAACCCACCCCGAGGAGTGGCGGGACCAGGTGCAGTTCCCCGAGGACGGCGGCAGGCACTACGCCTCGCTCTACCGTGACGCGTACGTGGACGTCTGGCTGCTCTGCTGGCGCCCCGAGGACGACACCGGCTGGCACGACCACGACATCTCCTCCGGCGCCGTCCACGTGGTGCGGGGCGCGCTCCTGGAGTGCAACCCGCGCATCGGCGGCGAGCATCTGGAGACCGTGGTCACGGAGGGGCAGTCGTTCTCGTTCGGGCCCGATCACATCCACCGCCTCAACGGCGCGGTGGACGAAAGTGTCTCCATCCACGCCTACTCGCCGCCGCTGTGGCGGCTCGGCCAGTACTCCATCGACGACACCGGCGTCATGCGCCGCGTCTCGGTGAGCTACGCCGACGAGCTCAGGCCGCTGGACGACGCGGTGGTGGCCTGAGCACGCAGCAGCTTCCGCAGGGCTCGACATCGGGCAGTGTGATCCACAGGCAGCAGGTCCTGCGGAAGTAGCCGTCGCCGGCGGGCTCGATCAGCCCGTCGACCGGCGGGCCGATCTCCTTCAGCAGCCGCATGTAGTCGCCCGGCACGATCGACGTCAGCGGATGGGCGAGCGCCTCGGCCGTGGATCCCCACAGCGTCCGCTCGCCCACCTTCGCGATCGCCCCGACGGCCCGCACTAGCGGCGCCTGCGACTCGGCGAGCGCCTCGCGGATCGCGGCGGCCCCTTCGGACCAGCTCACCCGCGTGGCCGCGATCGTCACCCCGGCGTCCGACACCTTGAAGTACGTGTCCGCCGGCCGCATGATCGGCACCTGCCCGTCCAGCGCCCAGCCGAGCGCCATGGGCATGGTGTGCCAGTAGCCGTAGGTCTTCCAGAACAGCGCCGCGCCGACGTGGCGTGGCGCGTTCCAGCGCGCGGCCGTCTCGTCGATCAGCCCGAGCAGCGCCGCGTACGGCCCCCGCAGCAGCTCGGCGACCGGCGTCCAGCTGCCGTCGGGCTCGATGACCAGGCGCGGCTCGACGCCCAGCACCCCGCCACGCGCGTCGGCGACCCGCTGGAGCGTCTCGGTCAGCACCCTGAACCCCCTAAAGGTTAGCCTTACCTAAGGTAGCAGGCCGCCCCGCGAACCACCCAGCCGTGATCTGCACCACGAGCACCCCCAGCCCCGCCAGCAGCGGCACCGTCCAGCCGCCGGAGACCTCCCTGAGGAACCCGAACAGCAACGGCCCCACCGCCGCGATCCCGTACCCCACGGACTGCGCCACGGCCGACAGCGCGGTCACGGTGGCCGGATCGGCGGGCCGCAGCGCGATGATCAGCAGTGCCAGCGCGAACGAGGCGCCCTGGCCGATCCCCAGCACGATCATCCACAGCCAGGGCGCGGCCGTGGGGGCCAGCAGCATGCCGAGGTAGCCGAGCACGGTCAGCACCCCCGCTCCGACCACGTACGGCACCTGCGAGGCCCGCCGGCCCGCCAGCACGGGGATCGCCAGCGAGGTGCCGACCTGGACCAGGTTCGTCAGGCTGAGCAGGTAGCCGGCCTGGTCGGCAGGGAGTCCGGCCTCCAGGAAGATCGTCGGCAGCCAGGCCAGCATGACGTAGAAGGTGAGCGACTGCAGGCCCATGAGAGCGGTCACGGACCAGGTCACGGGGCTCCTGAGCACCGCTCCGAACGGCCTGGGCCCGTTCTGCGCCCCGCTCTGCTTGCGCAGCGCCTGGGGTAGCCAGAGCAGCGCGGCCAGCAGGGCGGGCACGGCGAGCAGCGCGGAGACGCCGCGCCAGCCGTACCCGGTGGCGTGCTCGATGGGGACGACCAGCCCGGAGGCGAGGGTGGCGCCGGCCACCACGGCGGCGACGTAGACGCCGGTCAGCAGGTTGACCCGGGTGGGAAAGTGCTCCTTGACGACGGCGGGCATGGAGACGTTCATGACGGCGATCGCCGTGGCGGCCAGGGCGGAGCCGAGGTAGAGCACGGGCGCGCCGCCGAGGCCGCGCAGCGTCACGCCCGCCGCGATGACCAGCAGTCCGGCCAGCAGCGTGCGGTCGAGCCCGAAGCGCCGCGCGAGCAGCGGCGTGACCGGCCCGAACACGCCGAGGCAGACCACCATGACCGTGGTGACGGCGCCGCCGCCGGCGGGCGACAGGCCCACGTCCTTCATGATCTCGTCGAGGAGCGGGGAGACCCCCGCGATGGCGGGGCGCAGGTTGAGCGCGGCCAGTACGAACCCGGTCACCAGCACGGCAGATCTCAACGACATAGGGAACCACTTTCGCATAACCCCTGACAACGTTGTCTGCCTGGTCCAGGTGAGGAATGATCCTGGCGTGAGACCGACGATGAAGGACGTCGCCTCGGCGGCGGGCGTGGCGCTCAAGACCGTCTCGCGCGTCGTGAACGGCGAGCCCGGCGTCCACCCGGCCACCGCCGAGCGGGTGCGCGCGGCCATCGAGCGGCTGGGCTACAGCCGCAACGAGAGTGCGGCGGTGCTGCGCAGGGGCAGGACCGCCACGGTCGGGCTGGTCATCGAGGACGTGGCGGACCCGTTCTACTCGGGTCTGAGCCGGGCCGTCGAGGACGTCGTCATCGAGCACGGCTGCCTGCTGCTGAGCGGGTCGTCGAGCGAGGAGCCGCTCAGGGAGCGCGAGCTGGTCGAGACGTTCTGCGCGCGCCGCGTGGACGGGCTGATCATGGTGCCCGCCGGCGAGGACCACTCGTACCTGCGGCCCGAGCTGGAGGCCGGCACGCCGGTGGTGTTCGCCGACCGGCCGCCGGGAGCGGGGATCGACGTGGACACGGTGCTCGCCGACAACCTGGGCGGCACCGGGGAGGCGATCCGCCACCTCATGGGCCACGGCCACCGCAGGATCGCCTTCCTCGGGGACGCCCCGGGGATCTTCACCGCGGCCGAGCGGCTCAACGGCTACCGGCAGGCGCTCGGAGGGTTGTTCGACGAGCGGCTGGTGTCGATGCGGCCGCCCTCACTGGAGGGCGTACGCGCCGACTTGGCCCGCATGTTCGCCCTGGACGATCCGCCCTCCGCGCTGTTCACCGGCAACGGCCGCTACACCGTGACGGCGCTGCGCGCGCTGGCGGGGCGCCGGGTGGCGCTGGTGGGGTTCGACGACTTCGAGCTGGCCGACCTGCTGACCCCCGGGGTGAGCGTGGTGGCGCAGGACCCCGCGTGGATGGGGCGGGTGGCGGCCGAGCTGCTCTTCCGCCGCCTGCGCGGCGACACGGGCCCGCCGGAGCACATCGAGCTGCCGGTACGGCTCATCGCCCGCGGCTCCGGCGAGCTCCCCCCACCGGACTGACCGGTCAGGCGACCCGCTCGTCCACGCCCACGGCGCCCACGCCGCTGGTGAAGATGCCGCCGCAGTATCCCCGGGACTCCCCCGACGCGCCGGGCGCGAGCGTCACCCACTCGCCCACGACGTCCGGCGCCCGGCCGCAGACCACCACGGCCCGGAACCTCCAGGTCTGGCCCGTGGGGTTGGTGCAGGACGCGATGCCGAGGTCTCGGTCCTGCGCGTGCACGTAGGTGTCGCAGCGCAGGACCGTGGCCGCCGCCACGGCGGGCGGCGCCATGTTCCCGACCACCAGGCCGACGGCCACCGCGACGTACATCCCCTTGGACATTGCCTCTCCCCTGTCCCCCGCATTACTGTGCGCAGCCGATCGTAAGCGCAGAGTAGTAGCCCTGTCTGGAGAACCTCATGGCGGCTAGCCTTTCCAGCGGAGGACGCGGCAGTGGCCCCCGGGGACATCACCGCCTATAGTCGTTTGCGCATCGGTTCAGCAAAAATGTTCACAGGAGCGCGCGCATGAATGCCGCCGACGTCGCACCCGAGACGCAGGCCAGGTTCCCGCTTGAGCTGATGTACGCGGCGGCCCAGCAGTACTACATCGAGGAGGCCACGCAGGGCGACATCGCCCAGCGGCTCGGCGTCTCCAGGGCGACCGTGAGCCGGCTGCTCACCGAGGCCCGCAAGCAGGGCATCGTCGAGATCAAGGTGCACCGGCCGGCCGCGCTCGCGGACGGCCCGCTGGCCGCCGAGGTGGCCGAGGCGCTCGACCTGGAGCGCGTCTACCTGGTCCCCAAGGTCAGCGGCCCCACCCTGGGCCCGTGGCTGGCGCCCGCCGTGACCCGCGCGCTGGCGGCGGTCGGGCTGGAGTCCGGCGACGTCGTGCTCGTCTCGTCCGGCACCACGGTCTACGAGTGCGCCCGCGAAGGGCTCGGCCAGTACCCGGGCGTCACGATCGCGCCCGCCGTGGGCGGCCAGGAGGAGCCGCAACCCTGGTTCCAGACCAACGAGACCACCCGCATCCTGGCCGAACGCGCCGGTGGCGTGCCCGCCTACCTCTACGCGCCCGCGCTGCCCGGCCCCGAGCTGTTCTACTCGCTGCAGCACGAGCCGTCCGTACGCCGGGTCATGGACCTGTGGGCGCACGCCAAGTGCGCCATCGTCGGCGTCGGCTCGGCCCCGCTGATGCGACAGATGACGCCCTCCCTCATGCCGCGCGACGCCGACAGCCTGCGCCAGGCCGTGGGCGACGTGTGCATGCGCGTCTACGACCGCGACGGCGAGCCCGTCACGTACCCGGGCAGCGAGCGCCTGGTCGCCACGAAGCCGGAGGAGCTGCGCCGCATCCCCGCCACGATCGCGGTCGCGGTAGGCGCCGAGAAGGTGCTGTCCATCGTCGCGGGCGCCAAGGGCGGCTACTTCAACCAGCTCGTCACGGATGTCCCGACGGCAGAGGGCCTGGTGGCCGCCGCTCGCCAGCTCTGAACATTTTTGCTGGACAAAGTTTCAGCACCCGCGCTACCGTGAGCCGCACCACAGGATGTGCCTGGTTGTGAGGGGCATTGTCCTGTTTCGGGGGGCAGTGCGTCATAGATCCCGGTAGCAAGTGAGGAACGAAACCCGTGAACAGAGCTAAGATGCGGACCTCCGCGTTCGCCGCAGCAGCAGTGCTCGCAGGCTCGGTGCTGGCCGCGTGCGGCTCCGGCTCCGGCTCGACCGGCGGGGACACCAGCGGCGGCGGCAGCGGCGCCGTCCAGAACGCCAAGGTCGCCTTCCTCATGCCCGACCTCGCCTCCACCCGGTACGAGCTGGCGGACAAGCCGCTGTTCGAGGCCAAGATGAAGCAGCTCTGCCCGACCTGCCAGGTCATCTACCAGAACGCCGACTCCGACGCCGCCAAGCAGCAGCAACAGGCCAACTCCGCGCTCGCCCAGGGCGTCAAGGCCATCGTGATCGACCCGGTCGACTCCGCCGCCGCAGCCACCATCGTCAAGTCGGCCCAGGCGCAGCAGGTGCCGGTCATCGCCTACGACCGGCCGATCCCGGCCACGCCCGCCGACTACTACATCTCGTTCGACAACGAGAAGATCGGCGCCATGATCGCCCAGTCCCTGGTCGACCACCTGAAGAAGGAGAACGCCAAGGGCGGGATCCTCCAGGTCAACGGCTCGCCCACGGACGCGGCGGCCGGCCTGATCAAGAAGGGCATCCACAGCGCGGTCGACCCGAGCGGGTTCAAGGTGCTGGCCGAGTACGACACCCCCGACTGGCAGCCGGAGAAGGCCCAGACCTGGGTCAGCGGCCAGATCACCCAGTTCAAGGACCAGATCGTCGGCGTGGTCGCGGCCAACGACGGCACCGGCGGCGGCTCGATCGCCGCGTTCAAGGCCGCGGGCGTGAAGGTGCCGCCGATCACCGGCAACGACGCCGAGCTGGCCGCCGCCCAGCGCATCATCGCGGGCGACCAGTACAACACGATCTCCAAGCCGATCAAGATCGTGGCCGAGGCCTCCGCGAACGTGGCGTGGGAGTTCATGCAGGGCAAGAAGCCCGCGGGCAAGGCCACGCTCTACAACACCCCGTCGGAGCTGTTCGTGCCCACGGTGGTGACCAAGGAGAACATCAAGGAAGTGCTGTTCGACAGCGGCATCATGAAGGCCGCCGAGGCCTGCGCCGGTGAGTACGCCAAGGGCTGCGGCGAGCTCGGAATCAAGTGATGAGCGTCCTCTCTCTGCGCGGGATCAGCAAGACCTTCGGCGCGGTGGCGGCGCTGACCGACATCGAGCTCGACGTCGCCGCCGGCCAGGTCGTCGCGGTCGTGGGAGACAACGGCGCGGGAAAGTCGACCCTGGTCAAGATCCTCTCGGGCGTGCACCCGCCGGACGGCGGCACGATCACGTTCGAGGGGAACGAGGTCCACATCCCCACCCCGGCCGCCGCGCACAAGCTCGGTATCGCCACGGTCTTCCAGGACCTGGCGCTCTGCGAGAACCTCAACGTGATCCAGAACCTGTTCCTCGGCCAGGAGATCCGCCCGCTGCGCCTCAACGACGTGGCCATGGAGACCCGCTCGTGGGAGCTGCTCCGCCAGCTGTCCGCCAAGATCCCGAGCGTACGGGTGCCGGTCGCGGCGCTGTCGGGCGGCCAGCGGCAGACGGTGGCCATCGCCCGGTCGCTGCTCGGCGACCCGAAGGTCATCATCCTCGACGAGCCCACCGCCGCGCTGGGCGTGGCGCAGACGGCCGAGGTGCTCAACCTGGTCGAGCGGCTGCGCGAGAACGGCCTGGGCGTCATCATGATCAGCCACAACATGGCCGACGTGAAGGCCGTCGCCGACACCGTCGCCGTGCTGCGGCTCGGCCGCAACAACGGCGTGTTCGACGTGGACCAGGTCTCCACCGAGGACATCATCGCCGCCATCACCGGCGCCACCGACAACGTGGTCTCCAGGCGGGCGCAGCGCGAGGGAGCGCCGGCGCCTGGAGGAGCGGCGGGAGCGAAGCGACCAGAGCGGGGGAAGGCGACGGCATCGGAGGCGACCGAGCCCGCCTCACGGAGTGAGGCCATGGACAAGAGGAACAGCTCATGAGCGCAGTGACGACCGACCGCCAGGACGAGCGGCTGCAGGACCGCGACGGCCTGCGCGGCGCGCTCGCCGACGTGATCGAGCGGGCCCGCGGCGGCGACCTGGGCGTCATCCCCGTCGTGGTCGGGCTCGTGGTCATCTGGACGGTCCTGCAGGTCCTGAACCCGATCTTCCTGTCCAGCGCGAACCTGGTGAACCTCACCCTGGAGTCCGCCGCCGTCGGCATCATCTCGCTCGGCATCGTCTGCGTGCTGCTGGTGGGCCAGATCGACCTGTCCGTCGGCTCGGTCAGCGGGCTGTCGGGAGCGGTGCTCGCGGTGCTGTTCGTGGGCCAGGGGCTGCCGGTCTGGCTGGCCATCGCCGCGGCGGTGATCATGGGCGCGGTCGTCGGCTGGCTGTACGGCCAGCTGTTCAACCGGTTCGGGGTACCGAGCTTCGTGATCACGCTGGCCGGCCTGCTCGCCTTCCTCGGGCTCCAGCTGTACGTGCTGGGCACCAAGGGGTCGATCAACCTGCCCTTCGACTCGGGCCTGGTGAACTTCGCGCAGCTCGACTTCGTGCCGGCCTGGCTGTCGTACACGTTCGCGGTCGTCGGGGCCGTCTGGCTGTTCGTCACCGGATACCTGCACGCGCAGGAGCGGCGCAAGGCCGGGCTGTCGGCCAGGAACGTGTCCACGCTGGCCGTCAGAAGCGCGGCGCTGCTGGTCGTGCTGGCCTTCGTGGTCTGGTACCTGGGCCAGACGCGCGGCGTGGGCTGGATGTTCGTCTTCTTCGTGGCGCTCGTGCTGATCATGCACTACCTGCTGTCGCGGACGAAGTGGGGCCGGGCCGTCTACGCCGTCGGCGGCAACGTGGAGGCCGCCCGCCGGGCCGGCATCAACGTCAGGGCCGTCTACACCTCGGTGTTCGTGCTCTGCTCGACGTTCGCCGCGGTCGGCGGCATCCTGGCCGCGGCGAGGCTCGCGGCGGCCAACCAGTCCAGCGGCGGCGGCGACGTCAACCTCAACGCCATCGCGGCGGCCGTGATCGGCGGGACGAGCCTGTTCGGCGGGCGCGGCACCGCGTTCGGCGCGCTGCTCGGGATCATCGTCATCCAGTCCATCTCCAGCGGCCTGACCCTGCTCAACCTCGACTCGTCGATCAGGTTCGTGGTCACCGGGGCGGTGCTGCTGCTCGCCGTGATCGTCGACTCCGTGTCGCGCCGGTCGAGGACCTCCCACGGCAGGGCCTGATGGCGATCATCTGCGTTGACGCGGGCACCACGGTCATCAAGGCGGTCGGGTACGACGCCGAAGGCGCGGAGGCGTTCGTCGCCCGGCGGGAGACCGTGGTCTCCAGGCCCCTGCCCGGCCACGCCGAGCAGGACATGAACGCCGTCTGGGACGCGGTCGCCGCCACCGTGCGCGAGGTCGCCGCCCAGGTGGACGGGGTCGACTTCGTGGCCGTGACCGCCCAGGGCGACGGCTGCTGGCTGGTCGGCCCGGACGGCGAGCCGACCGGCCCCGCGATCCTCTGGAACGACGCCAGGGCGGCCTCGGCCGTGGACGGCTGGACCCGCTCCGGGACCGCGGCCGAGGCGTTCCGGCTCAACGGCTCGTCGGCCGCCTCCGGGCTGCCGCACGCGATCCTGACCTGGCTGCGCGCGAACGACCCGGGGCGGCTGGAGCGGTCGAGCGCCATGCTCACCTGCGGCGGCTGGATCTTCGCGCGGATGACCGGGGAGCTGGCAGCCGACGAGTCCGACGCCTCCGCGCCGTTCATGGACCTGCGGGCGCGGGCGTACTCCCCCGCGCTGCTGGCCCTCTTCGGCACGGAGTGGGCCGAGCGGCTGCTGCCCCCGATCCGCTCCGGCCACGTCGCCGAGCTGTCCGGGGACGCGGCCTCCGCGCTGGGGCTGCCCGCCGGGACACCCGTCGTGATGGCCCCGTACGACATCGCCGCCACGGCGCTGGGCGCGGGCGCGGTGCGGGCCGGGCAGGCGTGCGGCATCCTCGGCACCACGCTCTGCACCGAGGTCATCGTCGACTCGGCCGACCTGGAAGGCGAGCCGATCGGGATCACGATCGCGCTGACCGGCGGCTACCTGCGGGCCTTCCCCACGTTCGCGGGCACCGAGGTGGTGCAGTGGACATGCCGCATGATGGGGCTGAGCGGCCCGGCCGAGCTGGGCGACCTGGCCCTGCTGAGCGAGCCGGGCGCGCGCGGGCTGACATTCCTGCCGTATATGTCGCCCGCCGGTGAGCGGGCGCCGTTCTCGGACCCGCTGGCCAGAGGGTCGCTGCTGGGCATGTCGTTCGAGCACGGCCGCCCGGACGTGGCGCGGGCGGTGCTCGAGGGGCTGACGATGGTCATCCGCGACTGCCTTGCCGCCACCGGCGCCGCGCCCACGGAGCTGCGCGTGTGCGGGGGCGGTTCGAACAGCACCGCCTGGCTCCAGCTGATCGCCGATGTCACCGGCCTGCCCGTGCGCCGCCCGGCCGACACCGAGGTGGGCGCGCGGGGCGCGTACCTGGTGGGGCTGGCCGCCACCGCCGCCGCCCCGTCCATCGCGGCGGCCGCCTCGGAGCATGTACGGCTGCGCGACGCGCTCGAACCCAACCCCGCCCGCCAGGCGTTGTACGACCGGCTGTTCGACGACTTCTTGACCCTGCGCCAGGCGAACGCGGTCTCCTGGCCGCTGCTGGCCGAGATGAGGGGCCGTACATGAGTGTCTGGATCGGCATCGACCTTGGGACCCAGAGCGTGCGGGCGATGGCCGTCTCCGGGGACGGGCAGGTGCTCGGCACGGCCGGCCGGCCGCTGACCAGCCACCGCGACGGACCCCGCCACGAGCAGGACCCCGAGCAGTGGTGGCGCGAGCTGGCCGCCGCCACCCGCGAGGCGCTGCGCGACGTGCCTCCCGAGCAGGTCGCGGGCGTCGCCGTGGCCGCCACATCTGGAACGATCCTGCTCACCGGCCCTGACGGCCGGGCGCTGACGCCCGCGCTCATGTACGACGACCGGCGCGCCGACGCCGGGCGCGCCAACGAGGCGGGCGCCCGCGTCTGGGAGCGGCTCGGCTACCGGCGCATGCAGCCCAACTGGGCGCTGCCCAAGCTCCTGTGGCTGCTCCAGGACGCGCCCACCGGAGCGCGGCTGGCGCACCAGAACGACTTCGTCAACCGGCGCCTCGTCGGCCACGAGGTGGCCACCGACCTCAGCAACGCGCTCAAGACCGGCGTGGACCTCATCGAGGAGCGCTGGCCGTCCGAGGTGCTGGACGCCCTGGACGTGCCCGCGGAAATGCTCCCCGAGGTCGTACGGCCCGGCACCCGCCTGGGCGTGGTCTGCGCGGCCGCCGCCGAGGAGACCGGCATCCCCGCGGGCACGCCCGTGATCGCCGGGACCACCGACGGGTGCGCGGCCCAGCTCGGCGCGGGCGCCACCCGGGTCGGGAGCTGGAACTCGGTGCTCGGCACGACGCTGGTGCTCAAGGGTGTGACGAAGGAGCTGATCCACGACCCGCTCGGCGTCGTCTACTCGCACCGCGCACCGGACGGCTCGTGGCTGCCGGGCGGCGCGTCGAGCACCGGCGCCGGCGTGCTCTCCCGCGACCTGCCCGGCCGCGACCTCGACGCGCTGAGCGCCCAGGCCGCCGCCCGCCCGGGCCCGCCCGCGAGCGTCACGTACCCGCTGGTCTCGCGGGGCGAACGCTTCCCGTTCGACGCGCCCGGCGCCGAGGGGTTCACGCTCGGCAGCCCGGCCGACGACGTCGAGCGCTACACGGCGATCCTGCTCGGCGCGGCCTTCGTCGAGCGCCTCTGCTTCGACTACCTCGACCTTCTCGGCGCGCCCGTGGACGGCGAGATCATCCTGACCGGCGGCGCCACCCGCAGCGCGTACTGGACCCGGCTCAGGGCGGACGTCCTGGGACGTCCGGTGACGCTGCGGGAGAACGCCGAGCCCGCCCTGGGCATGGCCGTCCTGGCGGGCGGCGACCCCGGCCGGATGATCAGGACCCGCGCGGTCGTCGACCCGTCGGGAGCCGACTTCACGGAGCCCTACCTGCGCTTCGTCACCGAGCTGGAAGGGCGCGGCTGGCTCGACCCGGCCGCCGCCCGGCACGCACGCGAGAGGACCGCCCGATGACCGACCTCGTCCTGGTCCGCCACGGCGAGACCGTCTGGCACGCCGAGAACCGCTACGCGGGGATCAGCGACATCGAGCTGACCCCGCGCGGCCACGCCCAGGCCGCCCAGCTGGCCGAGTGGGCCGGTCAGGCGGGCCTGGCGGCCGTGTGGGCCTCCACCCTCAGCCGGGCCCGGATCACCGCCGCGTCCGCCGCCGACCAGGCGAAGGTGGAGCTCCGGACCGACCCGAGGCTGCGCGAGCTGAACTTCGGCGAGGGCGAGGGTCTGACCTCGGCCGAGATGGCGGCCCGCTTCCCCGAGGCCCGCGCCGCGTTCGAGTCCGACCCCGCCGCGCACCCGCTGCCCGGCGGTGAGGACCCGAGCCTGGCCGCCGACCGGTTCGTGGCCGCCCTCGACGACATCGCCGCCGCCCACCCCGACGCGCGCGTGCTGGTGGTCGCGCACACGACCGCCATCAGGCTCGCCCTGTGCCGCCTGATCGGGGTGCCACTCGGCGAGTACCGGCGGCTGTTCCCGCGCCTGGACAACTGTGCCCTGACCGAGCTGCGCCTGCGCACCGGGCGGCGGGCCGCGATGCTGCAGTACAACTCCCCGATTGGAGCCGTTCGTTGACCATCCGTGTGCTTGCCGCGGGCGACCACTTCGTCCAGAACCGCCTGCTCATCGACGCGCTCAGGCGCGAGGTCCCCGGCGAGTTGGACATCAGCGAGCTGACGCTGCCGTGGCCGGTCGAGCCGTTCGGCCGGGTGGGTGAGGTGGACGAGGCCTCGGACGTGGAGGACGAGCTGATCGAGGCGCTACGCGGCGTCGAGGTCTGCGTGACCCAGATGGCCCCTTTGACCAAGCGTGTCCTGGACGCTTCTCCCGACCTGCGGCTGTTCTGCGTGAGCCGGGGCGGGCCCGTCAACGCCAACCTGGAGGCGGCCACGGCGGCGGGCGTGGCGGTGACGTTCGCGCCGGGCCGCAACGCGGTGGCCACCGCCGAGCACACCCTGGCCATGCTGCTGGCCGCCACCCGCAGGATCCCCCAGACGCACGGCGACCTGTCGGGGGGCGTGTGGCGGGGCGACTACTACATGTACGACAACGTCGGCCCCGAGCTAGACGGCAACACGGTCGGCCTGGTCGGCTACGGCGCCATCGGCCGCCGCGTGGCCCGCATGCTCGAAGGCTTCGGCGCGGAGGTCCTGGTCTATGACCCGTACGTGGACGTGCCCGGCCGGGTGGAGCTGGACGAGCTGCTCCGGCGCTCCCACTTCGTCTCCCTGCACGCCCGCGCCACCCCCGAGACCAACGGCATGATCGGCGCGGCCGAGATCGCCGCCATGCCGCGCGGCTCGGTCCTGGTCAACTGCGCCAGGGGCGCGCTGGTCGACTACGACGCCGTGTGCGACGCGCTGGACTCGGGCCACCTGTTCGGGGCCGCCATGGACGTCTTCCCGGAGGAGCCCATCCCGGCCGGCTCGCGCCTGCTCACGACCCCGAACCTGATCATGACTCCGCACCTGGCCGGGGCCAGCAAGCAGACGGCCATGAAGGCGGCCTCGATCGTGGCCGCCGACGTGGCCCGCTACGTACGCGGCGAGCCCCTGTCCCACGTGGCTACCCCTTGAGCGCCCCCGCCATCAGCCCGCGCATGAAGAACCGGCCCAGCAGGACGTAGATCAGCATCGTCGGGATCGACGACAGGATGGCCGCCGCCATCTGCTGGCTGTACGGAGTGGCCTGCGCACCGGCGATGTTGTTCAGCATCACGGTCGTGGGCCAGCTCGTCGGGCCGGTCAGGAAGACGGCGAACAGGAAGTCGTTCCAGAGCGAGGTGAACTGCCAGATGACGACCACCGCGATCGCGGGCGCCGACACCGGCAGCACCACCGACCAGTACGCCCTCAGCATGCCCGCCCCGTCCACCCGGGAGGCCTCGATCAGCTCATCGGGGATCGTGACGTAGTAGTTGCGGAAGATCAGCGTGCAGATCGGGATGCCGTACACGACGTGGGCCAGCACCAGCCCGGGGATGCCGCCGTAGAAGACCCCCTGCAGCCCGGTCAGCTCGTTCAGCCCCACGAGCAGCTGCACCAGCGGGATCATGACCCCCTGGTACGGGATGAACATGCCGAACAGGAACAACGTGAACAGCACGTCCGCCCCGGGGAAGCGCCACTTGGACAGCACGTAGCCGTTCATGGAGCCGAGCGCGCACGACAGCAGCGAGCCCGGCACGGCCAGCAGCACGCTGTTCCACAGGCCGGGGGCCAGCTTCTCCCACGCCACCTGCCACGCCTCGGTCGTCCACGTCCGCGGCAGGTTCCATGCCTGGCCGGGGTCGGCCTCCGTGAGCGGCTTGAAGCTGGTGACCAGCAGCACGTAGATGGGGATCAGGAAGATCACCACGAAGAGGATCAGCAGCCCGAAGCGCAGCCAGGGGAAGGCCGCCCGGCGCGTGGCCACCGCCGTCATGAGCGCCTCTCCTTACGCACGGACCAGATCAGGTACGGGATCACGAAGATCGCCACGCTCAGCACGATGTACGACGCGATCGTGGCGCCCTTGGCCGGGTCGTGCGAGTCGAACACCGCCACCCACATGAACACCGCGGGCACGTCCGTGATGATCTGCTTGCCCGACACCGCCACGATCAGGTCGAACACCTTGAGCGAGATGTGCCCCAGGATGATCAGCGCGGACAGGGTGACCGGCCGGAGCAGGGGCAGCACCACGTGCCGGTAGACGCCCCACTCGGTGCAGCCGTCCACCCGCGCGGCCTCCCGCAGCTCCTCGGGCACGCCGCGGAAGCCCGCCAAAAACAGTGCCATGACATATCCGGACATCTGCCAGATGGCGGGGATCGCCATCGCAGCCATCCCCCAGTCCGGATCCCTGAACCACTGCCACTGCGGCAGCCCGATCCAGTCGAACAGCCGGTTCAGGCCGACCGCCCGCTCCCCCGTCCCCGAGTTCATCAGCCACCGCCACACGATGCCGGTCGCGACGAACGAGATGGCCATCGGGAACAGGTAGATCGCCCGGAACGTCCCCTCGCCCCTGATCCCCTTCTCCATGAGGAACGCCAGCAGCCACCCGAGCAGGAGCGCGCCCAGCACGAACGCGACCGTGAAGACGATCGCGTGGTTCACCGAGAGGTGCCATCGCGGCTGGTCCCAGATGTCGATGAAGTTCCGCAGCCCCACGAACTTCCCCTCGGACACCTCATCGTGCTTGTCCGTCATGGCCAGCCGGAAGTTCCAGCCGAGCATGCCGTACACGAAGACGCCGATCAGGATGATCGACGGCGTGACGAGGAGGAGTCCGGGCAGCCACGTGCGTGCCCGCCTCACAAGCATTCCCTCCCACGGACCCGGCGGGCGCCGGTCGGCGCCCGCCGGACCTCGCTACTGAGCGTTGGACTTGGCCGCGTCGGCGAGCCCCTGCTGCAGGGCCTTGACGTCCTTGCTGCCGATGAACAGGCCGACCGACTCGGTGATCGCCGCCAGCCACGGCTGGTTGACCGAGACGCCGTGCTGGATCGACCCGGCGAGCTTGTTGCTCGACCAGTCCTTCAGCGCGTCGGCCAGGTAGTCGGTGTAGAGGGCCTGGTCGGCGTCCTTGCGGGCGGGGATGGAGCCCTTCTTGGGGTTGAAGGCGTCCTGGCCCTCCTTGCCGGCCGCGACCTTCAGCCAGGCGACGGCCCCGTCACGGTTCTTCGCGCCCTTGGGGAGGGTGAAGCTGTCGGACAGCCACATGTACGTGCCCTCGGTCCCGGGAGCCGGCGCCCAGTCGAAGTCCGTCTTCGACTTCTTGCCCAGGCCACCCTCCGGCGGGTTGTGGAAGTAGCCGTACGCCCAGTCGCCCATGATGTTGAACGCGGCCTCGCCGTCGGCCACCTGCTTGGCGGCCGGCTGCCAGTCGTCCTGCGGGTCGCCCGCGTACGACATGATCTTGGCGAAGCTCTCCAGCGCCTTGGTCACCTGCGGGCTGTTCCAGTCGGCGCCCGGCTTGAACAGCGCGTTGTAGGCGTCGGTGCCCATCGAGCCGAGCAGGACGTTCTCCATCAGGTGGGTGACGGTCCACTCGGAGCCGATCGACAGCGGGATCTTGCCCTTGGCCTTGACCTTCTCCAGGTCCGCGATGAACTCGTCGATCGTCTTGGGCGCGGCGGCAACGCCGGCGTCCTTGAGCACCGCAGGGTTGAACCACAGCACGTTGGAGCGGTGGATGTTCACCGGCACCGAGTAGATCTTGCCGTCGACGCTGATCTGATCGACGAGCTGCGTGGGGAAGACGTCCTTCAGCTTCAGCTCGTCGTACAGGAAGGTCAGGTCCTCAAGGTTGCCGGCCTTGATGTAGCCCTGCAATTCGGCGCCCGCGTGCCCCTGGAAGGTGTCGGGCGGGGTGTTGGCCTGGAGCTTCGACTGGAGCAGCGCCTTGGCCTTGTCACCGGAGCCGCCCGCCACGGCGGCGTCGAAGAATGTGTAGTTCGGATTCTGCTGCTCGAAGATCTTCTTCATCGCCTGGAGGCCGTCGGCCTCGCCGGGGCCCGTCCACCAGGAGAAGACCTCAACCTGTTTCTTCTCTCCGCCGCCGCCACTCGCAGCCGGAGACTGGGACGCCTGCCCGCCTCCGCCGCCACCGCAGGCCACCAGGCTCAACGCGCTCACGATCGAGATCGAGACGGTCGCTAACCACCGTCGCATCGCACACCATCCCTTCGAAGCCCCCGAAGTTGGTGATTTGACAACGTTGTCAACCAACGGCCATCTACCCACTTCCCGCCGCGCGGCGTCAAGGGATGGGCGGATAACAGCTCCGCATACTCAGCGGACGCGCTCGAGCCCGCCGTCGGGGTTCGTCACCACCGTGACGCTGAAGTCGTAGCTCGTGCCGGGCGGATCGCCGCCGCCCGCGGCCACCACCAGCGCGCCCTTGGACACGCCCAGGCAGACCAGGACGACCAGGTCGCACCGGCTGTCGGGCGGCCACGTGGTCAGCACGACGTCGGACTCGGCCAGGCCCACGGGCAGGTCGAGCTCCGCCATCCTGGACAGCAGGTCGGCGTGGGACATCCGGCGGCCGTCCGCCGTCAGCAGCGCGTCCTGGCGCTTGGCGTCGAGCGCGGGCAGCGGGGTGGGCTCCAGCGTGAGCAGGCAGCGGAAGTCGATCGTGTCGAGCGCCGTGCCCAGCGAGACGACCTGCCGCACCCGGGACTCGTCGGCCGCCCGCACCGCCGTCTCCGCCAGGTCGGGGGTGGTGATCAAGGTGCGCGCGTCGCACTCGCGCAGCCACGCGGCCATCTCCCCGGCGCCGAGCGCGGGATCGATCGGCGCCGCCACGCCGCCCGCCGCGAGCACGGTGTGCACGGCCAGCGTCTGCGCGCCGGCCGTCGAGACGTGCACGCCCACCACCTGGTCGCGCCGCGCGCCCCTGCGTACGAGCCCCGAGGCCGCCCTGGTCACCTCGGTCACCAGCCTGCGGTAGCCGTAGACGTGGCCGCCGCGCAGATCGACGAGCGCCGGCCGCTCCCCGCGCTCGTACGCCTGGCGGAACACCTCGTGGATCACGGTCCCGGTGGTCGAGGCGGCAGGCTTCATGACCGCCAACGTACGGCCGCCGGGCATGCACAGCATCCACCGATCTATGTAGGCAGATGTGCATTCCCGCGGGCGGGCCCGAGCCCTGCGCGACTCGAGCCCGCTGCCACGCGCCCGGAACCGGACCTCCACCCCTCCGAGGAGGCCCAGCTCCGCGCGGACGCGTGACGTCCCCGATGGATCGGCCGCACCGCAAAGGGTGGAACGTCGGTGCGGCCGATCACACGTAGCAACGGTAGGTGTGCAGATGGGTGCCGCACATGCGCTGACATGGCCATTCGACGATGTAAACCGGCAGGCTCCGTGATGTGTAGAGAGGTACGCGGATCAGCGGCTCTCGATCACCCATGCGGCGATCTGTGTACGTGTGGAGAAGCCGAGCTTGGACAGAATGTTGGCCACGTGGCGGGCGGCGGTCGCCGGACTGATGACCAGTTCGTCGGCGATGGCCCGGTTGCTGAGCCCTCGGGCGATCAGCTCGGCGATCTCGCGCTCCCTGACCGTGAGCCTGCTGTCCTGGCTGACCGGTACGACCGGCTCCGTGGGGCGTTCGGGCAGCGCGCCGTCCAGGGCGCACGCCACGGCCTGTTCGGCGGTCATCCCCGCGCCCTCGGCCCACAACATGCCGACCACGGCCTCGCCCAGCCCGGTCCGCGCCGGTCGCAGGACGTCCTCCGTACGCGCGTCCGGCTGGCGGCTGCGCAGCGCCACCGAGGCGGCGGCCAGCAGGACCGCGCGCCGGTGGTCGCCCTCGGCGGAGACCAGGACCGCCCACTCCTCCAGCCGCCTGGCGATGCCCGCGCGCAGCCCCGCGTCGCGGCTGAGCACCAGCGCCTCGGTGAACCTGGCCCTGGCCTCCACCAGGTCACCCTGGTCGAGCGCCACCTTGCCGAGCCCGGCCAGGCAGCTCACGATCTGCTGCCTGGCGTCCACGTGCCGCAGCAGGCTCAGCCCCGACTCGTAGTGCCGCTTCGCCGTCGGGAGGTCGCCCGAGCGCCTGGCGACCTGGGCGAGCCCGATGTGGGCGAAGGACCGGCCCACGTGGTTGTCGAGCCCCTCGTTGATCGCCAGCACCTCCTCGAACCCGCGCTGCGCCTCCCGCAGGCGGCCGTGGTGCAGGCCGAACTGCGCCCGGGTGCCCTGGGCCAGCGACTCCAGGATGAGGTCGCCAGAGCGCCTGGCCAGCTCCAGTGCGCGGGTCAGGGTCTCGGGCTCGCCGGTGAGCTGGGCCAGCACGATCGTGCCGACGGCCTCGCCGTACGCGTCGTCGACGGACCTGCACAGATCGAGCCCGGCGCGGGTGCACCACGTGGCCAGCTCGAGATCGCCCGCCGCCAGCGCCAGCTCGCCGCGCAGGATCGTGGCCTGGCCGCGCAGCGCCGGCCGCGTCTGCGGGACGTCGAGGGCCAGCAGCCGGTCGAGCCGCTCGGCCATGTCGAGCTTCCTGCCGCTGCCGACCAGCAGGTAACGCAGGTCGGTCAGCAGGCTCAACGCGGTCTCCGGCAGGCCGATGGCGATCGACCACTCGCAGGCCGAGCCGACCTCGACCTTGAGCGCGTCGAACAGGTTCACGTACCGCTCGATCACCGGCCACGACGTGCGCGCGCCCGGCGCGATCGCCTCCTTGAACCCGCTCGCCATCGCGGCCAGCGCCGTCAGGTGCCTGCGCCGCAGCTCCGTCTCCTCGCCGGACTCGGCGAGCTGCTCCAGCGCATAATCCCGTACGGTCTCCAGCAGCCGGTAGCGCGCCTGACCGGCGATCTCGCCGTCGAGCGCGACCAGCGACTTGTCCACCAGATCGCACAACCGGAGCAGCACGTCCTCCTCGGGCAGCCCCGGCCCCGAGCAGACCGCCTCGGCCAGGTCGAGCGTCCACGAGGAGCGGAAGGCCGCCGTGCGGCGCAGCAGCAGCCGCTCCTGCGGGGAGAGCAGCCGGTAGCTCCAGTCCACCGCGGCCCTGAGCGTGCGGTGCCGGGCCGGAGCCGTACGCGCGCCGCCCGCCAGCAGCCTGAACCGGTCGTCCAGCCGCTCGACGAGCTGGCGGACGGACAGGACCCGCACCATGGCGGCGGCCAGCTCGATCGCCAGCGGCAGGCCGTCGAGCGCCTGGCACAGCTCCGTGACCAGCGGCCGGCTCTCGTCGGTCAGCTCGAAGTCGGGCCGGGCGGCGGTGGCCCTGGCCACGAACAGCCGCACGGCCTCGCTGTCCTCCCCACCCACCGACAGGGGCGGCACCCGCCACACGGTCTCGCCGGGCACGCGCAGCGGCTCCCTGCTGGTGGCCAGCACGGTGAGCCCCGGGCAGGCGCAGAGCAGGTCACGGCACAGCTCCGCGCACTCCCCGATCACCGGCTCGCAGTTGTCGAGCACCAGGAGCGCGCGCCGGCCCGCGATCGACTCGGCCAGGTCGCCCGCGATGCCGAGCGCGGCGGCGACGTACTCTCTCAGCTCGCCCTTCTCCAGGTCGGCCAGCTCGATCAGCCACACGCCGCCCGGGTGGTCGGGGCCCACCCTGGCCGCGAGCCGCATCGCCAGCCGGGTCTTCCCGATGCCGCCCGCGCCGCAGAGGGTCACGGCCCGGGAGACGCGCATCAGATGGGCGAGCTCATCTAGATCGGACTCCCGGCCCACGAACGCGTTCGGCTCGGCCGGCAGGTCGCTGAAGTCGGCGAATCGCAGCATCACTGTGAGTGTGTCACCAACTACGCCGTGCGCCCAGACATAATCGGTGGAGATCTGTCAGTGCCCGTGGGCACACTCAAGTCATGGTCGATGAGCCGCTCGAGCTCGGTGAGATCTCCTTCTCCGACTGGCACGCCCATCAGGACAAGCTGGCGGAGGTCG
This sequence comes from Nonomuraea sp. NPDC051941, assembly GCF_044593615.1. NCBI lineage: Bacteria > Bacillati > Actinomycetota > Actinomycetes > Streptosporangiales > Streptosporangiaceae > Nonomuraea > Nonomuraea sp. NPDC051941. Next base: position 654,622 of record NZ_JBIUCF010000002.1, read on the forward strand.
GTTTCCTGACCATCGCCAGGCGGCTGCCGTCACTCGTGACACAGGCGATGCGCATGGCCTGGCAGGCCGGCCGGCGCGACACCCTCGCCACGATCACGCTCAACCTCCTCGGCGGCGTCTTCACGGCCTTCGGCCTGCTGGCGACCACCGGTGTCCTCAGCGCCCTCTTCAGCGAGGGCCCCACCCCCGACCGCGTGCTGGCCGCGCTGCCCAGCCTCGTGCTGGTCGGGGTGGCCGCGACGCTCCGCACCGGCGTGCAGGCCGGCGCGGGCTGGGCGCAGTCCCGCCTCGACCCGCAGGTGAGCCGGCTCACCGAGGAGCGCCTGTACGGGCTGACCAGCCGGGTGGAGCTCGTGGCCTACGACGACCCCGAATTCCACGACGCGCTGCAGCGGGCCAGGTTACGCGGCGTGGCCATGGCCGACTCGGTGGTGACCTCGGCCATCAACGTGGTCACGGCCGCGGTCGGCATCGCGGCCGTGGCCGGCGTCCTGGGCGTGCTCCATCCGGTGCTGCTCCCGCTCCTCCTGCTGGCGGTGCTGCCCGACGCCTGGGCGGCGGTCCGCAGCGCCAAGATGCGCTACACCACGCTCTACGCCCTCATCCCCGCCAACCGCCGCAAGTGGATCATCGCCGAACTGCTGGCCAACCGCGAGCCGGCGGCCGAGGTGCGCTCGTTCACCATGCGCGGCTTCCTGCTGCGCATGTACGACGCGGTGGCCAGGGCCGAGCAGGACGTCCTGCTCAAGCTCGCCCGGCGCCAGACCTTCGCCCGTCTGGTCGGCGAGGCCCTCGGCGGCCTCGGCTCCGCCCTCGTCTACGTGGCCCTCGGCGTGCTCCTGGCCCTGGCCGCGATCCCGCTGGCGGTGGCTGGCACCGCGGTCCTGGCGATCAGGTCCGCCCAGTCCTCGCTGGCCAACCTGATGTACGCCACCAACCGCCTGTACGAAGAGGGCCTGTACTTCACCGACTTCCTGGAGTTCTGCGCCGACGCCGAACGCCGCGTCCCCGCCGCGCGCGAGGCGTCGGTGCCCGAGAACTTCGAACGCATCACGGCCACGGACATCACCTTCACCTACCCCGGCGCCGAGGCGCCCGCCCTGCGCGAGGTCTCGATCGAGATCAAACGCGGCGAGGTCATCGCCTTCGTCG